>CAYFJO010000008.1:0-68933 GCA_964343305.1 uncultured Pirellulaceae bacterium | reverse complement strand
TAGAAGGATCTTCCTATGCCTGGTGCGCGTTGACACCAACGGGTAAATGTGCCGTCCAGTCCCAGTGCGAAAACTATAGCAAACTGTGCCGACTCGAGCAGCAGTACACTAACTTACTGGCGGAGCTTTCCCTTGCCGATTTGGCTCGTGACATGGCAGCTCCGTTGCCGGAATGTATGGTCAATGAACGCCCTGCCGGTGTCAAGAGCATTGATATCGTAGAAACTGTCCCCGTGTGATGTTGTCCTGCCCTTGTTAACCCGGAAAACGGGACCCACCAAAAACAAGACAAGCCTGCCTTAAGATAACCAGACCGAGCAATGCCGAGGACCGATCGTCCCCGGTGAAACAAGAGAAGAAAGGCCCAACAGCCCTTCGTTTTGCTGAGTCGCCCGATCTGGTTCTGCAAACAAAGAGATACGCTTGGAACCAAAGTTTTCAGTCGTGTTCGTTAACTGCAACGGCGTCGATTCCACTTAGCGAAAACGTCGTGTGAGAGGAGATTTGGATCATGAGAAAAACACAAACTATGAAGACAATTGCAGCTTGTTTGGGCTTAGCCAGTGTGATGTTTGTCACACTCTTGGATGCTAGCTTTGCCGTGGGCCAAGTACCCGAAGATGCCGCGGTGAAGAAGGCTGAGGCGGCCGCGGAAAAGGCTACTGCTGAAAAAGCGGCCGCCGAGAAGGCGCTGCCCGCGAAAGTCGCCGCGGCAAAAGCCGCTGCCGAAAAGGCTGCCACGGCTAAGACTGCCGCTGACAAGGCTGCCGCCGAGAAAGCAGCCGCTGAGAAAGCGCTGGCTGAAAAGACCGCTGCCGCCAAGGCTGCGGCCGAAAAAGTCGCCGCCGCCAAAGCTGCGGTCGAAAAAGCAGCCGCCGCAAAAGTTGCCGCGATTAAGGCTGCGGCCAGGAAAGCCGCGGCAGGGAGGATTGGCGAGAGGAAGGCCGCTCTGGACAAGGTTGCGGCCGACGTGACCGCGAAGGACGCCGGGAAGAAGAAAGCGTTCACCGACAAGGCGATTGCGGACAAGATCGCTCGCGACCAAGCCGCTGCCAAGAAGGCGGAAACCGACAAAGCTGAAGCTGAAAAAGCACTCGCGGAAAGGGATGCGGCTGCCAAGCAGGCTGCTGCGGACGTTGCCGCCGCCGAAGCTGCCGCCAAGAAAAATCCTGACGATAAATCACTCGCGCAAAAGGTCACGGCTGCCAGAACTGCCGCTGTTAGGGCCGATCGAGCCCGCGTGAGTGCCGCCAACACGCTTCGCTCTCAAACCTATATCGTCACAACTACCGCCCGCGACGTTGATGCCGGCAAGGATGTTCTGGAGAAGATCGCCGCCGCCAAGGATGGGAAGACTCCCAAGGACGCTGCCGCCGCGCGGCAAGACGCCCAGACGATCCAAAACTTCACCACGGCGGCGGTAACGCAAGCGATTGACAATACGAAAGTCGTTTATGAGCAGGCCGTGGTTGCCAAGGCTGCTGCTGAGCGGACTTTGACACAGAAGATCGCTGCTGCAAAGCCTGCCGTTGCCAAGGCGGCAACTGCCAAAGCTGCTGCCGACAAGACTGCCGCTGCGAGGGCCGCCGCTGAAAAGGTGGCTGGTGACAAAGCGACCGCTGCCAAGGCTGCCGCGGACAAAGCAGCCGCGGACAAAGCGGCCGCCGACGCGGCGCTCGCCCAGCAAGTTGCAGCGAAGAAGGTTGTCACCGAGAAGGCCGCCGCCGTGACAGTTGCTGCCAACAAAGCGACCGCGGACAAGAGTGCGGAGACCGAGGCCGCTGCTGCGAAAGCTGTTGCCGAGAAGGTCGCCGCAGACAAGACGCTCGCTGAAAAGACGGCTGCCGCGAAGACCGCGGCCGGCCAGGCGACCGCGGCTAAGAAGGCTGCCGATGCGGCCGCCGCTCAGAAGGCCGCTGCTGACAAGACGTTTGCACAAACGGTCGCGGCGGACAAGAAAGCTGCCAGCACCGCCGCTTCGGCCAAGGCTGCTGCTGATCAGGTCGCCGCCGCCGAAAAGGCTGCCCGGGATGATCTGCGGGCTAAAGATGCTCTCATCAAGCCTGCTCTTGCCAAATCCTACGAGACCGTGGCCCTTGTCGAGAGCGGTTTGAAGCTACTGCCGGCAGATCAATGGGATTATGCCAAGGCGCGTCACTTGCTTTGCCGAGCCGGTTTCGGTGGGACTCCAGAGGAGGTCGAAAAGCTGCATGCGATGGGCTTGCACCGAGCGGTTGAGTTTTTGGTCAACTATGACGCCCAGTCCGGACTGGACCTGCCGTTCAACGCTGCTCTGCCCGAACGTGCGGATCCCAACGAAAGGCAACTTGAGTTCACGCGGCGTCGGGAACTGATCATCAAACGGCGCCGCATCGAGGCACTGCAGCAGAGTCGGCTGCGAGATTGGTGGATGCAGCGAATGGTCCAATCACCGCGACCGCTGCAAGAGAAACTAGTCTTGTTCTGGCACGGCCACTTCGCTACCGAATATCAGACGGTGCGTGACAGCTATGCGATGTATTTGCAGAATGAGCTTCTGCGAGAGCACGCCGCTGGGAACTTTGGCGGACTGCTGCACGGGATTGTGCACGATCCGGCAATGCTCCGCTACTTAGACAACAACAGTAACATCAAGGGTCGTCCCAACGAGAACCTGGCCCGCGAGATCATGGAACTGTTCTCGATGGGTGAGGGCAACTATAGCGAAGAGGACATCATGGAAGGAGCCCGAGCGCTGACAGGGTACACCTACGACACGAACACCAAGCAGTTCCGGTTCATCGTTTCCCGACACGACACGGAAAACAAGACCATTTTCGGCCGGACCGGTAACTATGCGGGCGACGATTTCGTCGATCTGATCCTGCAACAACCGTTCACTTCCCCATTCATCGCGCGTAAGCTGTTCGTATTTCTCGCTCATGAAAACCCCAGCGAAGAGGTCGTCCATCGTTTGGCCTCGTTGTTGCGCGGACACCAGTACGACATGCGTCCGATGCTCAAGAACCTCTTCATGTCCGAGGAGTTCTACGGCGAACAGACGATGGCTTCGCAGATCAAGAGTCCCGTACAACTCGTGATCGGCACGCTCCGCGACTTGGGGATCAAGGACATCTCGTTCTCCGCGCTGGGCTCGGCGGTGTCCGGCATGGGCCAGGAGCTGTTCGGGCCGCCGAACGTCAAAGGATGGGAAGGAGGCCAGTTCTGGGTCAACGCCAACCGCGTGTTCGTCCGCTACAACGGAGTCGCCGACCTGGTCGAAAGGGCGGTCGTGCCCAACAAACCGCGAGGCCTCGACGTCGTTGCCGCTTTGGAGGGCCAGAATCTGAAGACATCGGAAGACGTGGTCAAATATTTGGCCAAGAGCTGCTTCGTCAGGTCGCTGGACGATGCGAAAATCAAAGAGTTGGTGAACCAACTTGGCGCGCTGCCGCCGGCTGCCGAATGGGACAGCCAGCGGAATCAACTCAACGCCAAGCTCCGCGTTCTATTGGTGCTGATGATGAGTATGCCTGAATATCAGTGTACGTAAAAAAGAAAGGTCTGCGTTGTTCTCTAACGTTTCCAAAGCTGACTAACTTATTAAACCTGAGATTGAAGGAATGTTAACTATGTCCGGTATCAAGATTGCAACTCGACGTGAGCTTTTGACTAACGGTCTCGGCTTGGTGGGAATCAGTACGGTGCTGCCCAACTTTTTGGTGCGTACGGCGTTGGCCGGACCTAAGGCCACTTCTGACGAGCGCGTGTTGGTGGTGCTGCAGTTAAGCGGCGGCCATGACGGTCTGAGCGCGGTTGTCCCGTATGCCGACGATGGGTACGGCCGCAATCGTCAGGCTTCACGGATTCAGGACGATGAGGTTCTGAAAATCAACGACAAAGTCGGGCTGCACCCGAATCTTACTGGCTTCAAAGACATGCTTGATCAGGGCTCTTTCGCGGTGGTGCAGGGGGCCGGGTATCCTAACCCGAACCTCAGCCATTTCACCTCGATGGATATCTGGCACATGGGTGACAATGTGGCCCGGTCAAACAGTACTTTGAAGGAAAGCCGTTACGGTTGGATTGGCAAGTACTGCGATACGGCCCACAAAGGTAATCCGGATCCCAAGCTGGCCATGTCGCTGGGCAGCGGCAGGACCCCGCGTGCCCTGCGCGGTCGCGAGCATCCTGGCATTAGCTTCAGCCAACCTCAGTCGTTCCGCTATCTGGGCGACCGCGGCGACCAAAAGCGAGCTGATGCCTACCGCCTGCTCAATGAAATGACTCCCAAAGACCTGTCGACGGCCCAGGACTTCGTCACCCAAACCGCCATCGATGCCAACCAAAGCAGCACGACGATTCGGGACTTGGCGACCAGGTACACGAGCAACGTCAGTTATCCGACTGGGGGTTTGGCTACGTCACTCAAGACGGTTGCTTCGCTGATCGCGGGCGGGTTGAGCACGCGCGTGTACTATGTGTTTCAAGGTGGGTACGACACCCACTATTTCCAGCGGGCTCGCCACGACACACTCATGACCGAGTTGAACGGGGCGGTTGCCGCTTTCCGGGAAGATTTGGCCCAGCAAGGCAATGATGATCGTGTGCTGACGATGTCGTTCAGCGAATTCGGTCGCCGCGTGACCGAGAATGGCAGCCAGGGTACCGACCACGGTACGGCAGGACCGATGTTCCTGTTCGGCCCAGCACTTAAGCCGGGCGTTTACAGCGAACATCCCAGCCTGGAAGACAGCGAGATGGTGCGAGGCCGCAACCTGGCGTTCACCGTCGACTTCCGTAACGTGTTTGCCACCGTGCTGGAGAAATGGCTCGGCGCCCCGAGCGAGCCCGTACTCGACGACAAGTTCCCACTGATGGACTTCCTGGGGTAACAACTAGTTTTTTGGGAGGCACAGATCATGACATCCACGACAGCTCGTTCAACAGTTCGGTACTGGTGCGCCAGCGTCGTGTTGGTGACCGTGGTATGTGTTGCGGTTACGGCCGCCCAGGCTCAGCAACCTGGTCCGTTACAGAAAGCGGAGGCGGCAGCCAAGAAGGCAGCCGAGGAGAAAGCAGCCGCGGCGAAAGCGGCCGAGGAAATGGCCGCTACGGCGAAGGCCGCCGCGGAGAAGTCCACTGCTACTACCGCTGCTGCGAACAAAGCTGCGGCGGAGAAGGTTGCGGCGGAGAAAGCGGCCAAGCTGGCGGGGGACGAAGCCGCAGAAGCCAAGAAGGTGTTAGCCGAAAAGGACACGGCTGCCAAAAAAGCGACCGAAGCGGCGGCAGCCGCCAAGAAAGCTGCTGAGCAAGCGGCGGCGGCAAAGACGGCTGCCGACAAAGAGCTGGCCAAGAAGGTAGCCGCTGAGAACGTTGCCAAGCAGACGGTGGTAGCCGAGCAGGCGTATCACGCGAAAATGGCCGCGGAGAAAGCGGCTGCCGAAAAGGCAAAGGCCGTGAAAGCTCTCGCAGAAAAGGCCAGCGCGGCCAACAAGACCGCGGCGGCCTTGGCGGCGGCAGAAAAAGCGGCCGCTGACGCACAAACTGCGAAGGCGGCAGCCGAAAAAGCGGTAGCCGACAAGGTTGCGGCTGCCGAGGCGGCCACGAAAGTTGCTGCTTCAGAGCAGGACCCCGTCAAGAAGAAGGCAGCGGAAGAAGCTGCCACAAAAGCGACGGCGGAAAAAGCGGCCGCCGAAAAGACGCTCGCCGAGAAAACGACGGTCGCCAAAGCGGCTGCCGACAAGGTGCTTGCGGCAAAGCCGGCGGCGGACAAGGCGAATGCGGAAAAAGCGACTGCCGAAAAGGCGGTGCCTGAAAAAGCAGCCGCTGTGACCGCCGCCCTCGATCAAGCCGCGGTCGCCCACGCCACGGCGCTCGGTGGGTTGAAGCCGATGCCTAGTAGCCAGTGGGACTACGCCAAGGCACGCCACCTGCTGGTTCGCGCCGGCTTCGGCGGGACGCCCGACGAAGTACAAAAACTTTACGAATTGGGTCTGCACAAAGCTGTCGATTACATGGTCGACATTTACGAGCGGCCGCAGGCCCATATCGAATTCGACATCATGCGGCTGGAACGACCCGAGCCGTGGGAAGGACGACTTGAAGGAAACGAACGCAGCAACCTGAGCAGTCGCCGCACCAGTCGCGAGCGTCGCCAACAGGCCGAACTCCGCCGTTGGTGGCTTAAACGGATGGCGGAATCGCCACGGCCGCTGCAAGAGAAGCTCACCCTGTTCTGGCACGACCACCTCGCCGTCCAATACCGCTCGCTGTACCGCACTTACATTCTTTACCAACAGAATCAACTCTTCCGCACTTACGGGTGTGACAACTACGCGGCGTTGCTCCACGGGATCATCAAGGATCCGGCGATGATCCGTTACCTGGACAATCACACGAACGCCAAAGGTCGGGGCAACGAAAACCTCGGCCGGGAGTTGCAGGAGTTGTTCTCCCTGGGCGAAGAGTTCAGTGCCAACCACATGAAAGGCGGCTATACAGAAGAGGACGTCCGGGAAGCGTCTCGGGCACTGACGGGTTATACATACGATTCTTGGACGGGACAGTTCCGGTTCCAGGGAACGCGCCACGACGAGACGGCTAAGACCGTCCTGGGCCGCAAAGGCAACTGGAGCGGCAACGAAGTGGTGGACATCATTCTTCAGCATCCTTCGACGGCAAAGTACACGTGCAAAAAACTGCTCGTCTTTTTTGCCTATGAGAATCCCGAGACCGAGGTCATTGACACACTGGCGCATGTGCTGCGGAGTTGCGGTTACGACATGCGGCCGATGCTGAAGAATATGTTCCTGTCTGAAGTGTTCTACAGCGACAAGTCCATGGGGTCCCACGTCAAGGGCCCCGCAGAGTTGGTCATCGGGGCCATCCGTGATTTGGGGGTCCAGGACGTTAACTATGGCAGCGTCGATTCGGCGATCATTGCGATGGGACAGACTTTGTTTGAGCCGCCCAACGTGGCAGGCTGGGATGAAGGCAGCGCCTGGGTCAACGCGGAACGGATTTTCGTGCGGTACAACCAGGTTGCGAGTTTGGTGGAACGTCCCAACGTGGACGTCGTCGGCCTGTTAGAGGGCAAGGGATTGCAGACGCCCGAACAGATCGTGGATTTCCTGGTCAAGACATGCATGGTGATCTCTCCCAGTGATGCCAAACGAAAGAAATTGGCCAGTTTTCTAGGCGAGTTGCCACCCGCGGAGCAGTGGACTGCCCAACGAAACCAGCTCAATGCCAAGCTACGGGCCTTGGTCGTATTGCTAATGAGCATGCCGGAATCCCAGTTGGGTTGATTTTTTTTGCTCGAAACCATATTACAGAGGTTTAGTATGAGAAGTTTAAGAACCGCCACTCGACGGGAGTTTGTTACGCGAGGGCTCGGCTTGGTCGGTGTCGGGACGGTTCTGCCGAACTATCTCGTTCACACCGCGCTTGCCGGACCGAGCGCCGAACCCGGACAACGTACGCTGGTCGTCTTGGAGCTGAGCGGCGGCCATGATGCCATCAGCGAACTGGTTCCTTATGGACACGAGGAGTACGGCAAGGCCCGCAAAGCAACTCGGATCAAGGACGATGAAGTCATCAAGCTCAACAACGAGTTGGGACTTCATCCCAACCTGAAAGGGTTCAAAGAGCTGCTGGACCAGGGAGCGTTCGCAGCGATTCCTGGCGTCGGGTATCCCGAAACGAATTACAGCCATTTCACCGCGACCGAGATCTGGCATACTGCCCGTCATCAGGCGAGCAGCGAGCCGTATGGATGGATTGGTCGCGGCATTGATTGCGGCCACAAGGGTAACCCGGACCCGACGCTCTCGATCGCGGTGGGGACAGGCAAGTCACCACGCCTGATGGTGGGCAACGAGCACCCGGGAATCGCTTTTAGCAACCCGGATCAGTACCGCTACACGGGCGACCGCGGCGACAAAGCGCGTGCGGAACTGTATCGCGAGCTGAACGCGTTGGATGCCGACAAAGCACAAGGCAGCCTAAATTTCATCACGTCTACGGCTCGACGGGCCAACGACAGCAGCGATCGGATTCGCCAGTTGGTCGGCGCTTACAAGCCGAAGGTCGAGTATCCCAGCAACGGGCTGGGACGAAGCTTGCAGATTATCGCCGGCCTGATCACCGGCGGATTGAACACTCGCATCTTCTTCACCAGCACGGGCGGCTATGACACGCACCGCGGTCAGCGGCCAAACCACGACAAGCTGATGGAGAATCTGAACGCCTGCGTGTCGGCCTTCCAAAAGGACTTGGCCCAGCAAGGGCAGGACCAGCGAGTGCTGATGATGACAACTAGCGAATTCGGACGCCGCGTCCAGGAGAACGGCAACGAGGGGACGGATCACGGCGCCGCAGCAGCCCAATTCTTATTCGGACCGGCTTTGAAACCGGGAATCCACGGCAAACACCCCAGCCTGACCGACCTTCAGGGCGGCGGCGGTGGAAGCCTCAAGCACACCACCGATTTCCGCAGCGTTTATGCCACGGTGCTGGAAAAGTGGCTGGGGATTCCTGCCGAGCCGGTGCTGGGCGAGAAATTTCCGCTTGTTGACTGTATCGCATAAGAAGAAGAAAGGCTCTGCGGATGAAAGTACTCGACGTCACATCACATCACATCACACTCAAATAAGAGGGAGTTGAGACATGGGAATGAACCTAACTAAGTGGCTAGACCAGCGAAAGAACTGGTGGAAAGTGTTTCTGGTGATCTTCGTAGTCAGCGTGTTCGTGGTGGGGAGGATCGGGTATCAAACCTACCAGTACGCTCCGCCGATCGTTAATTTCGTGGACGAAGAAGGCGAGTCGGTATTCTCTGCTGAGGAGATTACCGCAGGCAAACAGGTCTTCCTTGATAAAGTCTTGATGGACTACGGCAGCTTCCTCGGGGACGGAGGCATGCGTGGCCCGGACTTCACCGCCGAGGCGCTGAATCTCACTGCCCGGTACATGAATGAGTACTACCTGACCCAGGACGAGGAGACGAAGCAGGTTCCGGAAGGGAAGCGGGAGTCGTACGTCAGGGGCGTCGTCCAGGATGAACTGAAGGACAATCGGTATGACCCCGAGTACTACGCTCAAACGAGGCCGACCAAGGAAGGCCCTGATAATCCAGGTGCGGTGGTGATGAGCCCTGCGCAGATCTACGCCTTCAAGAAGATCACGGAATATTATGGTCAGAAATTTGGTGAGGGCGGTCTGCTGGTCAGCAGCGAGGAATCGGTTGCGGCGGGCGAGCCGGATAGTGTCGAGCAATTCGAGCCTGCTAACTACATCACGAGACCGGAAAAGATCGAGCACTTGTCGGCCTTCTTCTATTGGGGAGGGTGGCTCTGCGCGGCCGAGCGGCCCGATCCGAGTCAAGCGGGTGAGTTTTATGCTTACAGCTATACCCACAACTGGCCGTACGATCCGTTGGCGGGCAATTTGCCCCATGGCGGGCTGGTGCTCTGGAGCGTCATTGGCACGATTGTGGTGATCTTCGCGATCGGCCTGATCTTCTATTACTACGGCAAAATGGACCGAACAGAGCTCTTGGAGCAGGAGCAAGATAAGTTGCCGCCTTTCGCGACGACAGACGTGGTCGACCGTTTTAAGCCAACTCCAACACAGCGGGCCATGTACAAGTTCTTTGCCGTGGCCGCCCTCTTGTTCCTGATCCAAGTTCTGGCAGGATTCCTCACCATCAGCGACTTTGTGGGTTTCACCGGAAAATATCTTGGATTCCAGATGAACGAGATTATCGCCTCGACGGTTAGCCGGGCCTGGCACACACAGATTTCGATCTTATGGATCGCCGTCTGCTGGTTCGCGGCGACCATCTGGGTTTTGCCGCTAATCTGCCGACCGGAGCCGAAGGGACAGCTCACCTGGATCAACGGATTGTTCTGGATGCTGGTATTCGTGGCCGTGGGTGGGGCGCTGGGAATCCAGTTGACTGTGCAAGGGGTTCTCGGCGAAGGCGACACTGCGGGGTCGAGGGCGTTAATGAGTTGGATCGGTAGCTCTGGCTGGGAATTCTTGCAGCTCGCCTTCTTATACCACCTCGTCCTCTACGCCGCGTTCGTAGTGTGGCTGATCATCATCGTCCGCGGTTTGTGGCCGGCGCTGATTCAAAAACAGAGTTGGTCGCTGCCCAACTGGATGGTCTATGCGATCGTGGGGATCATCTTCATGTTCAGCGCTTCGTTCATGACGGCTAACAGCACTAACTTTGCGGTCGCCGACTTCTGGCGCTGGTGTACAGTGCACATGTGGGTCGAGGCGTTCTTCGAGCTGTTCACGACGATCATCGTGGCGTACTTCATGTACCTGATGGGCTTTGTCAGCCACCGGGTTGCAGCACGTGTGGTGTACCTCGGGGCGGTGCTGTTCTTAGGCTCGGGGTTGATCGGCATTAGCCACAACTTCTATTGGAACGCCAAGTCGATGGAAACAATCGCCCTGGGAGCCGCTTTCTCGAGTTTGCAGATCGCGCCGCTGGTGCTGTTGACCATCGAGGCCTGGCGGTTCCGCCACATGCCTGAAAGCACGCTGTATCAGTTGCAGCAGAAGGGTGGAAGCAAGGCCACGTTCGGTCTGGGTGTCGCGTTTTTGTTCCTGATCGGGGTGAACTTCTGGAACTTCGTAGGCGCCGGCGTCATGGGGTTCTCACTCAACTTGCCGATCGTGAATTACTACCAGCACGGCACCTACCTGACCGTGAATCACGCTCACGCGGCGCTCTTTGGTGTGTACGGCAACTTGGCCATCGCGGCCATGTTGTTCTGCGGTCGCTGGAACATTGGGCCGGACCGATGGAATTCGGGACTGCTGAAATGCTCGTTCTGGTCGATGAACATCGGCATCTTGCTGATGGTCGTCCTGGACTTGTTCCCCGTGGGCGTCCATCAGTTGGTCGTAGCCATGAGCGAACAAGGTTATGCGTTCTCGCGTTCCAATGCTTACCTGCACGGCGAGGTCTTTCAGACCTACACATGGCTCCGCGCACCGGGCTCCCTCCTCTTTTTCCTCGGTGGCGTATTGCCGTTGGTGTATTTCATGGTCAGCCGCTGGTTCATGTTGAAGCCCGCACAGACCACGGCGGAGCAATTTGTGGTGCCCGCTTCAGTCCTGGCGTTCACGGAAGATCCTGCCAATGCCTCTGTTGGAGGCGGCGCGCCTGCGGGAGCGAAATTGCAGGCACCTGAAAAGTAGGACTTGTTGATCAAGGCGATCTTGCCGAGCCGCGCTTCGTGAATTGCGGCTCGGCAGACGCCTCTGATATCAGCAGAGACCTGCGAAGCAAACTGAAATTTGAGACACATAGACAGCGGGGTAGGCGGGTTTTCGCTATGAGTGGTCTCTCGAAGTGGATTACTTTGTCAGAGAAGTGAAACGCCATGAACACAGCCTATAAATGGTTACCGGTGACGTCCGACGCCTGTACAGGTTGCGGGAACTGTGTGAAGACATGCCCACACGAATGCCTGGAATTGGTCTGGGATTTTGCCAAACTCCTGCACGCAGACGCCTGTGTGAGCGAAGGCGAGTGTGTGGAAGTTTGCGCAGAACAAGGGATCCGAATGGAATGGGTAGAATCGACCGGAGACCGAAACGTCGGCCGTTGGTGCGAGACACCAGAGCCAGTTGCCAGTCAACCGAAAGGTTGGTTACAGCGTGTTTTGCGGCTGCGTTGCGGCTAGGTAGGGCGAGTTTCCAGCCACGCTCGGGAGATGCTTCAATGGCCACCGAATTAATGGACGACCTCAGCCGACGACGAAACGGAGAAGTTGGCTTGCAGTCCGATCTGCAAGAGAAACTTGAACCGGCTCTTCTGGAGATGTTAGCTGGCGTTCGTCGCCACCGTGAAACTCCTTTGATGGCGGGTGTCGACAGCCACGGAATCGTCCATGCCGCGTTGCAGAATCTCTCGGTCTCGGCTTCGCAAGTGGAGCTGGACTATCTGCAAGACTCCGAGACGGTGGAGGCCATCCTCAACCTGTTGATTAAGCAGTCCCTATTGGATGAACCGGATCACTCTGAGGCCCGGATCTGCTCGCCCCGCCGGGAGCAGTCTCGTCAGCAGCGCAACGAACAAGGTCCACATCCCATGGCCGTCTGGTTGGAACACTTCCACGCGGTCATGGGCGAGGTTCACCCAGAGGCCGTTGAAATCGTGATCCTACGGGTCGAAGGTTGCGACAATCGCGAAGTTGCACAGCGGCTTGGGCTGCCCCTTCGCCTCGTCAAGCGAGTCGTTCATGACATGCAGCGGGCTTGGAAAAGCGCGCCAGGCAAGGAGTGAACGCATGCTGCTACCGACCATTGTGAAAGCTGCTTATGACCATACTCAGAGCCGACTTGGTGTCGATCCTTATGCGGCGTGGTCGGCGGCGATCGGGGAGCTTCACAATGACTCGGAGCAAGCCGAGCATTTCCCAGTGGGGCAACTGTGGGACTATCTTGACGACATTCCTCAGCAGCAGCGATCCGAGGCGCTGCTAGACCTCATTGCGGAACATATGCGACTAGCGTGGCAGGCTGGCGAGGGAACACGTCTGGAGCCCTACCTGGCGGAGTTCGGCGATGAATTCGCGGAACTTGCCTCGGCGGCGGTCGTGCCAGCCGACCTGGTTGAAGATGAATTCTTGGCGCGCTATGTCTTGCCCCATGGTGATACACCCGCGGTGGACGAGTATCAGCAGCGGTTCCCAACCCGAGCGGACGTGATGAAACTGCTCCAACGCCGGTTTCTGGACGGTGGACGGTATGTAAAGCTGCAACAGTGCGGCCGGGGTGCCATGGGTGAAGTGTGCGAAGCGTATGATTGCCATCTGCGCCGCTTGGTGGCTATCAAGCGGCCCAAACAAGGTCTAGTGGACAACGCCGACTTGATCCGCCGATTTTCCGAAGAGGCACTCGTCACCGCCGCGCTGGAACACCCGGCCATCGTCAGCGTGCACGAGAATTATGAGGACAACGGCGCGCCGTTCTACGTCATGCGGCTCGCCGCGGGCGAGACGCTCACGGAGCGCATCCGGGAATATCATCAGCCGCCGATCGACCGGACAACTTGCCAGCAGCGGCTCATCTGGAACCAGCTTCTGCATGCGTTCGCGACGGTTTGCGACGCGATCGCCTACGCTCATTCCCGTGGCGTGTTGCATCGTGATCTGAAGCCGGGAAATATCATCGTCGGCCAGTTTGGAGAAACCGCGATTCTGGATTGGGGCATGGCCAAGCGTTTTGCCGGAGACACAGCGACCGACACGGGCGAAACGTCGACCAACGTGGTGGTGGGCACGCCGCAGTACATGCCGCCGGAACAGGCGGACGGAATTGCGGACCAGCGTAGTGACGTTTTCGGCCTCGGTGCCATCCTGTACGAAATGCTGATTGCGCACCCGCCCCATGCGTGGACCGAAGGCTCCCGACCCGCCGATTGGCTGCATCTTGTGCGCCAGGCCCAGTTCCCGCCGCCGCGTTGCCAGACACCGCAATCACCGCGGGCCGCAGAGGCCATTTGCATGAAGGCCCTGGCCCGGAATCCGGCCGAGCGCTACCAGAGCGCGGCCGATCTGGCCCACGAGGTGCGCCGGTACCTGGCTGGCGAACCCGTGACCGCGTGGACCGAACCGTTGTCCAGCAGGGCTCGGCGCTGGCTCTGTGGTCGCCGCTTGTGAACGCCATGCACATTCCGCAAACGTGAAGAACATGAGTGCGGCAGAATACAAAGGAAACCCAAACGGAGGTTCAGAAAATGTCGACAGAAGCCAATGACACGCTTTACGCCCGCCTCGGCGGCTACGATGCCATCGCTACGCTGGCGGACGATCTATTGCAGCGTCTGACGGCGGACACGCAACTGGGACGTTTCTGGCAAAACCGTGGCGAAGACGGTATTAGCCGAGAGAAACAATTGCTGATTGATTTCCTGTGTTCCAGCGCCGGTGGTCCTATGTACTACACCGGACGAGACATGGCTACATCGCATCGTGGGATGGGGATCACCGAAAGCGATTGGGAGATCTTCATTGGGCATCTGAAAAATGCTCTTGCCAAATTCGAGGTGCCTGACACGGAAACGTCGCAAGTCCTCGAATTCATCCAGAGCACAAAGTCTGACATCGTTGAAGCATAACCTTGATCGGAAGGGATAGACCATGACACCTACCGAAGTCTTGATGCAAGAGCATCGAATCATCGAGCAAGTTCTGAATTGCCTGGAAGTGCTCGCGACGCAAGCGGAGTCCAGCAAGTTGGTCGATACCGAGTCGGCGGCGGAAGCCCTCGATTTCTTTCGCATGTTTGCCGACCGTTGCCACCACGGAAAAGAAGAGGATCTTCTCTTCCCAATGCTGGAAGCAAAAGGGCTTCCGCGTGAAGGTGGCCCCACGGGCGTCATGCTGACGGAGCACGACCAAGGACGCCAGCACGTCCGCGCCATGGCCGACGCGATCCAGGACCCGAGTTCGCCGGCGGTTCAGCAGTTCATTGAGCACGCCCGCGGTTTCGTGCAATTGCTGCGGCAACACATTCAGAAAGAAGATTCGTGCCTGTTTTCGATGGCGAACCAGCTACTCCAAGCGACAGACCAAAAGACCTTGATAACAGCGTTCGAGAAAGTCGAACATGAAGACATGGGACCGGAGACCCACATGCATTACGTGGAACTGGCCAATCAACTCGCCGATCGGTTAGGAGTTTCCAAGGTTCTCGAGGCTAGTGATGCTGAGGCATCCGGCTGTAGTCACGGAAACGTTCATTCTTCGTAGCTCGACCTAACAACTCGCTCGTTACACCCCTTTTGAACAAAAAAGGGACTTAAACTAGATAGATTTAGTTGAGTTTGATATGATCATTGTTGTTGATATTTCTCCCCCTCGAAGACGGGTTTTACCGCCCCTGAGGTTTTGCTGATGGACAATTGGCTTGAAACCGTCCGTTTTCTCCGTACCGTGCGCTCGCTGGCTTCGCTCTCTGAAACAGAGCTGGAACAACTGCGCCCTCATCTTTGCCAGCGCACGGTCGAAAAAGGCGAGTACGTCTACCACCAAGGCCAAGGCACGGAATATCTTTACTTTATCCGGCAAGGGCGCGTCAAAGTCAGCCAGACAGCCAACGGAAAGGAAATGATCCTCGGTTTTTACGGTCCCAGTGAGTTGCTTGGCTGTTGCGGTCTGACAGGCGATGTCTGCTATCCGTGTTACGCCGAGGCGATCCAGCGCACGGAGGTCGTTTTTGTCCCGCGGGAAGCGTTTCAGCGCTTGTTGAGCCAGGTTCCTAGCGTGGCGGCCGAGTTGCTGGGCCAAATGGTGAGCCGCTTGCGCGAGGCGCACTGCAAGATGAAGAGCCTAGCCTTGGAACCGGTAGAAGAAAGAGTGATTGCCGTGTTACTCGAACTCGGCCAGAAGTTCGGGACCAGGCAAAACGGCAAAATCGTTTTGCCTTCCCGCGTAACTCGCCAACAGATTTCCGAGATGGCGGGCACCACGATAGAGACGACCAGCCGGGTCATCGGCAAGCTCCGGCGCTCGGGGCTGGTCGAGTGTTCCAAGAGGAGCACCATCCTGGATCCGGATCTTCTGGAACACGCTATCGCAGAACCTTGATCTAGATCAAACTCTCAGAACTTTGATCTAGATCAAAGACTCATTGACTGTTCTTTGCTACCGTCAACCAGAGGGGTTGACAATTCGCTCCGCTGCATGCCAACGCTTTCTCACGAGAGCAACCCAAAGAACTGGCTGTTCAACTTACCCCACCGACTACGAGCCTACCCAAACAACCCAGCCTGCGAATCTCCCACCAATTGCACTCCACAAACGTGAAACGTGGCCCACTACGTTTCTCGTATCGCAGGTCAAATGGAAGGAATGAGCGATGAAGCCCACTGAGGTGTTGATGCACGAGCATCGAATCATCGAGCAGGTGTTAAATTGCCTGGAGATGATCGCGAACCGAGCAGAGGCTAACAGACGCGTTGACACTCAAGCGGTGGCGAAAGCCCTCGAGTTCTTCCGCACTCTCGTGGATCGTTGCCACCACTGGAAAGAAGAGGCTCTCCTCTTTCCGATGTTGGAAACCAAAGGGATTCCGCGTGAGGGAGAAACCATCGGCGTCATGTTGATTGAGCGTGACCAGGGGCGAAGTCACGTCCGTGCCATGGCCGCAGCGGTCCAGAACCTGCAAGAAGATAGCCCGAGCGCCCGCGAGCAATTCATCGAGCACGCCCGCGCTTACGTGGAGTTGTTGAGGCAACACATTCATCACGAAGATTCCTGTCTGTTTACGATGGCAGACGAGGCCCTAGGAGCTAATGATCAACAGTTGCTAATGGCTTCGTTCGCTAAGGTCGACCAGGAAGACATCGGACCCGAATTCCACGCCCGCTGCGTGCAACTGGCCAACGAGCTTGCTGATCTGTTGGGTGTCTCGAAAGTTGCCGAGTCTCGTGATGGTGCGGCATCCGACCACTGCCGCGGAAATCTTCATAGCATCGTGTGATCCCCGGGAAGGCTATCCTGCTCGACATCGACAGATTCACAAAACACCAACGAAAAGGAGCAAGAAAATGGCCACAACATCCAACGCGGAAACGACCAATTCCAAGGGGACAACGATTCTGTGGATGGGCATCGTTCTTGTTCTGCTTTGCGTCGGAATGGTTGTCTCTTACGTCGCGGGCAACGCCAGCGGTGAAAAGGCCAACCACGTCATCCCTGGCTTCGCATGGGAATCCGCTGACTGGGCCGAAAAGTCGAAGGGTGTACGAACCAGCTTTAATCCCGACCACGATCTCAGCACAACCGAGTTGACGATCGTGCCGGGAGATCCCCGCTGGCTCGATTTTCTTTATTGGTGTTTCAACAACAAGATTGCTGAACACCAGGTGGAAGCTTACGGGGGCACGGAATGGGACGGACCAACCGGCGGAATCGTCTTTCACTGGGCGCCCGGCTCGCGCTGGGAAACACACACGTTGGCCGGCTTTGGTTTTACCATTGGACACACCATTGGCGAGCACAAATGGATGGATACTCAATTCCCCGAGTTCTTCGAACAGCATGGCGGCGTCTTTGGTGTGAACGTCAAGGATCGGTTGACCGAAATTGATGCTACGTCTCCGACGCCGTGGGTCGAGTTCCTGGAGTACGTGGGCGGACCGGACAGCCCGTACTACCGCTATCTGTTCCACCAAGAGGCGATTGTGGATCCCGTTCGAGAGAAAGTCTATTTCATCGGGGGACAGGGTGTGGGGTTTGAGTACTCCTTCAACAGGTATTATCACGAAGTTCGCGAAGTGCTCACCGATGCGAAAGCCTTTCAGTTCTTTCAGATGTATGACATGTATGGTCCTGGGTTTGCTTCCCAGACGGGCTGGGCCAAGAACAAGATGAACCCAGAGCTTCAAGACCTGCTCAAGACAGACGACGAAGAATGGGTGACCAAGCCGGGTGTGGCCAAAGAAGAGAAATACGAACCCAATCCACCCGCACCGGAAATTCCCGGCGATCTGCCTGATCTCGAGTCGATCAAGCGCGGCCAGGCGGTTTACAAGAAACAGTGTGTCCCGTGCCACGGAGCCAAGGGGGACGGCGCCGGATTCCTCGCGGCGGGTCTGGACGTGAAGCCCCGAGACTTCAGACAAGGCATTTACAAGTTCAGTTCGACGAAAACCGGTCAGCTTCCCACAATCGAAGACATCGAAAAAGCCACTAGGCTCGGTGTCCCCGATACGACGATGCCGGCCTGGGGCCAGTTTCTCACTCCTGAACAGATCAGCGACGTTTCGCGATACATCACCACCTTTTCAAAGCTGCTGGTCCAGGAACATTGGCGAAGCAAAAAAGAGCCTGCCAAGGTCCAGATCCCCGCTGTCCCGTCTGACCTGGAGAGCCTCGCCTCAAAAGGGAAAGAGGTATACAAGGTCGCTGCGTGTGCAAAGTGTCACGGGGATGATGGCCGTGGCATTGTGAAACTGGCAGAGGATCTGAAAGACAACTGGGGAGAACCCCAGAATCCAAGGGATCTGACTTATCGATGGGTATTTGCGAATGGCCACAAGCCGGAAGACGTCTATCTGACACTCTCTGGCGGGCTGAAGGGAACGCCCATGCCGTCTTTCGACGAGTCGTTGACTGAAGAGCAACGCTGGGCGCTGGTCAGTTATGTCCTTTCTTTGTCCCCGTCGCCTCGGCCGGCCCTTCGCCTGTCCGACTACAAGGCGGGAGCCACGGAGATTAACAAACGGTTGGATCGAAATGGGAGAGTCCGATGAAAACAAGACTCATTATTCTGACAAGTGTTTTTGTTGTTGTACTTTCGGCTGTCACTCTTGGAGTCGTCCGGCACCACAGCGTCAACAATCACAAGTTTGTCAAGGTGGGCGGTGAGTCAAACCAATGCGAGTGTACTTATCGGATCGAGCGATCTGATGACTCCTGGTTGAGTTCCCTATTCCCAGGCAAGCGTACGAACGAGTGATGTAGAAAGCCAAGCATGCTACAAAAACTGATCAAGTTTGCCGTGGCGTTGATCGTCATTGCTGTTTGTGGAGTGATAGGGGCGCTGATGCCGCGCGCGGACGCCCCACCGCAAGAGAGGCGGATCAAGATGAAGGCCCGCCAGTACGCCTTTGACCCGCCGGTCATCAGGGTGAACCAAGGCGACACAGTGCGTCTGCGGATTACGTCTGTGGATGTCGTCCACGGGTTCTATGTGGAAGCTTACGACATCGACGCGAAAATCATCCCGCAGAGTCCTTACATGGAACTCTCTCGTCCCAGCCGCCCGACAGAGGCTCCGAAAAAGGTGGACGAAATCGTCTTCGTCGCGAACCGGACTGGGAAGTTCCGCTACCGTTGCTCGCACACGTGCGGGACCATGCATCCTTTTATGAATGGGGAACTCGTGGTGGCTCCGAACCGACTCTTCGGCGCCGGTGTCGGCAGTGCGATCGGCTTCCTTCTGGCCAGTTGCGTGATCAGCCTTTGGGGTGCCCGCATGCCGCTTCCTGATTCCACGGAAACCACGAAAAAGGAGAACGCAAATGTCAAGGCCTGACGACAACGAAAGAAAATCCGAGCGGACGGGTGTCCGCCGTTTTGAAGAGCTGTCGCCGCCGCAAGTTATGGCTCTGGCCATCGACATCGAGCGCAGCAACGCTCGGCGGTTTCGTGCTTTCGCCGAAGCTTTCGGCGGTTATGACGAGCAGGTAGCCCAACGGCTCATCGAACTGGCAGAGGAGGAGGACGCCCACGAGCTGACGCTGGTGCAGACGTTCGAGCAACAGTTTGGAGGTTCGATTCCCTCGGTCGAGGAGGACGATGTGGATGTCGTCATTGAGGCATTCGATCTGTTTGACTCCGAGCAGCAGATTTTCGATTCGATGGAGCCGATTCTCGTCTACGAGTTGGCGTTGCGCGCGGAGAACATGGCTCACAACTTCTATCTTCGCGCTGCCGCGGCGTGCGAGAAACCAAAACTGGCGGAAATCTACAAGCAACTGGCCGAAATGGAAGACGATCACGTGGGCTGGTTCGAGGAAAAAATACGCTCAGCCAAGGAATCTTGAGAATGAGCAGGACGAACAACGTTGAGGCGTCAGATGGGGCTGGACAAGCCAGTGAGAACACTGCTGCGGCGGCGGGAGATTGTCCGCCGTCGCCCGACAGCGACATGGAAACGGCCACCGGGCCGTGGCGGATCGACCTGTTAAAAGTCATCCCCGGCCTAAAATGGCTACTCCAGCGCCGTTGGATTCAGTTTGCCGTGGTGCTGCCCAACGTGCTGTTCTTCTACCTTTTCCTGATCGCCGGCATCTTTGGTTCGCCAGTGGGCAACCGGAATATCATCATCGTCTTTGTGTGGATCTTTTGGTGGTTCCTGTTGATTTCGATCATGGTTCCATTCCTCTCACGGAGTTGGTGCATGGTTTGTCCCTTTCCCTTTTTTGGTGAGTGGTTCCAGCGCCGCGCCCTGATCGGGGTGCGCGTCGGCAAACCCGGTGTGGGGCGAAACCGCATGTGGGGGCTCAACTTGCGTTGGCCGAAGGTGCTGTCGAACATCTGGCTTCAAAACTTTGGTTTTCTAGCAATGTGCACGTTCAGCGTGGCATTGGTCACGCGGCCAATCGCCAGCGTCATCGCACTGGGCGGGCTCGTCGTCATCGCCACGGTTCTGCATTTTATCTACCGGCAACGGGCTTTCTGCGACTATGTCTGTCCGGTAAGCGGATTTCTTAGCCTCTACTCCATGACCTCGATGATTGAGATCCGCTCGATGTCTGCCGATGCCTGCGCCAAGTGCAAAGACAAAGGATGTCTGGCCGGAAACGAGCAGGGTTGGGGCTGCCCTTGGCTGATGTATCCAAGCAAGATGGACCGGAACAACTACTGCGGCTTCTGTATGGAGTGTGTCAAAACCTGTCCGCATGACAACATGACGATACGGGCCAGGCCATTCTGCTCCGACACGCACATCAGAGGTTACGACGAGGCGTGGAAGGCGTTCATCATGATCACTTTGGCGCTGGCCTACTCCACGACGCTTCTTGGCCCCTGGGGGACGATCAAGGACTGGGCGAATCCTTCCGAGAGCGGGCTCTGGGGATACTTCGCCATTTATGCCGCCTCACTGTGGCTGTTGGCATTGGTTATCCTTCCCGGCGTGTTCTATTGCGCGGTCTGGATCGGAAAGTGGCTTTCCGGGAAGCCCGAGACGAAGATGCGGGATCTGTTTCTCGGGTTCAGCTACGTTTTCGTTCCGCTGGGATTGCTGGCCTGGATCGCCTTCAGCTTCCCACTGATGTTCGTCAACGGCTCCTACATCATCTCGGTGATTTCCGACCCGATGGGGCGAGGCTGGGATTTGTTTGGTACAGCCCACTTTCCGTGGACGCCCTTCTATCCCGAGGTGGTGGCCTACATCCAAGTTCCTCTGCTTCTGATCGGGCTCTACTACGCCCTGCGAACAGGGTATGGTTTTGCCAAAGAGAAGTTCGAAGGGCCAGTAGCCGTACGTGCCTTCGCACCGGTCGCCGTGCTTGTGACGGCGATTACGTGCGGGTTTATGCGACTTTTTGTGGGATAGACGCAATGCTTTCGAAAAAGACCGAACTGGTGGCTGCGACTCTGGTGCTTGTCGTCCTCGCGGGCGTTCCCGTGTGGATCATCTTTACCGAGTCTATTTTTGCCAGCGTCAGCGGCGTGGAAAACCCGCGTGTCATGACCCTCACTGCCGTGGCGAAGGGGGGCATTTGGACCGAAGACGAAGTGGTTGGCCATTCCTACTGGCGCCGGCAGCCGAAGCCGACCGAGCGGCTCGTGCTCCGCCTCGGCGAGACGTTCGTGATCCGCTTCAAGAGCGCCGATGTGAACCACAGCTTTGCCATCCCCAACTTGAATGTCGGGCCGGTATCGATTGAACCTGGCCATGTGTCCGAACTCTGGTTCGTGCCCGTCGAGCGGGCAGAAGACGGCTGGAACGTCCATGTGGTGACCGAGGGGCATGTGTCCGATGTGCGATTCATGCCCATGCAGCCGGGTGAGTATCTGACCCAATGCTCGGCTTGGTGCGGGTCTTGTCATGAAGAGATGCGTGGAACCTTTGTCGTACTTGGTGCGGGACAAACCCTGGAAGATTATCCGGGCGGGATGCTGCCGCCCCGCAAGAAGTGCCCTTTGCACTCAGGAGAACAGAAATGAGTCATTCCCAAGCCTGCCGAACCGGAGTTCTTTTCGCCGCCTCGGCAGCCATCGTCCTTGCCACCTTGTCCGGTTGTTCGAAAGACAACGTTGTTCAGCCCGGTGGAGCGCCAGTCCAGCCCGCTGACGGCGGCGCGACCGATACAAGCGCTGCCGTTGAGTACAAGACGACTGAAGTCGTTGACGGGGCGACTCTTAGCGGGACGATTCGATACACCGGCACACCCCCAGCCCGCGCCCCGATCACCGTGAATTCAGACAAAGAAGTATGTGGCTTGCATGAGATTCTCTCCGAGGACCTCATCGTTTCTTCGAGCGGGGCTGTCCGCAATGCCGTGGTCTGGCTCGTAGATGTCAAAGAGGGGAAAGCGTGGTCTGATGAGGAAGTCGTTCAGGATCAAGCCGGCTGCGTCTTCACGCCGCATGTAGTCGTGGTTGGCGTCAATCAACCGATCAAGTTTGCCAATAGCGATCCGGTGGTGCACAACGTGAGGTCTTTTCCGCGGGAGAACCTGCCGCTGAACTTCTCGCTGCTCGCCAAGGGGAAAGGCAAACCGAGTACAAAGAGCTTCATACTTCCCGACGAGATGAAAGTCGCCTGCGATTCCCATAAGTGGATGAACGCTTGGATCATCGTGCGCGACAACCCGTACTTTGCCGTCACGGGGGATGACGGCGGCTATGTGATTGAAGACGTTCCACCCGGGAACTACACAGTGGTCTACTGGCACGAGTCTCTGGAGAAGGTCGAGAAGAAAATAGAACTGGCAGCCGGGCAGACCCACGTCGAGGACTTGGAGATGAAGAGCCGTTGAAATGGCGAGCACCACGATGGCGATACCATTCTGGATCCGTATCTTCTGGAAGACGTTCTCGCAAAACCTTGATCTAGCGCTCGACGGTTGATACGGGTTCAACTACTGAGTCCCGCGCGTGGCGGTCGCGCCGCCCAGTTGGGACTCGTACTCGATGGCGCGCGGAAACAGGATATTGTTCTCTTTGTGAATGTGCTGGTGCATGTCGGTTTCCAATTCATGCAAACCATCGAACAAGGCGCGATACGTGTTGCATGCATCCTGTGGTGGTTGGTAACCGGCCGTTAACTCCCGCAACGTGCTCAAGGCGTTTCCGGCAATGTCGTGTTCCCCCAACATGCAGTGAATCGGATTGCCGACGCTGCCAAACGGATGCTGTATCGGCACCGAAGATTTTTCCATTTGCCGAATCGCGGGGAACAGGACCTGCTCTTCTTTCATCATGTGCGGTTCCAACTCCGCGCGGAGGCCAGCGAATACTTGTCGCACGTCGTGCAGTTTCGGCACCCGTTCGCCATGCACGTTGGCCACCTTGTCGGCCATCTCGGTCAGGCGGGGTAACTCGGTTCGCAAGAAGGCATGATGAGTTTGCTCGATGTGGTCGCACAGCTCCGTGAGCGAGATTTCAAGGCAGTTGGGCCCTTCGGGTTTTTCGCTCGAGGCCGCCCGCAGTTTTTCCACAACTGCTTCCGCGTCGAGGCCCATTTCTCCACAGACGTCCTGCAACGTGCGATTCCCGCCGCAACAAAAATCAACCCCCAACTCTCCAAACACGCGAGAGAGTCCCGGTCGCTGGGCAACCAACTGCCCAACGGTTTCCTTCAGTTCTTGACTGGACATGCTTATTCGCTCCTTTTGGGTCCTCAAGCTATCGGCATACACCACCAGATATATCCTTAACTTTACGGGTAGAACTGTGCATGTGGAAGCCGGGCAGAACCACGTCGAGGGCTTGGAGATGAAGAGCAGCTGACACCAAAAAGTTCCAAATAACAAGCATCAAATATCAAACAAACCTCAAAAGCCAAATTCAAAAACTAAAAAAAAGAAACTGTCGCAATACGTTTGGGATTTTCAGCCCGAAGCAACCCAAGCGGCGGCTACCGACAACGGGACCGTCGGAGCCTTCGGTGCAACACTACTCCCACCAATGACTAGTGGAAAGGCGAAGCGGCGCGGTGCTTGCGGGGAGGTCAAAATCCGTAGGCGAAGGAAAGGCGGATCCCGGAAAGAGACGCCACCGTTAGCGGCCTGCCGTCGGGGTCGACGCCCTTGGTGTCGGCGTAGATGTATCCGGCGTTGAAACTGAGACCTCGGGAAAAGTCGTAACGCAGCCCCACCGTTGTCAACACTCCCAAATCGCCGTCATCCACGATATCCAACAGCACGCCCCCTCCCAAGCTGACGCGCTGCCTTTTCCATCCCGTCCCCAGGCTTGCCGCCAGCCGGTCAAACGTCTCGGAGCCGCTGCGTGGATCGAGTTGTTCCCACGTTAAACCCAAGGTGAGGTCCCAGCTTCCGTAAAGCAGTTGGCACCCCGTGCTCAAGGCATGACGACCGTAGGAGCCCCTCAGCTCGCCGCCACCGTAGTTCAGCGAAAAGGCCTTCTCAACAGTCCCAATCTTGGTGCGATGCTGCAGGGCCACATCCCAGTTCTCGGCGTTCTCATCCACGGCCGTGTCCACCAACCAACTGCTGTAGCGCGCCCGATAACGAAAGGCCCGCTCCAGTGACGGGCTCAGGTAGCCGGCAAAAACCAGATTGGCCTCGCCGACGAGGCTCTCGCGGCCGGAGATCAAGAGCATGTCCCGCACATCGAAATCACCGTAGGACAACTGGCCCCAAATGCCACGCAGGTAGACGTCGAAACGGCCCTCCGTCCGCTTGTCCAGTTTCGTGGTGGGATCGCCAACCCGGGGATCGCGCGTCACGAGGCGGCCGTTGACCCCATAGGTCAGGGCGTTGGGCAGCTTGCGCGCCAAGGTCGCGTTGTATATCCCGGAATAAATGAATTCCGCTTCCTCTGGATTGGTGCCCGGCGTATCCGAGTCGAACAGATACTGCGTGCCCAGAACGGTGATGCCGGTGAACTCCAGGGTATGATCGTAAATATCGTGGGCCAGGGACTTTTGAAAAAAGGTCTTGGGCCCGACCCTTTGATCGATTTCGGAGACGTACCGCTCCTCATAAAAGAATTCAGGCAGCATCTCCAAGTCGGGGACGCGCCGCTCCTCATAAGAGAATTCGGGCAGCATCTCCAAGTCGGAGACGCGCCGCTCCTCATAAAAGAATTCGGGCAGCATCTCCAAGTCCGCATCCGAGTCATCAGCCATGGTCTGGGGCAGGTCCGGGATTTGCTGCGCCCCAGCCGGAACCGAAAGCCACCAAATCAGAAAAGCTGACACCGCCAAGATCGGGCATTCTGAAAGAAAGATGAGACGCATCATGAAACCCGGTTTCAGACCATGGGAAGATAGTTCTGGAACACATGGCGGGCGATGGCCCGTCCTTTGGCGTCGCCTTCCCGGTGGTCCGACCACCAGTGTACGCCGCCGTAAATTCGGCTCCAGCCATTCTCCTCGGCGGCCTGGGTGAAGCTGGTGAAGCTCCGGCTGACGCCGACGAGGCGCGTCGGCCAGTTGACCACGTCCAGGGGCTTCAGAGTGAATACCGCATGATCCGTCCCAAACCACAGCTTGAGCATCTCTGCACCTGCCCCTCCGAAAGTTGAGTGTCCTGACACGTAGGACGGAAACGGTGGAGTGACAATCAGAGTCCGCCAATGACGATCCACTTTGACCCGCGGATCGGGATTGCAGAAAGCGGCTGCCGAGTATCGGATCGCCGTTTCCGGACGAAGGATGTCCAGGTCATACTTGGAATGCCAAGCCGCGACACCGCCGTCACACATGGCCACGCTCAGCAGCGCCAGCAGTCGGGATCGTTCCAGGAGCGAATAACTCCCCCGCTCTTTCATGAGGCGCAGCCCCAGCGACAGCCACACCGCCGGGACGGTCGCGCCCCGCGGGCCATCCTCCCAGAAAAAGGCGATCTGCGTCTGGTCCTCGGACCGGACCGCGCTGTTCCATGCCCCCAATGTGTAAACCTCGGCAAATTCATCGGCGAACTGCTGTGATTTCACGTCGGGAAACGGAGGGGTTTGAAACTGGTGCTTGCAGGTGAATGAAAATGGCCGCATGTTCCCCAGGTTGGGCAGCACACCGCGCTCATAACTGGGGACCCGCGGTCCCACCCCCGGCCGGAAGTAAGGAAGGGTCAGCGACCAACTGTCCACGGTGCGCCGCGGCGTGTAGTTCGGATCAAGATAGGGGTTCGCCTTCTCAGGATGTCCCCCGTCGATGGTCCTCCTCCGCTGGACAACACGTCCCACCGCCTTGCCCCAGCGGACCCCCTTCTCGATGGCTTCCCCCGGCTCGGAAAGCTGGTTCAAATAGCGCATCCGGTCGAAGACCAGTGGCGTTTGCAGGGCCTCCGATGCGGCCATCGTCACCGCAGCCGCGTAAGCCGCTCGCGACGATGCGCCCGCCGGTGCCGTCCCGATCTCCGGATACGGACTGGCGTAGCCGCCCTCGATGCCGTTGACCGCGAGAAATCCCGCCAAATGGCCAAACGCGTAAACGCGGGCCGCCAACGGCGGCCCCAGCTTCTGGTCACGAACCCCTTGAAACATCACGTCCGTCCAGAATGCGTCCGGCTCCAGAACGTGCTCCGTGGTCACGAGGTCGTTGAGATAGGATCGCCGCGAGCCCAAGGGTGCGGCGCACCCCCCCGCAAGCCCCCCAAGGGCGGCGGCCAACGTCCCCGCGGCAAAGGAACGACGGGAGAGTTTCCCGAAATGCTCGTTCTCAAGATAAATCATCAAGCCGACACTACTCACAAACGTTAATAAACTAGACCGGTTCTAATATGTTTTGTCCGTAGAGATATATCGGAAGTACTGGTGACGCCGGTAAAGCAAAAAATACCGGTTAGGTAAGAAATGCGGTTCTTCGGGCAGCAGCTTCGCGCCAGGTTCCTGGGACGCGTAAGTAGTTTTAGTCGACGGGCTTACGCGTGGACCTGGCGTTTCATCGAATCAATACCGCAAGGCTCTACGCGTCGCTGTTGCTCCGTCACCAGGTGTGCGCAGGCGTTCAAGATGCTTGCGGTTCTTAGAAGTACTGATTAAACTACACAGAGTTTATATAGTTTCCGGCTGACTGCCACAGGCAACTTGTTACACTCACCCCCCACTATCCCACCTAAGAACTAACGTTGTTCGCGAAGCTGTGATGAACCGTCACGATGGCTTCATCGGACTCTATTTCCATTGATTGCTCGGGTTGATGTTCGTCCGGCGAATCCGTGACGTGGCCCGGCGAGCCGTCAGCCATTCCTTTGCGAAGGACATAAAACCTATCAGCGGTTTTTCCTTCCCACCCAACCTGCCAGGAAATGCAAAACACAAACTCTACTCTTCGTCGTCATTGGATCGCTGCCGCGATTCTAACAGCCACGGCCACGTCGGCTTCAGGTGTGGAACCTGTGGATCTCGGCGTCGGTGACCCGTCCCCGCTGCCGTACTGTATCCTTGTGCCGGATACGCCACTGGATAAAGACGCCAAGGTGATCATGGTGGAAGGACGGGAAGTTCGCGTCTGCTGCTCGGATTGTGTGGATCAGTTCTTAACAGACAGTTTCGGATGGACCAGCAAGATCGATGAGGTGATCATTCGCCAACAACTGCCACATTACCCATTGACCACGTGCATCGTGGACGGCAAACCGCTGGGCGCAAACTCGTTCAACTATGTTTTCCGCAACCGCCTTTTTCGCCTTTGTAGCGGCGAATGCCAGGCAAAGCTGGAAAAGGCGCCAGCAGAGTTTTTTGGCAAACTCGATTTTGCCGTGATCGAAAAACAGAGCCCCAACTATCCGCTCACCGAGTGCATCGTGAGCGGAACGCCCCTTGGCAAAGACAGCACCGATCACGTCGTGGCCAACCTGCTGATACGCCTGGCCGACTTAGACCAGATCGTGCGTTTCAATCGGACTCCGGGCAAGTATCTGGCAGAGTTCCGTAAGGCAGTCAGCAAGCGAGCCAAGGGGCACAAGAATTCGGAAGAAGAAGAGTGATGCCCGTTTGGTGCGAACAACGGCGAGGCAGATATGTCGTGTGCCGATACGGTTAAGCGCGAACCTTTTTTGAGCTACGCTTCCTCTTCGCCGGAGTCGTGACAATGTCTTCTGCCAGTTGGGCAATCGTCACGCTTTCTAAGGATTCAAGGAACCCTTCTTCCAGGCTCGTCAGCGTACGCTGGATTGTGCAGCGCCCCAAAACGGGGCATTCGTCGCCCAACGACAAGCTGCATCCATCTAGGTCAATTCCTTCGAGCAGTTCGACCAAGTCACGGATTGTGATCTGCGTGGCAGCTCTTCCAATGGAATATCCACCCGTGATACCGCGGTGGCTCCGAAGCAGTCGCCCGCGTGCCATTCGTTGCACAACATTCGATAAATAGCTTTGCGAAGCACTTGGCCAAACTGTGGAGAACCAGTCGGCCAGTTCCGGCAGTGTTGTCAATTCACCAGCCGGTTTGGTTGCGACATACGCCAATGCATGTAGTCCATAGCTGAATCGCTGCGAAAATATCTGACCAATCGCCATGACGGACCCCTTGCACGAAAAGTACATAAAGACGAGTTTGATAGTTGTGTATTTTACGTTACACATGTCGTTTGAGTCAACAGGGGGAGCCGAATGGGGTAGTGTGCTATTTTTGAGTTGTAGACTTCCGAAGTTTCGGAAAACTTCGGAAGTCTGGTTCGGGCCAACACACTAATAGGATGTGAGTTCGTTTCTTGTTATCTTGCGCGCATTTCTGTGGGACGGTTTTTCAAACCGTCTGGGATGGATTGGAAATCCGTCCTACACGTTGGTTGCGGCGGCAGGCCGCGTCGTTTATCCGCGGAGCATGACTGGCCAGGCGTACGGCGATTCTGAAAACTCATGGAGAACTGGTGCCACCATGGTCGGTCTGTCAGAATGGCCAAGGTCAGCCAGCAAAGTGCAGCGGCAGCCAGAACCTGATGAATGGACGGGACCCGTTAATAGAAAGCTGCCAAACTCTGGCGATCGCAACGCAACGCATGTCCAGCTCAAACACGCCAACGCCAAATCCGGCCATACAGCCGGGTGTCTCTTGGAAACAGCGATTGAGCCGTGCGCCGTTGCTGATGCTGGCGATGCTCTTCCTGGTTACGGGCGTCTGGGGCGGGCTAGTGCGGCTGATGTGGTCGCCCGTGCCGCTCACCTCTTTCAACGTCAATTGGGTGTCGTTTCATGGGCCGCTGATGGTGTCCGGTTTTCTGGGCACGTTGATCGGCGTCGAGCGAGCGGTCGCGGTCGGCCGTTGGTGGGCGTTTCCCGGCCCCATGTTGACGGCGGCCGGCGGGCTGATGCTGATCGCAGGCGTGCTGGGCAAGCCCGTGCCCGTTGCGTTTGTGCTCGGCAGTGTGTGCCTTTTGAGCGTGGTCGTCGCATTTGCCGCGCGTTGGCCGTCCACGTTCCTGGTTGTCATGGCCTGCGGAAACGCCTCGTGGCTGGTCGGCAACTTGCTGTGGCTGCAGCGATGGCCGATTCACCGTGTTGTGCCGTGGTGGATGGGGTTCCTGTTGCTGACGATCGTCGCAGAACGGCTCGAATTGAGCCGGTTTCTGCAGCCGAACCGTTGGCAGCACCGGCTGTTCCTGACGGCCACAGCAACGTTCTTGGGCGGCCTGGTCGTAAGCACCCTCGAACAAAAGTTCGGCGAACAAATTGCCGGCATCGGGATGTTCGCTTTGGCGTTTTGGCTGCTACGCAACGACATTGCCCGCCGTACGATTCGGCAGCCGGGCTTGCCGCGATTCACAGCCGCCTGTCTGCTTTCCGGCTACGTGTGGCTGGCCATTGCGGGACTCGGGCTGTTGTTTCACTCGCCTCTGCCCAAATACGGCCCGGTGTACGACTCCGTGCTGCACATCTTCTTCCTGGGCTTTGTGTTTGCGATGATTTTCGGCCACGCACCGATTATTTTCCCGGCCGTGTTGAACATCTCGATTCCATTTCGTAGGCGCTTTTATGCCCACGTGGTTCTGCTGCAGCTTTCGCTTGTGCTGCGCATCGTCGGCGATACTTGCATGATGCCGTACTTGAACGGCTGGGGTGGCCTATTAAACGCCGCCGCAATTGTCCTGTTCGTGTTCAGCACCGTCACGTCCGCCGCTAGCAGCGCATTCAGTGGCGCCAAGTCTCAACAAACAGAAGTCGCATCATGAACGGGATGGCTATTCCAACGTGGGTCTCGCCACCTCGCCGCGAAGCTGTGCCTGGCCGCCTTCTTTCTCGTAAACGCCATAGAACAGCGAGACGCAATCGAGCCAGAGCGTGATGCGGTGCAAATCTTCCGGCGGCAGCTTCACGTCGTAATGGCCCTTTTCCAGCAACTCCAGCAGCTTCGACGCTCGCGCGCCGAATTGGCCCGGCGTGGTGCGGTGCCCGTCGCCATAGTTCCAAAATCCATACTTCGGCGCGAGGTTCGCGTACGACGCGTACACTTTGCCTCGGCCACGCGGCATGCTGACAATCCGGTTGCTCAGATCCGAGGCCTCGTCCGGATGTTTGGCGTGGCAGGCGACACAATGCCGGTCCAGGACCGGTTGGACCAGCCGCGGGTAGCTGAACGGATTCGAACCGTCCACGTCCGGCTTCAAACGCGACGGCGGTCGCTTGAGGGCTAAAGACGACTGTCGTATTTTCTGCGGCGCGCGACGCTGTGGCTCGTGGCACCCGTGGCATGTCAGCCGCTCGCCCCTGTGCAAGTAGGTGGCCGAGCGCATCGACTGTACGGCCAGTCCGCGTTCGTCCAGAGCTTGGAAGAAAATCTCGCGCTCGGCCGGGACGGTGAAATGGGCACTGCCATCCTCTTCCACGGGCACCGTGCCCAGCACGTAGCGGGCGGGCACCACCGAGTCGCCGGCCGATGGCAGCCGCAGGCCGGTCTCGTGCGGGTGGATGCCCGACGGCATCGTCATAGGCAAGACCTGTAAGACACGCAAAGCGGTAATCTTCGTGTCCTGCGGCCATTGGGTCAAACTGTCGTACACATCGATCACGGTCACCGTGCCTTCGCCGGGATCGTGTTTGGCATAGTCGATTTCCGTGGGGCTGCGTGCGGCCTCGGCCAATGCCGGCGGAGCTGGCGGTTTGGGTCGCGGTCGCAACGGAATTGGGCTCAGCGACGCGATCTGCGGATCGCGGTAAATCAATTCCTTGTTGCCGAACGCATCAACCAGGTAGATGCCGTAGTCGCCCCGCGAGAAACCGCGACCTTGTCGGCCGACACCCGGCTGAACGGACCGGTCGTAGACACACAGGTAGTAGTCTTCGCTCAGCGGCCATGGCGTGCCATACGCCTGCGCGCCGCCTTGCGTTTCCGGGAAGCCGACTTCTGGAGTGATCCGTTTGACCGGTGCCATGCGGTCATCGTCGGGAATGCGAGGATCGATGATCACCAACGAGCCGTACGCCTGTCCGTGGTGCGGTGCGGCGGTGGCGACGAACTTCTGCGATCCCGGAATTGCGCGCACGTCGATTTCCATGTCGGGTCGCGAATGGCGGGGAGCGAAGTTGCCGTGCACGGCCCGTGGGTCGCGGCCGTCAAGCGTTGTGATCCACGGCATGTGGGCCGTACAACCGTGCCGGTCGACGTAGTCCCAGCGGGTCCAGATGATCCTGCCATCATTTGTCACGCTCGGAGACCATTCGTTGGTCTCGTGGAAACTCAGGCATGTGATGTCACTGCCGTCGGCCGCCATGTCGAACAGCGTGTACGTTGGGCAGACGCGGCCGCATCGCAAATAGCCTCCGCGGCGTTCGCTGGTAAAGGCAATCCGGCCATTGGGCAGCCAGCACGGATCAAAATCGTTCCAGGTGCCATCGGTCAGTTGTTCCAAGTTCGAGCCGTCGGCATTCACCTTGAAGATGTGATAACAGCGACCCTCGTGCCAATGCCCTTTTGAAGGATCGGTGTGGTGTCTGTGCTGCGTGTCCCCTGTGTTCTCAACGTAGGCGAATAGAATTGTCTTGCCGTCATACGAGAGGTCGGGCGATAGGAACGTCCCACCGCCATGGTCTTGCCCGTGGCGGTTGCCCATCCCGTCGAACCTGACCGATGGCGGCGTATTCGACCCACCACTGAGCGCTTGCCCCTTCAGCCGGCCGCGCAGAGCCACGGAGTCAGCCAGTGCGTCACGCACCTGCGGATTGCTCCCGAAGGCCTCGCTGAGCATGTACAGTCCACCGCCGGGTGTGGCCGCCATGCCGTAGTATTGGTCGCACATATGGTTGAACAGCGCCCGATGTCGCTTGATGAATAGGATCTGGTCGAAATCGAGCAACGGATTGGAGAAGGCGATTTCGCGACGCAGACAACAGACTTCCTCAAAGAGTTCGTATCGGGCCTCAGTGTCGGCTACCTGGATCTGCGCCGCTTTGGTTTGCAGAACGGCGAGTTGTTTCTCAAATGTGCTGAATACATGGCCGTCACGCTCCACGCGATGGGCCACGCGTTGTGCCCGTGCAATTCGCTTAATGTCCGTCAGTAGCGCGGCCGTGCGGCGCAGCACCACGTCGGCCGGGTCCCGGTCTGAATCGAGGATCAACGCGTCACGGCGAAACACCTGATCGGCATACGCCGCCATCCGCCCGCGGTTCTTGATGTCGTACAGCAGCGTCACATATTGCCGCTCCAACTCTGTTTGCGGCGGACCCTCGCGCCCAGGGATGACAAACCACGGCTGCGGCAGCGCTCGGAATTGGACACCTTCCGACACGATCTGCAGCTCGGCAATTGACGACCACGGCTGGCCACGCACCTCGCTCAGTGCCCGCACCTTTACATAACGAGCTTTGACCGGGGCCGAAAACTGGATGATGTTCCATTCAGTGCTCTTGACGAACGTACCCTTGGCCACCGGCGTGCCGAACTGCTTGCCGTCGGCGCTGACCGACACTTCGTAATTTTGAATTGTGCCGTTGCCGCCGCCCTGGCGCGGCAGATACTTCAACCCGGTGACCTCGTAGACGCGGCCCAGGTCGACGGCGATTTGGTGAGGATGCTTCGGATCGGCTGGGCCAAACAGCGTATGCCACATGGTCGCCGGATCGCCGTCCATGGCCCTGTAAGCTTCATAGCCAGGTGCTTCACTGTCGACTGTCACCTTGACCTTCACGACTTTCGGCTTGGCTAACGTTGTGGAACACAACAGCGTTGCGGCAAGCATCAATATACCTTTCATCGTGTCGCTGCGTTTCATAGCTTCTCCGGCATGTGGCGTGAACTTTGGAAATTGATGGTTTCTTCAGGTTGTACTGCTAGGTCTTCCCGCGCAAGTTCCTGTAGGACGGATTTTCAATCCCTCTGAAACGGAATGGAATTCCGTCCTACAATTCGGCTACGACCGAAGGCCGCGTTGGTTAACCGTGTGCTAAAGGCCCGTGCGTCGCAAAAAGGCGTTCTTATCACACGACCCTTCTTTAGCGAGCTATTATCGTAAATTGAACCCAGATTATCAAGTTTTGAACCGTACTGGGTAGTGTCCCAATTGTGTGTCGCTCCGTACGATGGCGATTCACAACGGCAACACAAGATTAGAACGAGCCTTGATGGTTACGTGGCTGGTTCCGTCACCGAAGGGAAGCGGCAAAGTGGCTTGCGGTGTGGCGGGACGGCAAGCAACTCGGCAATGGTCACACCACCAAATGCCTCTTCTACCATTGCCGCGACGTCATCGAGCCGCCGATGCAATGAGCAAAGATTCTTGCCGTGGGCCTCGATACCGAGCGGACAATCTGGAAATCGTCGTAGGGGATCGACCGAGTGGACGACTTCAAGCATCGTGGTGTGAGCGGGATCCTTGACCAATGTGAAACCGCCTCTGAGCCCCCGTTGCGAATGTACCAAACGCGCACGGCTGAGGTTCTGCATCACTTTTGCCAGATAACCGACTGGGACGTTCGTTGCCCCAGCAATTTGGGCTGTTGTTTTTGGCTGGCCATTTTGATCGGCCAGATAGACGATGCCCCGTAGGGCATATTCGGCAGTGAGTGAAATCATAGGTCCCCTTTCTTTCGGCCACGAACTCGCCTGCAATAAAGATAAATGGACCTTAACGTCCAAAATATTCATCGGGAAAATCCCTGTCAAGAGCAGACTGAAAAATATATTGACCTAATCCAAACTGTTGGCTGGGGCTTGCTAACTTCAGCAGGGCGGTGCCAGAGAACGCTGCCCCGAATTGTTGGCATTGACAAGTTTGACAGGCACCACGGCGGTCGCATAAGATTAAAACTGGTTAAACAAAGTCTACATTTAGTTGATTTGGACTCTAGACCACGGCGGACGCTGAATTCTTTGTTCGCATCGCGCGGAACGCGCGTTGATTCGTGAACAGTCTGATCATCTGGGAGCCACGACCATGAAACGCCGCGAAATGCTTTTGACGACCGGAGCCGCACTTGGTGCTTCGACCTTTCCGCTGGGTTGGGTTGCCGCGACCGATAAGAAAAAACAGAAGGTGCTCTACTTCACTCGCAACGTCGGCTTTTATCACTCCGTCGTCCGTCGCAAAGGAGACGCACTGAGCCATTCCGAGCGGGCGCTGGTTGACATGGGCAAGCGAATTGACGTCGAGGTCGAGTGTACGAAAGACGGCCGTGTCTTCGACAAAGATCTCGACCAGTACGACGCCATCGCCTTCTTCACGAATAATGATCTGACCGTACCCAACGATCAGAAAGAGCCACCGATGTCGGCGGAGGGGAAGCAGCGACTCTTGGACGCAATTGCGGGCGGCAAGGGATTCGTGGCGTTTCATTCGAGTTGTGCTTGCTGGCGGACACCCGGCGAGCGTTATGCGAACAGTCCCAAGGTCGATCCTTACATTGCCATGCTCGGCGGCGAGTTCATTGCCCATGGCCCACAGCAAGAGGCCAAGATGCGCGTCGCTTCGGTAGAATTCCCCGGTGTGAGCGACTTGGGTGAGTCGTTCACGTTGCTTGAAGAGTGGTACGCGTTGAAGAACTTTGCCAAAGACCTGCACGTGATCCTGGTGCAGGAAACGGCCGGCATGAAAGGCGGTTGCTACCAGCGGCCGATTTACCCTTCCACCTGGGCGCGCATGCATGGCAAGGGGCGTGTTTTTTTCACCTCGATGGCTCACCGCGAAAATGTCTGGGGAGAGGAACCATTCCAGCAGATTGTGCTCGGTGGTCTCGCCTGGGCATTGGGCAACGTTGATGCCGACGTGACGCCAAACATCGACAAAGTGACACCCCGGGCCGGCGAGTTAGTCCGTTGACGGTTTATTCAATGACCTTAACCGGTACCTGCGCCACGTCATCAACTTGGCTGTGCATCTAAAGTCGTGGACACAAAATCTGGTTGTTCGAAGGTGGACAATCGTTGATAATGACACTAAATTAGAGTCGTTTTATATAGTATTTGGTCGATAGGCAGTCGCGCACGAACGTGTTTGGTGGAAGGAACGAGTGTGCGGCGAGTGATTCCAGGTTCACCAGCGAACCGGTTCAACAATGTAAGCCTTCAGCCGCAGCCGAAAGAGCCAGAGTTTTTTAGTTCGCCGCAAACTTACGTTTCGGGAGACATATCATGTGGTCAAGCAAAATCAAAACAGCGTGCCGGTGCGCCGTGAGCGTTTTGACAGCGGCCGTCCTGGCAGCGACCGGGGGAATTGCCCTGGGGGCCGAAGCGAGTGACTTAACGGAACAACTGGCCGTGGCCAAAGAGGCGCTAAAACAAGCCCAAGCTGCGGAAAGAGACGCCGGCAATGCGCAGGGTTCTTTGGGCATGGCTCGCGCGGCCACGGGGGCCATCGTCACTGCGGCCAAAGCCACCCTCGCCAGAGGTAACAAGTTGTTGACCGAGGCCCAGGAGTTGCTCAAGCAACAGACCGCGGCAGCCAAAGCCGCGGCGGAAAAAGCCAACAACGAATCGGACCCAGACGCCAAGAAAACTTTGCAGCAACAAGCGGGCGAATTGGCTGCCGAACAAGCGGAACTGGAGAAACTGGTGGTCCAGAGAACCGCTCGCCGCAACGCTTATCAGGAGCAGCTCGCCAACGATCAGGCCGTAGCGACGCGGGCCGCCGCCAAGTTCAATGACGTCGGCAGGATCAGAGAGAAATGCATCCTCAGCACCTGGGACTGCGTGCGTGACGTGCAGGCCATCGAAGCGAAGATCGCCCGCAGTGCCGCCCAGAAAGTCGACACCGAAAGCCAAGCCGCCCAGAAAACCTTAGCGACGGCGACGGCAGCGGCCAAGACGGCGGCCGAAAAAGCCGCGGCCGAAGCGGATGCGGCGAAAAAGAAAACACTTCAGGATGCTGCCACTAAAGCCGCTGCCGAAAAACAGGCTGCGGAGAAAACGCTGGCCGCGAAGACGGCCGCTGCGAAAGCTGCCGCCGACAAAGCGGCTGCTGCCGACAAGACGCTTCGCCAGACAGAAGCTGCGATCGCCATCGATACGCAGGGTTGGAACGTGATCGAGCTGGGTAGGACCCAGCAACGGTTGCGCGCGAAGGCGGCTTCCGCCGCGCAGCTCGCCAAGCAAGCAGCCGCCGAGAAAGATCCGGCCAAAAAGAAGGAGCTGGAAGCAGCCGCGGCGAAAGCAGCCACCGAAAAGACCGCCACGGAGAAAGAGGTGGCCCAGCAGCAGGCCGTCATCCAAGCTAGTGTTGCCCACGTTTACAGTTTGCGGGTTGCCGCCGTGGGGGGCATGAAGCCGCTTTCGACCGACGCTTGGGATTACGACAAGGCGCGTCACTTGCTGACCAGGGCCGGCTTTGGTGGCACGCCGCAAGAGGTGCAGAAGCTTTGCGACCTGGGTCTGTACAAGGCCGTGGATCAATTGGTGGACTTCTATCGTCAGCCGCCGGCCAATGTGCCTTTCGATGCCGTGCCGCCCCCGGCCGTCGATCCGTTGGAAGCGAAGCTGCGGATTTCCACCGCCAAGAGCCGCACCGCGGCTGCCAAACCCAGGGCGACGGCCTATGGCGGCCAGCAAGGCAGGCTCGTTCAGTGGTGGCTGAAGCGGATGGTCGAATCGCCCCGGCCACTGCAAGAGAAGCTCACCCTGTTCTGGCACGGCCATTTCGCCACGCAGGCCAGCGTGGTCGGCCACAGCTACTCCACCTACCACCACAACCAGTTGCTTCGCGAACATGCCGCGGGCAACTTCGGGGCCCTGCTCTACGGGATCGTCCACGACCCGGCCATGCTCCGCTACCTGGACAACAACAGCAACGTCAAAGGAAACGCCAACGAAAACCTAGCCCGCGAGATCATGGAACTGTTCGCCATGGGCGTCGATCAGGGCTACAACGAAGTGGACATCCGCGATGCGGCCCGAGCCTTGACCGGTTACACCTTCGATTCCGCAACCGGCCAGTTCCGCTTCATCGGCGCCAACCACGACGAGACCCCCAAGGCGGTCTTCGGCCGCAAGGGCAACTGGACGGGCGACGATCTGGTCAAGCTGATCCTCGAACAACCTGCCACGTCTCGCTTCATTGCCCGCAAGCTGTTTGTATTCTTCGCGCACGAGAACCCCAGCACCGAAACGGTCGAACAACTGTCGGCCGTTTTGCGGGGATACAACTACGAGTTGGCGCCGATGCTAAAGAACCTCTTCCTTTCCGAGGAGTTTTACAGTTCGCAGGCGGTGGGGCGGCAGTACAAAAGCCCGGTGCAGCTAGCGGTCGGAACGCTGCGCACGCTGGGGGTCAAGCGCGTGGCCGACGCGGGAACGCTGAACGGAGCCACGACAAAGATGGGCCAACAGCTCTTTGAGCCGCCCGACGTGAAGGGATGGCGGTACGGCCGCTCCTGGATCAGTTCGAACCGCATCTTTGTGCGTTACAACTCGATCTCCGCGCTAGTGCGGGGCGTGCCCCAGCCCAATGGCCGCCGCGGCGTCGACATGGTCGCGCTGGTCGAGGCCGGCGGCTGCAAAAGCAGTGAGCAGGTGGTCGATTATCTGATCAAAGCATGCCTGGTCACACCGCTGGACGACGAGAAGCGTGCCGAGCTGATCGGCTTCGCCAAAGACCTACCCCCGCTGGATCAATGGGCCAAGCAGCGCGACGCGGTTAGCGCAAAGCTTCAGAGTCTCGTAGTGCTTTTGACGAGTTCTCCCGATTATCAGTTGAACTAGTTTCCTAACGTAACAAGCCAACAGGAGCCTACCCATGTTTCGTCCCAAGATAACAACGCGGCGGGAATTTCTCGATTACGGTTTGGGGGTGGTCGGCGTGGGCGCCGCGCTGCCAAATTTTCTGATCAACTCTGCTTTGGCCGGCCCCCCGGCAAAGAGCCAGGACCGGATCGTCGTGGGCCTGCTGCTCACCGGCGGCCACGACGGCTTGAGCGACGTGCCGCCTTACGGCATGGAAGATTACTACCGCATACGCACGACAACCCGGATCGAAGAAAAAGAGGTCATCAAGCTCAACGACCAGGTTGGAATCCACCCGAGCTTGACCGGCTTTCGCGACATGCTGGACGAGAGTTCCTTCGCGGTGGTGCTGGGCACGGGTTATCCCAACTTCAACCTCAGCCACTTTGTCTCGCGTGACATTTGGGAATCTGCCAAAACGGGCATGCGCACCGGCAAGAACGGCGCCTCGGGCTGGCTCGGCCGCTACATCGACCACGCCTTCAAAGGCATCCCCGATGCAAAGCTGGGAGTGGCGATCGGACCAGGCCGGCTGCCCTTGATGGTGACCGGCGGCCAGGAGCACCCCGGTGTTGGCTTTGAATCGCGCGATTCGTTCCGCTTTGTGGGCGAACGATCCAAAAAAGGCGAGATGGTGTACCGGAAACTCAACAAAGCGAGCAAGAAAGAATCCAAAGAGGAGCTACAGTTCGTCACCCAGACGGCCGTCAACGCCAACCAGGCTTCCGAGCAGATTCTAGATGCGCTGCAAGACGTCGACAGCAGTGCCCTGGGGCACAAGACCAAAGTCCCCTATCCGGAGACACAATTCGGCGACTCTTTGCGCACCATCGCGGCCTTGATCGGCAAAGGCCTGAGCACGCGCGTCTATTACGCCGCGCAAGGGATTGCCCAGTTTGGCGGCTACGACACCCACGCCGAGCAGAAGCCGCGGCACGCCGCGCTGATGACGGAACTCTGCCAGTCGGTTCGCGCTTTCTATCACGACCTGAAGGAGCAAGGCAACGCCGAGCGAGTTTTGACCTTCTCTTTCAGTGAATTTGGCCGCCGCGTGAAGGAGAACTACAGCTCGGGCACCGACCACGGTTTGGCGCAGCCGATGTTCCTGTTCGGCCCCATGATCAAGCCCGGCGTGCATGGCAAGCAGCCCAGCCTGACCGATCTGGACCGGAATGGGAACCTCAAAATGGAAGTGGATTTCCGCTCCGTCTACGCGGCCATCTTAGAAAAATGGCTCCAGACGCCCAGCGAGCCGATCCTGGGTGCCAAGTACGCACCCGTCGATTGCGTAACAGGCTAACCGGGAACTCGCTGATTTTGCGACCACCAAGTGCAGCGGTGGTTGCAGCGATGAGTCATCCCATGATGAAACACTTATTCTTTGCGAGCGTAGTCAGCCTTATCGCGTTTGCGGCACTGCCTGTGCTGGCCCGTGAAATCCATGTCTCGCCCAAGGCAGCACCCGGTGGAGATGGCAGCCTTGGCCGGCCGCTGGACGTGTTCACCGCTTTGGGCGCCAACAGCCCAGCCAAGCCCGGCGATACGATTCTGCTGGCGGACGGGCGTTATGACGGAAAGATGAAAGGCATCGAGCGGGTGCCATTTGAATGGGCGGTGTCCGGAACGCGGGGCAAGCCGGTTGTGATTAGGCCGGCAGGAGGCGCGAGCGTCCACCTGAACGGTACGGCACGATTGACAAGTTCGCACGCACACTACATCGGCCTTGAGGTCGGTGACCTGAAGTGGGATCCCTATCAGAATACGCACAAGTCGGCCACCGCTCTGTGGGCCGTAGGCGGTGAGGGGGCGATGGTCATCAACTGCAATCTGTTTGGCGGTCGGATGGGCACAGGTCTGTGGAGCCCGGCCAAGAACTTGACGTTGTATGGCTGTTTGGTCCACGACTTTGGCTATCTGGAAGCGGCCGGCCGCGGTCACGGCCACGCCTTCTACGCGCAAAACGAAACCGGCACCAAGCGGATCGAACAGAACATCGCCTGGCGCGGATGCGGATGGAACTTGCACGTCTATACGCAGGGCGGCCAGATCAACGGCTTCGACGTGATCGACAACATCATGTACATCGCCGGCGCGTACAGGCCCGGACAGACGATGGACAATTACCTGGTGGCCGGCTACCCGGCGGCTGACCGGATTCGCTTGATCGGCAACGTCGGCTACCAGCCCAGCGACGTGCAGCGGTTTCGGCCCAACGCGCGGCTGAGCCACTACAAACCGGTCCGCAACGGCACGGCCGTGGTCAAGGACAATTACTTCGCGGGCGCTTTCTACGGGTTGTCGCTGGGCGATTGGCAGGACGTCACGGTGACCGGCAACACGATCTGGGCGAGCGGCTATTTCATGGAAATCAGCAGTTCGCCTACCGGCGTCGCCAACGGCCGGCAAAACGAACGTCCAAGTCTGACAAACTACAAGATCGATCGGAACACGTACTTTGAAAATGGCCGCCAATCGGTGTTCGTTTACGGTCGCCAGGAACGGCCGGACGATGACGAGACGCTCACGTGGACCGAGTGGCAGCGACTCGGACTGGACCGCAATGGCAAGTTGCTGCCCGGCCGCAACGGCAAACCGGCGGGCATGAAAGTGATCGTGTTTGCCAACAGGTTTGACAAGGGTCGCGGGCATGTGGCTGTGTTCAATTGGGACGGCAATGATACGGTGAACGTCGATCTGTCGCCGGTGCTTGCCGAGGGCCGAAAGTTCGCCATTTACAACTGCCTTGACATCAAGCAAACGATCACGCGGGCCAAACCGGTGGTCACCGGCGCGTACGACGGCAAGCCTGTACGCGTGCCGCTGCGGAAAGACGCAATCAGTCCGGCATTTGATGCGCTGCTCGTTTTGCCGACCGGTCCATAGATGGCGAGAAGCGTAGCGTGGGCTTTGGCTTGCATCGCCCGCCACACGAGCAATATCGATCCCACCGAAGGAGATTAAGATGTGTAGATTTCTACATGAATTCACGAGGAGTTGCCTGTTTTCCGCCGTTGCGTTTGCGGCGTGTGCGTCGGCCGGCGCTGAGGACTGGTACGCTACGCCAGCCGGCAAGGCAGACGGTCAAGGCACAAAGGCGTCGCCGTGGGACCTCGCTTCCGCTCTGTCGGGGCAGAAAAAGATCGCGGCCGGCGATACGCTCTGGCTGCTGGCCGGCATCTACAAGCATCCCGATCGCTCGCTGAACGGTCCCGGCTACACCGTGCGGTTGGTCGGCAGCGAAGGCAAGCCGATTCACATCCGCGGTGAAACCGGAAAGCGGGTGACGATCGATGGTGGGCTGAGAATCCAGCAGCCTTCTACGTACCTGTGGATCCGCGACCTGGAAATCATTGTCTCCGAAAACCTCTCGATGTCGCGGACGGTGAACGAGCCGGGCTCACATCCAAAGAGTTACAACCGCCCCTGGGGCGGCTTGAACATCCACGCCGGCAAGGGCTGCAAGTACATCAATCTGGTCATCCACGACAACGCCCAGGGCATCAGCTTCTGGTCCGCGGCCACGGACAGCGAAGTTCATGGATGCCTCATTTACGACAACGGCTGGAAGGCACCGGACCGTGGTCACGGACACGCCATCTACTCGCAAAACAAGGATGGCGTGAAAGTCATCTCCGATTGCATCATGACCGGCGGCTACGGTTACACCATGCACGCTTACGGCTCATCGCGTGCCTACGTCGACAACTACCTGGTGACAGGCAACATCTGCTACGACGGCGGACGATTCTTGATCGGCGGTGGCCGGCCGAGTCGCAATATCCGGGTGCTGAAGAACTACCTGTTCAATGTCGGCATGCAGATCGGGTATTCGGCTCCGCATAACGAGGATTGCGAGGTGCGCGACAACGTTATCGTCGGCGGGGGACTGCACATCAGGAATTACAAGAAGGCCGTCAACGAGGGCAATCTGGTCTTGGCCAAGGGCGATCCGCGGCCGGAAGGTTCGGTCGCGAGATTCGAAATGCGACCCAACCGCTACGATCGGCAGCGGCTCCACGTTGCCATTTTCAACTGGGCGAAAAAGCCCAATGTCGAGCTGCTGCCGCTGCCGCTGCTGGAACCGGGCGACAGATATCGCTTGATGAATCCACGTGACTTCTTCGGCAAGCCTGTTGTTGCGGGCACCTTTCAAGACACCCCGATCCGCGTCCCTGTCAAAGGCGAATTCGCCGCTTTCGTGCTGTTGAAGGAATCGCAGTAGATCTGAACCACCCTGTCCGACTCGAACCTGTCCGACTCAAACGAGAAATTGTCCATCCAAAAAGGAACTACACCATGAATCGACGTGAAGCAGTCGCCACGATGGGAGCATTGACCGTGTCCGGAGTGATGCGTGCCAAAGCGGATGAAGCAGAATCTCCGACGTTCTGGAAAGGTCGTCTGGCCGACGTTGAAGCGGCCGTCAAGGCGGTTCGCAAGGGGGAGACGCGCGTCTTGACAAGATCGGCCGGTCGCCGCAACGTCTATCTGGTCACCTATGGCAAGCGACAGTTTCGTCAGGCGACGGCCAACTTCAATTCGGCCTGCGCCGGCCGAGACCCGTCTGCCTACGCGCGCAAGAACGGCAAGCAGAGTCCCGTGGTGTTTCTACTGGGACCGGTTCACGGCGGCGAGCTGGAAGGGATCGTGGGCCTGGTCAACTTGCTGTCCATCGCCGAGCACGGCAAAGACTACCGCAATCGGCCGTGGCGGCGACTGTCCGAAAACCTGGCCAAGTGCCGGACGTTGATCGTGCCGTTGGGCAACCCCGATGGGCGAGCCCGCTTTCCGCTCGACAGCTCGGTCGGACACGCGCTCGATCACCGCCAGGCGTTTGAGATGGGCGTTCGGCCGGACGGCACGGCCTACAGTTGGCCCGCGGTGAAACGCATCCATCCGATGCGCGGCCCGGCGGTGGGCCGGCTCGGCGCGTACTTCAACGACGACGGCGTCAATCTCATGCACGACGAATGGTTCGAACCGATGGCGCCGGAAACCAAAGCGTTCTTTCAATTGGCCCGCCAGGAAGCTCCGGACTTTATCATCTCGCTGCACTCGCACGCCAGCCGGCCGTCGGTCGAGCCAACGACGTACGTGCCACGAACCGTGAAGCAAACCATCGAACAGTTCGGCGAACGACTTCAACAGCGCTACGCCGACGCAGGGCTGCCACATCGCCAAGGCGGCCCTGAACCCAAAGAAGACGGCCTGACCTTCCCGCCACCCTCGTTCAACCTGTGCAGTGCGCTTTACCACACCTGCGGGGCGGTCTCCTTCGTCCACGAATGCTGCGTCGGCGTCAAGGATGACCCGTATCCCAAACTGACGCACGAACAAATCCTCGACCTGCAACTGCTGCTGTACGACGAGTTGTTCGAGTTTGCCGTGAACCACCCCGTGGACTGGGGCGATGCGTAACCCACCCCGTGCAATGGCACGGAACGATGCACCTGCACACCCGCGAGATCGCAATCACGGGTGATACCTACTTATTTGATGGGAGCAATCTGGCTGCCGCCTCGCGGCTCACGTCGGGATTGCCGTCAACAATGAGTGTCTTCAGGTTTTGCAAACCGGCGAGCGGTTCCAGCATCGCGCTGTTCAGACCGCAGTTGGACAGGTTCAGATACTCCAAGCTGGTGAGCGTGCTGATCTTCTCCATCGCCTCGGTCGTGAGAAAGCTCTGGGCTAGTTCGAGACGTTTCAGACTACGACACGCGGCGATTGAGTTGAACGCGTTGTCGTCCAGAAAGGTCTCGTTCAGCGACAACGATTCCAATTTTCGCAGAGTCGGAAGCTCCGGCAGGAACGATCCGGTGACCGGCACGTCACGCAATGAAAGCCGACGGAGATTCGGAAGTGAGGCCAACGACGGCAGGGCATCGTCATCGAGTGCCGAGCAACGAGCAAACGTAAGTGCGACGATGCGCTTGGCCGTTTGCCTGTTCTCGCGCAGTGCTTCGATCCCTTCAGAAGTGATCGATGCGTCTTCGATGGTCAGGCTTTCCAAATGCGGCAAGTTTGCCACGATGGCCATAGCCGCATCGTCGATGCCTAAACCGCCAACCTTCACTTCTTTCAGCTTCGGCGCGTCGCCGAGCGCGGCAAGTCCGTCTCCCCGAATGTTTTGGGACTTTCGAAGGTCCAGCGAGACCAGGACCGGCAACTCTGTAATCGTTGGCAATGCCTGTCCACTGACTTGCAGGTCGATCAGCGTCAGATGCGTCAATTCCGACAGCGAGATCAACTCGGCAATTCCATGATCCGTCACATGAGGCGCGTTGCGAAGTGTCAAACGCCGCAATCCGCGGAGATTCCGGGCCAACTCTCCGAGAACGTCATCATTCAACGCCGCGTCTTCCAGCATCAATTCCTCGAGGGATGTGAGTGTGGCGATCTTCGCCAAATCCTCGATAGCCAATTGCCCAGCGCGGGCTCGAAATACTCTTAATGTTGGACAACGCAGCGCGGCCTCAAATGCGGTCACATCGGCCGACCCCCGTCCTGCCGCCAGATCGATCGCGACCGGTTGCCCATCCGCGTCACGTTGAAGCGCGCCGCCGGATTGTTCCACGGCTTCACGAATCGAAGCGACCTGTTCTTCTGAAAGGAGCGAACTCTCTTCGGATGTCGATGGTTGAGCGACCGATCCAGAAGCAACGTCCGCCGGGCGCTGATTCCCTTCACAGCCTGTCACGAAAGAACAAACGCCAACGATCAGCATGACGTAGCGCGCAACGCCGCCAAAGAAAAACCTCGGTTCGTTGGATTTGGATCTGGCCACATCGTGAGTCATCTGAGTCCCCAATTACAGAGCCCACGGCTCGCGCATTGGACGGCCGAGCATGGCACGTGCCTGCTTGCTGCCGCCAACAAGCTCCTGTTTAGCTGGATCCCAAGTGACCGCTTCTCCCGTGCGAACGGCAATGTCAGACAACTGACTGATCACATCGCTGCGAACCGCGTCGCGCAAATTCGAGACCGCCGCACTCGGATCGCCCTGCTGAACTGCTTCAATGAAGTTGGCACCATGCGCTTTGCTCACAGGCAGCTTGTTGTCCGCCACATCAAGCTTTGTTTCCAGCAAGGCAGGGTCGCTGGCCGTGGTCAGTTTGGTGTTGCGGGCCACCTGAATCCAACCTTTGTCGCCGATGAATCTCGTCCGATCCGAACCGGGCCGAAATACCATGTCCACGTCGCCCAGCTTGATTTTCAAATCCCAGTTGTAAACCGTGTCGTAGAGCCCTTCGGTGGGAACTATCCCGGTTCCTTCGACAACGATTGGCCCGCTCAGGTCCGCGTCGCACGCCCACACCATCAGATCCAACGGATGGGCTCCCCAGCCAGCTAGATAACCGATCGAGTAGTCGTAGATCCAGTAGCTGCCTTGAGGATTGCAGCGATCCTTCGTATACGGCGTCAGCGGCGCCGGACCAAGCCACCTGTTGTAATCGAGCCCGTCCGGCACTGGGGCTTCAATCGTGGAACCGCCGGAGCCACCGTTAGGGCAATCGACCTCGATCGCTTGAATCTTACCGATCGTGCCACGCCGCACTAATTCGCAGGCATGGTGGCAGTGAGCCATACTCCGCTGTTGCGTCCCGTATTGAAACACGGTGCCCGACTTGGCGAACGCCTGCTGGCAGGCAAGGTCTTGTTCGATCGTCAGTCCCAGCGGTTTTTCCACGTAAGCGCCCTTTCCCGACCTGGCCGCCGCGGTAGCGATCGGTACGTGCCAATGGTCGGGCGTGGCAATTACAACGGCGTCAATATCGTCGCGTGCGAGCAGGTCACGAAAATCCTGGTATGCCTGGCCTTTGCAGATCTTAGCCATCGATTCGCGACGATCCTGGTAGCAATCAGAGATTGCTACGTACTGGACCGTCTGTTGTCGATAAAAGTCGCGAAATAACGAACGACCGCGTCGTCCCACGCCAATCTGACCCAGCGTGATTCGATCGCTGGCCGGCGGCGTAGTGGCATCGCCGAGCGCCGTCGAGGTAATTACGTAGGGCGCGGAACATCCGGCTGCTAGTGCAGTGCCGGCTTTCAACATGTCGCGTCGCGTGAATCTGTCTTGTGCCATCGTGGTACTCCTTATCTTCATTTCCGCAAAGGCGCGGTAACCAAAGTCATTCTTGCTTATCCGCGGTTGATTCGGCAAAACGGTTGTAGTGCTGCTGCAGTGTCGCGGCAGAGAAACGCCCTGGATGCACCAGGATACGATAGCGCAGCGTAAATGCTTCGCCAGCCGCAAGCGTATGCGGGCCGCGCTGAATTACCGCGGGGCTGAAATACGTCATCGGTGTCCTGGTGTTGCGGATGACGTACCAGGGACTAGGGGCGTTGAGGTTTTTGGGATGGTCCAGGATGGCGATACCGCCGTCGGTGTCGTCAATCGAACCACCAAAATCGACCGCGCGAGCCTTGAATCGCAGCCGCTCTGCTTGCTGATTTACTTGTTGCTCACTTTCAACAACCTTAAAATGGGCCGCGTTCTTTGCGAGCCGAACGGACAAACCGGCGTAGCCCCCGTAGCTCTTGCCGCCGGGTTCGTGTGGCAGGGGAGTTCGATCCAAAACCACCTGCTGATCGCCCGCTGTGAACGTTGCTGTCCAATCGATTCGGTATCCGCCATCGGAGTCCGGCGGCGAAATCTCGACGACGCGGCGTTCGGTCAGGACGGGCGGCTTATCCGGCGGATGGTAATTCAGATCCATTTCAATGCGCGCCGAATGGTCCTCGCCCTGCCTGATCTTGACGTTTCGCCAGGTGGTGCGGCCATCGCTCTGGCCCGTTTTGCGATTCTCTTCCCAATAGTTGCGCCCATTGATCAGCTTCCAGGAAAACCAGATCCCGTGGTGCCAGGGGTGGTCGGGCGGGGCTTCCCAAGTCAGCGTACCAACTCGCGGCAGGTTAACCGGGTGCAAAAATGGTTTGCCTTGATCCGAGCCGAAATTGAATTGCCAGACGACCTCGTCACCTCGCAGAAGTGTGAGCGCCGTATCGGTGCGCCGCCAGCCAAGTCCCGTCGCGTCTTCCGGAGTTCGCTCATCCGCCTCAACGAACGCCGGGCCAATGGCCAGCACAAGGAGCGCCAGGCTTTGTTGGAGAACTGCTCTGTACGTCATGATGTTCTGCTCCAATCTGCAAACGTTCGCAGCCAGTTGCACTGTGAAAGTGTTACCATAAACTAAGGCGTTATTATCGAGTATTCAAGTCAAACGATCAATAAACGATGTCAAATACGGATACGGTGGTGATTGGGGGCGGCGTTGTCGGCGCTGCCACGGCGTACTATCTGGCTAGGCAAGGAACACAAGTCACCTTGTTGGAACAGGAAGAACTCGGTTCAGGTTGTTCCCACGGGAACGCCGGGCAGGTGACGCCCGGTCACCTTCCGCTCCCTCAACCCGGAACCATGTGGCGGAACTTGCGATGGTTATTCAAAACGACGAGTCCGCTGTATGTCGCTCCGCGTTTGGACCTGGGCCTGATGCGGTGGCTATGGCGATTCCATCAGGCGTGCAACGAATCGCACCTTCGTATGGCGACTAAGATTCTTTGCGCATTAGGTGAGGCCAGCGCAACACTGTTCGACCAACTGGTCAAGGATATCGATCTCCGCTACGAGAACAGGGGGCGCTTGGAGATATGCCGGACCGAGAAGACACTCTTGGCGGCGTGCGAGGAAGCGGACCTGTTGCAGGAATGTGGATTCGAGTCACAGCGGCTTCGCGGAGACCAGGTTCAACAGTTTGAACCCGCCATCCAAACCGACGTGGCTGGAGCCATCTACTATCCCAACTCGGGCTTCTGCAATCCGCAGGCGTTGGTCGGACAACTTGGCGCAGCCGCAGAGGCATTGGGAGCAAAAATCAAGCAAAACACGCCAGTCACGGACCTGCGAATTGAGCATGGTCGCCTGGTCGCCGCGATCACGGCACAAGAAGAGATCGCAGCAGATGCCGCAGTTCTGGCGTGTGGCTCTTGGGCTCCGAGTCTGGCGAAGAGACTCGGTATGCGATTACCTGTTCAGCCAGGGAAAGGATACCATCTAGATATCGAAAGGCCTGAAGCGGCACCCGCGATGCCCGTCGTTTTGGTTGAAGAGCGGATTTTCGTGACTCCGATAGACGACTTCCTGCGGTTGGCGGGGACGATGGAATTTAGCGGTTTCAATCTAAAACAGCGGCCTGCTCGAATCAAGATGCTCGCCGCTGGTGCCAGCCGTTATCTTCCCGGAGTACAGCAGGCACAGGAGCGCTCGCGCTGGTGCCACTTACGTCCGATGACTCCGGATGGACTCCCCATCATCGGCCGAGTCCCACAAATCGATAACGTCTGGATCGCCACGGGTCACGGTATGCTTGGTGTGACTCAGGGACCGATCACAGGAAAGCTGGTGGCCGAGTGGATTAGCGAAGGCAAGACCAGCCTCGATCTTTCACCGTTGCGGCCCGAGCGATTCGGGAGAGTGGGCTAGTTTGAAGAAAAGCAACCGGGCTGCTGGAATCAGAGTGTTGCCAACGCCCTAAATACTACCTAAACTAGGCTTTTTATGTTGTGTTTAGAAAGTGGCGCTGATCATCCCGGTGAGCGCACGCGGAAAATTGGCGGAAGGAAAACAACCTATGAAACGTCAAGCATTAGTTGTGGTGCTGCTGGGAACGGCAGTGATCTTTGGCCGGACGACTTTCGCGCAGACACTCGACGACCACTCGAAAACTGCGATCGATAAAGCCAAGGCCGATTTGGCGGCGGCAGAAAAGGCCCGGGCCGAGCAGTCAGGCGATACGAAAGAGGCACAGGCCAACGTCCAAAACGCCCGACAACAGTTACTTGCGGAAGAAGCTTGGGCAGCGCGCCAAGCCGCCGTTCGGGCGGAAGACTCGAAAGTGATCGCGGATAAGGCCCTGGCTTCCAAGATCGCACAGGTAAAAGCTGCCCAGGAGAAAGTTGCCGCTGCTGTGAAGGCAGCCGAAAAGGCCACCGCCGAGAAAGCTGCGGCCGAGAAGGCCCTGGAAGCCGTACCGGAAGCGGAAGAAGAGAAAAAGGCCGAGGCCAAAAAGGCCTTGGAGCAAAAGACGGCGGCTGCGAATAAAGCCGACGAAGCGGTTGTCGCGGCCAAGCAGGCGGCCGAAAAAACGGCTGCCGAAAAGGTCGCTGCTGAAAAGTCGGTCGCCGAGAAAAAAGCTTCGCTGACCAAGGCACTCGATGCCGCCGCATCGGCGCATGCCGAAGCGATCGGCGGACTGAAACCGATTACCAGCGATCAATGGGACTACGCCAAGGCCCGTCATCTGTTGTTTCGGGCCGGCTTTGGCGGCAGCCCTGAAGAAGTCCAAAAGCTCGTCAACATGGGGCCGCATATGGCGGTCGATTATCTGGTCGAGTACCACAAGCGGCCGCGCGCCACTATCGAGCCGGACAGGGACATCTACTCTTGGGAACGGCCACTGGCTTACGAAACCCGTCTGCACGTGGAAGCGCAGAACCGATTGACTCAAGTGGACGGGAAACGGAACGTTGATCAACACGCGTCCATGGTCCGCTGGTGGGTGCGGCGATTGCTGGAGTCGCCGCGGCCGTTGGAGGAGAAGATGGTCCTCTTTTGGCACGACCACTTTGCATCCAGTTACCGGACGTTGGGTGAAGCGCACCTGATGTATCAGCAGAACCAGTTCTTCCGCCGCCATGCCGACAATTTCGACGCCTTGTTGCACGGCATCGTGCAAGATCCGGCGATGATCCGCTATCTGAACAACGACGATAACGTCAAGGGCAACAACAACGAGAACCTTGGGCGTGAACTGTTGGAGCTGTTCTCGCTGGGTGAGGAGAATTGTGCCGCTCACAAGACGGACGGTTACACGGAGAAGGACGTGCGCGATGGAAACACGCGAGCTTTGACCGGTGCCGGCTACGAGCACTACGCCGCCCAATACCGCTTCTACCACGACAAACACGATGCCGGCCCAAAGACGCTACTCGGCAAAACGGGCCACTGGGGGACTCACGAGGCGGTCGATATTATGCTCGAGCATCCGGCAACCGCCCGCTATGTCACCAAGAAACTCTGGCAATACTTTGCGTACTGGGAGCCGGAACCTGAAGTGCTCGAGCGGCTGTCTCATATGTTGCGCGACAACGAGTACCGGATTCGGCCGCTGCTCGAGAACATTTTCCTCTCGGAACAGTTCTACAGCGACAAGGCAATGGCCAGTCACGTCAAGAGTCCCGTCGAGCTTTTGGTTGGAACTGCGAAAGCACTGAAGCTGCCCAAAGTGGACTATCAGAACGTCCGATTCCTTTTGGCGAGCATGGGTCAAAGTTTGTTTGATCCGCCGAGCGTGGCAGGCTGGGCCGAAGGCCGTGATTGGGTCAACACGAACCTGTTGATGGCCCGCTACACGGCAACGGCTAACCTGGTCAAGAAAGACAAAACGGACTTCGTTGCTTTGTTGAAGAACCACAAATTCAAAGACGCCGGAGAGGTGGTGGACCACTTTGCCCGACGTTGTTTGCTGACCGACCTGAGCGACCAGAAGCGGCAAGCGATGATCGAGTTCCTCGGCCCGTTGCCGCCGTCGTCGGAGTGGGCCAAGCAGACGAAAGAGATCAATGCCAAGCTCACGGCGTTCTTGGTTCTGTTGGTGAGCAGTCCCGAGTACCAAGTAAGCTGAGGAGACATCATGTCGAACATCAATATCGCCACGCGGCGGGAAATCCTGACTCGCGGCTTGGGTCTGGTAGGTATCGGCTCGGCACTGCCGAATTTTTTGATTCGCTCGGCACTGGCGGGTCCGCAAGCCGAGGCGGACCAACGCGTCGTTGTGATTTTGCAGCTCGACGGTGGTAACGATTCTTTGAACACGGTCATTCCTTATGGCCACAAGGAATACCACGAGTACCGCAAGCAAGCGACTCGCATCCCAGAAAAAGACGTCATCAAACTCGACGAAGAACTGGGTTTGCATCCCAACCTCACGGGTTGGAAAGAACTTCTAGATGAAGGCCTGCTCGCCGCGGTTCACGGCGTTGGCTATCCCAACCCGAACTTCAGCCATTTCGAGTCGACGAACATCTGGATGATGGGCGACACGCGCGGCCGGAAACTTCCTCACGGCTGGGTCGGCCGGGCGTGCGATGCCGGATTCCCAAACAGCACGGACCCCAAATTGGCCGTCGCGGTTGGCCCCAACAACGGCGCTGCCCTGGCACTGCGTGGACAACGGCATGCCGGCATCCTCGTCGACCGCCCCGAAGCGTTTGGCTACGGTGGCGCCGAGAACGATCAACAGGCGGCTCTCTACCGCAAACTCAACGAAGCCGGCGCGCAAACCGTGGCGGGCGAACTCGAATGGGTCACGCGCACGGCCATCACAGCCAATTCCGCCGCCGACGAAATCAGCCGGCTGGGGACGGCCTACAAGCCCAAGGTCGAATATCCCGACACACCTTACGCCCGCAACCTGCGGGCGATCGCCGGCTTGATCACTGGCGGGCTCTCGACGCGCATCTACTGGACCAGCCGCTCTGGACGCCTGGAGTTCGACACGCACAGCAATCAACGGCCGCGGCATGATAACTTGCTAAAGGAGTTGGATGGAGCGTTGACCGCCTTCTTCCGCGATCTCAAGCAGCAAGGTCAGGCCGAGCGCGTGCTGTTGTTCACCATCAGCGAGTTCGGCCGTACAGCCAAAGAAAACGGCAACAAGGGAACCGATCATGCGGCCGGCGCCGTCCAGTTCCTGTTTGGTCCCGGAGTCAAAGCGGGGTTCCATGGCACGCATCCTGGCCTCGGCCCCGACGAGTTGAACCCGACCGGCAGCAGTCTCAAGTTCGCCACCGACTTTCGTAGCATCTATGCCACCGTGCTGGAGAAATGGCTAGGCATCCCCAGCGAACCTGTCTTCGGCCAGAAATGGCCTCTGGTCGATTGCCTCGCTGGGATGGAATGACGAATGACGAAATACCCAATGACGAAAGAATGACGAAGCACGAATGACGAGCGCTGCTTATGTTCGTGCTTCGGCATTCGGATTTCTTTCGTCATTGGTCATTCGTCATTTTCCTGCTTCTACTGACGTTGAAACTCCGGCGAGCCGAGCAGGATGCCGACGATGTAGCTGCCCAGTTGCTTCGGCTTGGGATTGAAACGGGCGTACTTGGCGATCACGGCGTCCAGCGCGTCGGAAGTCGTCTCGGTGCAACCGCCCGGCAGAATCCGTTTGGTCAGGACTTCCTTCCACTGCAGCGGGTTGTTCGCTTCGAGTCCTTCCCAGAACGAGTCGGGAATCCGGACGCCGCGAATCTGCTCCATGCCCAAACCAAGGGCGAACAGCCAGCGAGGGGCCATTGTGCCCGGATCGCGCCAAGCGTCGGCTTGGTCGTAGTAGCCAGTCGGTTCCTCGCACTGATAGAGCGGTTCGCTCATCGATCCGAGCGCCCGGTGAATGCCGCTGGTAAACTCGATCTGGGCGTTGGTGACGCGCAGGGCACTGACCACATACTCGAAGGGACGTTTAAATTTCGACTGGTAACGCTTGGGGTCGTAGAATGCCTCGTCGGTCACAATCGCCTTGTAGATCGACGGCAGATCGCTCTTGCGCTTTTGGTAAACCTTGGCGACTCGCTCGACCAACTCCGGCGGCGGGTTGTCGGACACCAAGTGCCGACACAACTTGTAAGCGATGAACTTGGCCGTCCCTTCGTGTCGAACCAGCATGTTCAGGATCATCTGGCCTTCCATCTCGGGGTTTCGCGGCACGGGCGGCAGGCGCTTCTTCAGAACGAGTCGAAACTCGCTGGCGTGCATTTCTGGACGGAACTGGAAGGCAATGGGCTTCGCCGAGTTTTGCTGGACGGTCCAGCCGGTCAGGGCATAGGCCACGGCGACCACGTCGTCTTGCGTGTAGTAGTTGTCTACGCCGAGGGTGTGTAGCTCCATCAGTTCGCGGGCGAAATTCTCGTTGATGCCTTTCATCCTGGCGATGTCAACGGCTTCCTTCATCGCGGCAAAGTCCCGCCCTTCAAGCCAAGCCTTTTTGGCCGCCGCGAACACGTCTTTTTGCGGTGGAGCGCGGGAAATGTAGTTGTCCAAATAAACCAGCATCGCGGGATGCCGCGCTTGCCTGTTGAGCAGCCGTTCGAACGTGCCCAGCGCCTCGAGGCGGATCACATCGCGTTCAAACCCGGTCGCGTAGAACTTCACGTTGCCTTTCGACACATCCACGTTGAAGTGGTTCCGCCAGAAATCGCACAAGACCTCTTTGAATTGGTTGTTGCTGTAAACGGCCAGCAGCAGCACGGTGTCTTTGAGTTCGTTTCTGGGGACGTTCTGCAGGTTACGACCATTGTCATCGCGCTTGTTGTATTGCTGCACGATCTCCTGAGTGCTCAGGGGGAGCGATTTCAATTTGGATAACCGGTCAGCCAGCGCTGCCGGTTCTGGGACCTTTGCTTCCAGTTGGGTCTCAATCCATTGATTCAGACCGACTCGTTCGACCTCGTAAACGGCCTCGTCGGTGACGCCGAACGTCAGGCGGCTCAACACGTGATGAATTCGCTCGCGCGCATCGAGAGGCTTGTCCGGATCGCGCCACAGCGCGACGGTTTCCTCGCGGGCCTCTCGGCCGTAGTTGGTTTTTTGTTCCGGCTCCTGGCCGACCGCGACGGGAAGCGGTTCAACCGCAGGAAGGCAGAGCAAAAAACACGACATCGTACAGGATGAGAGGCAGATTCGCATGACAATTCCCTTCCCAAGAGAGTTCCTAGAAAAATCTGAACGATTGATTTTAGAGGTGGTGACGACCTAACCTCTACACTCGAAACGAGCCGACGCCGTGAAAGTACTCAGGTAAGTTCACAGAAAAACAAATAAACAGAGTCCAGTTATTGTAAATTACTTGCCAAGTAATTGCCAAGGTGGTGGCGGCGCACGCAAATCATTAAGTCATCAGGCTTTATAATGAATACTATATAAACAAAGTCTATTTTACATCTTATTCTCCTTAGAATGAGTACTTTCATGGAATTGGCTCGTTTAGACAATAAAGCGTGACGGTGCCGCTGTCGGAGAGCTAACCGGTTTCCAGGAATCACGAGCCGCGAAATTGACGCGCCAAGGAGACGAGCCGTGAGTGTTCTTGATCATGTGAAACACTGCTGGGAAGGGCAGGAAAGAGCAGACGACGCGTTCGTCAACTCTGACACAAAAGCCTTTCTTTCTAGCCTCTTTGTCCACCTGTCTGTGCTGCTAATCGTCGCATTGCTGGTGCACATCGAGCCGATGCTCGAAGAGCAGATGACAGTCGTCATTCTGCCAGAAGAGCAACGCGAAGAACTATTGGAAGAGCTGAACCTGTCGCTTGATATCACGATTACCGAGGATCCAAAGGCGCAAATTGGCGCCACCACGATGGGCGTGGTTGAAGAGGCTGCGCCGCCGCCCATAGGAGAGATGATTCAACTGTCGGCCCCCAGCGAACTCGCTGACATGTCGAAAGATCTCTCAGCCGTGAATGTCACAATGACAGAGTTGTTCTCCAACCACAGTACCGCGCTTTTCGAGGACCTGGCTGGTATTCAAGGCGCGGTGGTGAACGCCCAAGGTGATCGCGGCTCGGTCGACCGCATCACGACAGAGATTCTTGCCCGGTTGGAACTGAGTGACGTGCTGGTCGTGTGGCTGATGGACGCGTCGGAGAGTTTGCGGTTGCGTCGCGGGCAGATCATCCAACACTTCGACCGGGTTTACGACGAACTGGACGAACTGGCCGTAGATCGTGGCGACGCGCTGCTAACGAGCGTCGCTTCGTTCGGCAGAGGGATGAAGGTGCTGACTCCCGAACCGACGAGCGATCGGAGCGCGATTCAGGCGGCGGTCGGCGACATTGAGGCCGACCAGTCCGGCGTGGAAAACGTCTTCACCGCGATCAAAGGAATCGCGGCGACCTATGCGGACGTGGCCAAAACCGGCCGCAAAGTGATGATGATCGTCGTGACCGACGAACGGGGCAACGATTTGCCGGCGCTCGACGAAGCGGTGGCGATGGTGCAGCGCAACAAAATGTCGGTCTACGTCATGGGTCCGCTCGCACCTTTCGCGCGTGATGAGGTGAAAGTGAAGTGGACCGACCCGGAGACCAAAGACTCGTATTACCTTCCGGTCGACCGTGGTCCCGAAACGGTGTACGTGGAGCACGCAACTTTGGCGATTTGGAAAGACGGCCCCGGCTCCGGCATGCTCTCCTCTGGGTTCGGCCCGTACGGCCTAACGCGGATCACGCACCAGAACGGCGGACTCTATCTGCTGCATGACGATGGCAGGATTCCCGGACCGAGCTTTGACGTGCAAAACTTGCTGCGCTATCACCCAGACTACGTATCGCCGGCCGATTACGAGAATCTTGCAGCCAGGCATCCGTCGAGGCTGGCCGTTCTGCGAACTGCCCAGGTGAGCAACGAGATGCTCAAGAAGCGACCGCCGAGGTTGTTCCTGGCGGCGGGAATCCAATTCGAGATTAAGCCCGTCAAGAAAACACTTGCAAACACGTTGGACGTCATCCACCGTGGCTTGAACGAGCTGGGCGCGGTCAAAAAGGCGCGGGGCAAAGAAACATCACCGCGCTGGCAGGCCCATTACGACTTGTTACTGGGTCGGCTGTTGGCCAATAAAGTCCGCTTCTACTCGTACCTTCAGCTTTTGGACGAGATGTACAACAAGCCAAAGGTCCCGGCGGACGGAACCAAGAACGCGTGGAAGTTGGTGGGCGACGAAGAGGCGTCGATCGACGAGGCCCCGCTGCCGGTCGAGCAGAAGGAAGACGCCAATTTGGCCCGCGAGCATTTGCGGCGAGTGATGGACCAGCATTCGGATACGCCTTGGGCAGTAATCGCCAGGAGTGAATTGGACTTTCCTCTGTGGTTTCACTGGCAAGAGACATTCCTGGAACCACCTTCGGGCGTGCCGCTTCCCTGGGATCTGAAGCCGTGGGAAGCGCTGAGCGACGCGGAAAAGAAAGCGAAGCTCGCATTCGACAAGAAAAAGGCGGAACGCGCAAAGAGAAAAGCTGCGCCAAAGAAAGGCCGTGCGGTCGCCGGCCCGCCCGCCCGCAAGAAGAAGCCCCCGCCCAATCTATGAGCAGACTCCTGAAGATCTAGCATCTAATCACCTTCAATCGCACGACGGCGTTCTCCCGTGCTGAAAGGTCAGTGGCTTGGGGATTTGCATTGCATTCATAAAACGCGATAATCACACTGTAGTTTATCGTATATGACGGCCGACACCAACCTCGCTGCTCGTTGGCTTCATTGCATTGTTGCTGGTGTTAAGCCGGAGAGGAAGCGTCTGTCGTGTCTTCGCCATCTTGCAAGAGAGACTCAACTCTGCAATTTCGGTTCGTGTTGCTCGTCTGCGCGCTCGTGCCTGCCGCTGCGGCCTGTGCTGATGATCCCGTTGCCGCCAAGGAATTCGTCTTGCCGGACGCTCTGCACGCGACGGTCTGGGCGCAAGCCCCCATGTTCTTCAACCCGACGAATATCGACATCGATGAGCATGGGCGCGTGTGGGTCACCGAGGCGGTCAACTATCGAAATTTCAAAGCCAACAACGACGGACGGTTGCGGCATAACGACGGTGACCGCGTTGTGATCCTGGAAGACACCAATGGCGATGGCACGGCCGACAAATCCACCGTTTTCGTCCAGGACAAGGACCTTGTTGCGCCGCTGGGCATCGCAGTCTTTGGAAACCGCGTGGTCGTTTCCTGTTCGCCGTCGCTGATCGTGTATACCGACACGAATCGTGATGGGCGATTTGATTTCAAGGTCGACAAGAAGGAGAAACTGCTCACCGGCTTCGGCGGCCTCGATCACGATCATGGGCTGCACGCGGTTGTGGCCGGCCCGGATGGACGTTGGTACTTCAACGTGGGAAACGCGGGATCGCACACGGTCACTGACAAATCGGGCTGGACGCTACGAGCCGGTGGCTGGTACACGGGTGGCACACCCTACAACACCGAAAACACTCCCGGCCGCAAGAGTGACGACGGGCGAGTCTATGTCGGCGGATTGGCGATGGCGATCAACCCCGACGGAAGCGGCCTGTCGGTTTATGCACACAATTTTCGCAACAACTACGAAGTCTGCCTCGACTCGCTGGGAAACCTGTTTCAGAACGACAATGACGACCAGGTTGTCGCCTGTCGCACGACCTGGCTGATGCAGCATGCCAATGCCGGATACTCGTCGGCCGATGGCCGGCGGAGTTGGCAGGCGGATAAGCGGCCCGGGCAAGCGATCCCGGCCGCACACTGGCACCAGGACGATCCGGGAGTCATCCCGTACGGGGATCTCTACGGCGCCGGCTCACCGACCGGGATGGTCGTCTACGAAGGCGATTGGCTCGGCGAGGAACTGCGTGGCATGTTGCTGAGCTGCGAAGCGGGTCGCAACGTGGTCTTTGGCTACCACGCGCGGCCGCATGGCGCGGGGTTCGATCTGCGCCGCTTCTCGTTTTTCAGCTCCGGCTTGCCCGACGATCCAAACTATAAATGGAGCAAGGTCGAGCAGGATCGGCGAAAATGGTTCCGCCCGTCCGATGTGGCTGTGGGTCCGGATGGGGCGATCTACGTTGCCGACTGGTTCGACCCGATCGTCGGCGGCCATGCCATGCATGATCGGAAGGGTGCCGGGGCGATTTATCGAATCGCGCCGAAGGGCCAGACGTTGACCGTACCAAAGATCGACCTGAACACGATCGACGGGCAGATCGCCGCGCTAAAAAGCCCTGCTCCGAACGTGCGGTTCCTGGGTTTCGAGAAGCTACGTGCGCGGGGTGAAGAAGCGCTGCCTGCGGTGACTGCGCTGCGCAAAGACAACAACCCACACGTCCGCGCCCGAGCGGTGTGGCTCATGGCGCAGCTCGGAGATGCCGGCCGCAGCGCGGTGGTCAAGTTGCTCAATGACGACGATCCGAGCACTCGCGTCGTGGCGTTTCGCGCGCTGCGTCGGGCCAGCGCGGATGTGCTTGTTCACGCCAGACAACTCGCGGCCGACCCCTCACCGGCCGTGCGCCGCGAAGTGGCGTTGGCGATGCGCGACGTGCAGCTCGACGAATGCCGAGACATCCTCCTGAAACTTGCGGCGGGATGCGACGGCAAAGACCGCTGGTATGTCGAAGCGCTCGGTACGGCGTGTGAGGGAAGGGAAGACGCGTTGTACTCTGTGTTGCAGGAGAAGCTCGGCGCGGCACCGCTGCAATGGGACGAACGGTTTGCAGGGCTCGTCTGGCGGCTGCATCCGGCGGGCGCAATCGAGCCGTTGGCGGCACGCGCATTGTGTGATGATCTGACAGAGCAGCAACGGAAGCAAGCGATCGATGCGCTGGCGTTCATCCAAAACGCTGCCGCCGCCGTGGCCATGATCGAGATTGCGTCGCGCGGTCCCAGCGACCTGCGCGACTACGCGGCTTGGTGGATCGGTTTCCGCAGCAACAACCTGTGGCACGACTACCCGGCGGTTCGGCGCTACTCTCGCGCCTCGATTTCCGCACCGACGGAACTCGCCGGCGTCCGGTTGCCTCAGCGACCTGCTTATACCAGCGAAGTGATCGGTCGAGGAGATGTGGCGGACATTCGGGTAGACATCGCCGGAGCCAAACGGCTGTACCTGGTGGTGACGGATGCTGGTGACGGCAACTCGTGCGACTGGGCTGACTGGGCCGAGCCGCGGCTGGTGGGTTCCCAGGGCGAAGCCAAGCTGACCAGTCTCCGCTGGGACAAAGCGACGACCAGCTACGGAAAGGTCTTGGTGGACAAAAACTGCCGAGACCTGCCGCTCAGGATCAGCGGCCGGCCAGTCGCCGACGGCATCGGCACCCACGCCTCGTCGGTGATCGTTTACGATATTGCCGGCCGCGGGTTCGAGCAGTTTGAGGCCCGCGGGGGGCTGGACAACGGTCGCCGCGATCTGGGCGGGACCGACTACCCGGACGGAGATCCATCGGTCGTGTTTCATGTGTATCACGACGGGCCGACGCCCGAGTTGCGGGCACGCGCGAACGAGTCCGTGGTGCTGGACGCCACGGCCGCGCTGTCCTTGCGAGAAGAGTCGGCTCTCGCCATGGCACGCACCAAGATTGGGGGAATGCGGCTGTTGGCATTGGCGTCGCAGGACAAACTTCCGGCGGAGTTGCACGACATCGTCGGCAAACAGATCCACCTCAACCCAGACCTGTCCGTGCGCGCGTTGGCCGGCCAGTACTTTTCCCGCTTGGGTGGTGGTCAGCCGCTGCCGGCTCTCGGAGAACTTCTGAAGATCCGCGGCGATGCGGCGCGCGGCAAGACGCTGACTTTCGGGCGAGCCGAGTGCGCCAATTGCCACTTGTTTGCCGGACAGGGAAAGTCCGTTGGCCCTGACTTGACCAGCATCGGTCGCAAGCTCGATCGTACCCGCTTGTTCGACTCGATTTTGAACCCGTCCGCCGCGATCAATTTCGGCTACGAGACGTGGCTCATCGCGCTTGACGACGGTCGGCTGCTGACGGGATTTATCGTGGGCGAGGGCGATCCGGTCCTTCTGAAAGACGCCAAAGGCACGCAGCATGCAATACCCGCCGAAAGCATCGAGTTTCGCAAACGCCAAAGTGTGTCCATCATGCCCGAACTCGCAAAAGCCAATCTGACGGCTCAGGAGTTGGCGGACATCGTCGAGTTCCTTGTCACTCAGCCCGTTCCTCGCTAGTCACACAGGACAATTGATCCTAAGGAGACATTCATGAACACGCATCGAATCACCCGTCGTGAGGCGTTGGCCGTTGGAGCCGGTCTTGCGCTTTCACCCGCACTTACGGCGTTTGCAGCCGATACTCAGCGGCGATTCAAGATTGGCGCCTGCGACTGGTCGATTGGCCGTGGCGGGCAACTCAGCGCATTGGAGCTTGCCAAACAGATCGGTCTGGACGGAGTGCAAGTCAGCTTCGGCAAACCGGGCGGCCAATACGATCTGCGCAAAGAGGACGTCCGCCGCCAGTATCAACAGGCTGCCAAGCAACACAGCGTCCAGATCGCGTCGTTAGCCATTGGCGTGCTCAACAGCACTCCGTACGCGACCGATCGCGATGCCGAGCGCTGGGTCGCCGAGTGCGTCGAAGTCATGCCCAAACTGAAACAGAAGATCGTCCTGCTGGCATTCTTCGGTCGCGGCGACATCAAGGACAAGCCCGAATTACAGCAGCAAGTAATCAGCCGTCTCAAGAAGGTCGCGCCGCAGGCCGAGAAGGCCGGCGTGATCCTCGGACTCGAGACATGGCTTAACGCCGACGAACATCTGAGAATTCTCGACGCCGTTGGCTCACCAGCCGTACAGGTCTACTACGACACGGCCAACATGGAGAAGCGGGGTTACGACATCTACAAGGAGATCCGTGAGTTGGGTCGAAAGCGGATTTGCGAATTCCATTGCAAGGAAAACGGTTTCCTGCTCGGCGAAGGCCGCGTCGACTTCCGGCGGGTGAAAGACGCGATCGACGACATCGGCTACGGTGGCTGGCTGGTCATCGAATCGGCTGTCGGAAAAGGCAAGAGCGTGCCGGACAGCTACATGCACAATCAGAAGTACCTGCGGTCCGTGTTCAAGTAACAGCCACGCCATCTTCCAAACGATGAACTTCCAAAGGAGCAAATTACAATGCGCTACAATCAGACGATTCTTTTGCTTTGTGTTCTTGTCACATCATGCACGCCCGCCCTGGCTGCGGACGATTTCGTTCCCCTGTTTGACGGCAAAACTCTTAAGGGCTGGAGTCCGCTTCCAGGCGGAACATGGAGCGTGACCGATGGAATGATTGTGGGAAGCCAGGAGAATACGGAAAAGCGTCATGGCATGTTGTTGTCCGAAAAACAGTACGGCGATTTCGTAGTGCGGCTGAATTACAAGGCGATCGAAGGTAACAGCGGCCTCTATTTCCGTGCGCAGAAAGTCGATCACGCTGTTTCGGTGAAAGGTTTTCAGGCCGAGATCGATGGGTCGGGGAAGGACATCGGCGGGTTGTACGAAACACTGGGACGTGCCTGGGTCGTGCAGCCCAAGCCTCAGGATGTGAAGAAGTACTACAAGAACAAGGACTGGAATGAAATGACGGTCACCGCCATCGGCGGCGACGTCACAGTGACCGTCAACGGCGTCAAGACTGCCGAACTGAAGAACGATCCAGGCTCGCGCAAGGGCTATTTCGGATTGCAGCTTCACGGCGGGCAAAAGATGCACGTGATGTTCAAAGACATCGCCATCAAGCAACTGCCGGGCACGGCGCGGCCGGTGATCCCCGAGAAGATTCACGATACGTCACGCCCGCTGCCCAAGATCGTGCAGCCCAAGAGCCTCGAGTCGCTGAGCGCTTCCAGCAAGCCACCCCAAGGTGCCATCGTGCTGTTCGACGGTTCCAACCTCGATCAGTGGCAGGGTGGCCCGTGGACGATCAAGGACGGCAACCTGGAAACGCTCAAGGGTGACCTGAAGACCAGGCAGGGATTCGCCGATTGCAAACTGCACGTCGAATGGCGGGTTGTTGACCCGGGCAGCCACGGCAACAGCGGCGTCTACTTGATGAATCAGTACGAGGTCCAGATATTCAACTCGCACAACAATCGCGCGAAGATTTACGCCGACGGCCAGGCAGCCGCGATCTACGGACAATACCCGCCGCTGGTAAACGCCTGCCGTCCTCCTGGCGAGTGGGAGGTTTTCGACATCACATTTCACGCGCCGCGTTTCGATGCTGCCGGCCAGTTGACCAAACCAGCAACGTTTACCGTGCTGCACAACGGCATCCTCGTGCAGGACAACGTTGAACTCACGGGGCCGACCATGCACAAATCGCGTCCGCCGTATAAGAAACAAGCCGACAAAATGCCGTTCTACCTGCAGCACCACGGCGACCGACTGCAGTTTCGCAATATCTGGGTACTTCAACAGTGAGCCTGATCTACGGATCAGGACGGGATTGCCAGGCAACGCGGACCATCTCGCGCATGTTCTCGATCGATGTGTGACGCGGAACGAGGTAACCGGAGCCGAGGATGAACTCGCGTCCGCCGCCCACTTTCTCAACACACCGCTGTGATGCAGCGCGCACCGTCGCGAGTGTTCGTTGGAATAGAATTCGCGCGGCCATCATCTTGAGGTGTCTGGTCGTCTTCTGGATCGTCAATCAGACGACAGCAAAATAGGCAGAGAAAAAACAATGGAAACGAAGACGGAAATGGCAGAACCGCTCTTGCCATTTTTCCCGGCGCCAGATCAAAATGTTCGTACAAGCATGCCACGGAGGATGCCACATGCCCAAGTCAATTTCCCGATTCAACGTGGGCGACAAGGTTCGTGTGTGTTCTGGCGCCGCCGAATCGGGATGGCTTTCCAAAGCCGTCCATCTGCCATCAAAATCCAACACGGACGGCTTTGGAAAGCCATCCTACAACAACAGAACCCCACAACGATGTCACGAAAAAAGAAACGAAAACGCAATCGCGCGGCAAAACGCCGTTCGACGACCGCTGTCCAAGAGCAACCGGAGGCTGCCGCGAATGCGGTTGAAGGATTGCTAGACATTGCGGACAACGAACCAAACCCACAGGTTGCCGTAGAGATCTATCAAACGGCTTTGGACCAGACACAATACGCTGGGGCGGTTTCCACCGACGACATCGGCGACCGATTGTGGGACGACCCGGATGGCAGGTGCCATCTGCGGGCTTTGTTCGGGATTGCCGCTGCGCTGTGGCGGCTGAAGCGAATTCAAGAATCGGCCAGACACTTTGAGGAGCTATTGCGAGCCGACCCGGCTGACAATTTCTTCGCCCGCTATTGGCTTGCCGCGTGCCTGCTGGACGCCGGGCGACTGGAGGAACTCGGGCCGCTGTTGGACCACTACGACGAACCGACCGCATTCTGGCGGTATGCCCAAGCGTTGTGGGCTTTCGCCACACACGGCGATGGCGACGAGTCGTGCCAGTTACTGAAAGAAGCCAATCGGCTGGATGCGAAGTTCCTGGAGTACTTGCTGGGTGACGGCTTGGTGCGGGCCGACCAGCCGATCCGTTTCGAACGGGGACGCAATGCGACACACAGCACCGCCCGGTTGTTGCTTCCCGCTTGGCGGTCCGTTCCTGGAGCTGCGACATGGGTGCGCCGCGTGCTCCGTGTGCCGCTCGGCCAGCCCGACACCGCATTGCCGTTTCCGCACGAACAGTTGCTCGATTTGCCACAGCAAGACGCGTCCTGGCAAGTCGGACTGCGGCAGTTGGACGCTGAACAGGCCGGCGACGAACCATGTTGGGTTCTGGGCGTTGCCGACGTGCGGCGCGAGCAAATGCGTTGCCTCACGGTGATCGAAGGCGACCCCACACCCGATGCCGTGTGGCGGGAGATACTGACCGCTTTTTTGCGACCGATCGAAGGCACTCCCCAACGGCCGCGGCGGTTGGAAGTGCCGCGTACCGAATTCCGCCGGGCATGGCGCCCATTGCTGAACGAACTTGACATCGAATGCCGCCTGACCTATCAACCGCAACCGGTCAGCCAATTGCTGGAAGGGATGGCCGATGTGGTGGCGGCCCAGCGGTTGCCGCGACTGGACGACGACTTCGACGTCCGCGAACTGCCGCCTAGCGATGCGACGTGGCAAATCGATTTTTTTCACCAGCCGATGATGATCTCCAACGAAGACGTCGGCGTCCAGCGTCCCTGGTCGGTGTTGGTGATGGACAAGGCGTCCGGTCACGTGTTGTGTACCAAAATGATCGCGGGCGAACCGGCCGCGGAACGCCTCTGGGAGTATGCCGCGCGGGTGATGTTGCAAGTTGCCGGGCGGCCCCGGCGGATCGAGGTTTCGGATTCCGACGGCTACGACTTTCTCCAGCCCAGGCTGGCAGCGGCCGAGGTGCAGTGCGTGCTGTTGGACGAGTTGCCGGAGTTGCACTCGTTCTGCCTGCGGATGGCGTCCAGCTTTGGCGGGCCGGAAAAGTGTGCCCTGGCCGACGGGCAAGACGTGGACCGCGACAGCATGGAGTCGTTCTACTACGCGGCGGCCCGATATTTCCGCCGGGCGCCCTGGCAACACGTACCGGGCGAAATTCCCATCGAAACCAAGGTTGCCGGTTTCGCCGCGCGCTACGCAATTGTGTTGGGCCGCACAGGCGTGACGTTGGGCTTGGCAGTGCATGAAAGCTGGCAGGACGCGGCGGACATGATCAGCGGCTGGGCCAGTTGGGAGAACTTGGCGGGTTTCGCGGTGATTTTCGACGAAGAAGCGGTGTTGGCGCCGGCAGACCTTTACCTGGTGGAACGCCATGGCTGGCCGATCGCGTCACCCGAAGCGTACCCTGCGGTGATGCGTTTTCGCCCAGGATGTCAGCCGGGTTCACCGACGGCCGACGAATTGGAATTTCTGGCGGCATGTCTGCATTGTGTGCCTGACTTTGTGTCCGGAAATGCGGAAACGCAGACATATCCACAATCGGACAACGGTCCCAAGAGTGAAACACAATTGAGTTGGACATCGCCGCAGCCACGTAGGCAAGTTTCTCGGAAACTTGCTGCCGACCTCGACGAGACCGGCCAACGTGAACGTGAACCACGCTCCGCCACAGTCGCCGATGCGGCGACCGTCGTTCAACACGTGAACCGCAAAGGCGACACATACTACCTTCATCAAGGCCGCACCAAGACCGGCAAGCCCAAGTATTTTTTCTCGAAGAAATCCGAGGGAGAACTTTGCGGGCAGTTGCCCGACGGATTTGAAATCTACGAGAATCCCCGTGGCCAGATTTATTGCCGCCGCATTCAACCGAAGCTGATCACGCAACAGGAAATCGAAGTGGTGCGGGAAGCATTACAGAAATGCGGCTTGCAGTCTGTTGCGGCAGTGGACGTAAAGGGCAAAGACATCATCGTCTACGAGCGCGAGCATCCATGTCTCAAGTTCACCTTGTGCGACGACGACAAGCGGCTGTTCGCGGCGTCACGCTGGTGCTACCTCGGCTCGATCGACGATTGGTTCCCTTTGTTCGGCGGTCCGCAACCGTTGTCCGAACTGGCCAACAATTGCTGTCCCCACGTCGGCGAAGAATCACTTTTCGAGTTGATGTGATTTCGCCAGCGTTTCCAATGTTATTGTTGGCGATGACCTGACAGTTGTCACGCACCAGCAATTGACGCGTTGGGTCGATGTGACCGGTGCAGGTTGGCCAGTGCAAGGAGTTTAGGAGAACTGTTGTGACGGGACAGCTCACTTCGCGCTCGATCTCGGTGTGACAGATCTGGCTTTGCGTTTGGAAATCGTTTAGCTTCAGTGCTGTCGTCCGCGCGTCTTAACATTGGAGGATAGTGAAACCACTGCGATGGGTGTCAACGATTACGATATCGAGACCTTCCTCGCTTGTCCGACCAGGGCTCACTTGAAATCGATCGCTGCCAACCCTTCCAATCCGCAGTTCTCTGAGCATCGCGCGCGTGAGGCCGCTTTCTTCCGCTGTAAACAGCGAACCGAGTTGGAAGGGAAAATGATGGCGGACACGTTTCCCGTGGGAACTACTTTACGAGACGCATTCCAACAAACCCGAGCACGCCTACTTTTTGACTGCAAGATTACGGCAGGCGGTATCGACACGACGCTGCATGCAGTCGAAAGGCTTCCTGGCCGACACGACGGACCAGCCGAACAATTCATTCCTTATCGCCACATCCCAGGGACGCGGATCAGAAAGGAACATCGCATTCTTATTGCGTTTGACGCAGTGGCACTCGAGAAGCAGACTGGCCAGATTCCTCAATTTGGCCGCCTCGTACATGGTCCGCAGGCTGGTCTCTCAAAAGTGAAACTCACGCCTCAACTTCTGAACGAGGCTCGATACGCCGTCGATAGCGTCATGGCTATGCAAGGGGAAGAAGAGCCACCCGAATTCATGTTGCACAAGGGCTGTTCGGATTGCGAGTTCCAGACTCGGTGTCGAACAACTGCGAGGGAGGCGGATGATCTAAGCGTTATTTCCAGCATGCCGAAGACCGATCGGCAGAAACTGCACCAGAAAGGAATCTTCACTGTCACTCAGTTGTCTTATACCTTTCGTCTTCGCAGAAATCGCAAGGACCCCGACGCCGTTTACCGCAAACGCCACGACGCCCTGAGGGCGCTAGCTATACGAGAGCAAAAGACTCACGTACTCGGCAAGCCCGATCTCAATCTGGGAGCCTTTCCAGTTTATGTGGACGTTGAAGGCAAACCGGACCTGTCGTATTACTACCTGATTGGTATCTGCTATCCGCACTACGACCGCCTCGTCTACCGGGCCTTTTGGGCTGACAGCCATTCAGGAGAAAAGAGCATCTGGGACGCGTTCTTGAAAGTTCTAAAGGGGGTGAAGGAACCAACGATTGTACACTATGGCAGCTACGAGACGACCTGTCTTAAACGTTTGAGCAAGCGATACTGCGAGGCTCGAGAAGATTCTGAATTCGTCGACCGTCTAGTTGGCCAGTCAAAGAACGTACTGTCCACAATATTTCACCACATCTACTTTCCAGTCTACACGAACAGTCTCAAGGATATCGCACGGCATCTGGGATTTCGTTGGATGGACCCGGAGATGACAGGTGGCGTAGCGGCGATCCGACGTTTCGAGTGGGAGTTAACGGGAGACCCGAAATCTAAGCAACAGTTGCTCACCTACAATGAGGATGATTGCCGGGCACTGGCTCACGTAGCGCAGACGGTTGTCTCCCTTTGCCAGTCAACTCCGGATGACGATGTCGTCGCTGTCACCGATTCGCCATATATTGGAGGTTTCGGACAGAAACTCGTCACTCCCGATCTTGCGGCAATTAATGAAGCATCGTATTGGGAACACCAACGCAATTTGGTGTACGTCAAGTCGTCTGCTCGTCTGCGCGTATTGTCTCGCCGACACGCGGCCAAGAAGAAGCGAGCCATCCGGGCGACTAGATCTGTCGAACCGTTACCACCTTACTCTTGTTCTGAATGTGGCGCAACACGATTCTATACGCGACAACAGTCTTCTCGCACGTTATTCGACATCAAGTTCACAGCAAGAGGGATTTCCCGCGACGTTGCGAAGTATGTGGGACGGTCCTTTCGATGCTGCCACTGCAACGCAGTAGTGGCACGCCGCCCCGATCGATGGCCCGAAAGGAAATACGGACAAGGTTTTCTGTCATACGTGGTTTATCAATTGGTGGAGCAATGCCTTTTCCAACGCGCGATAGCGCGAAGTGTGAATGACCTGCTTGGCTTCACCACGGATGGTACTACCATACTTCAGTGCAGGAGGTACGCAGCTCAGCAGTACCATTCTACCTACGATGAAATACGTCACCGAATTGTTGCCGGAAGACTGGTGCACGCGGACGAAACGCACTTCAGGCTGAAAGGTGGCCAAGACGGATACGTGTGGGTTGTCACCAATATGGAGGATGTGTATTTCTTTTTCACCAGAACGCGAGAGAGTGACATGGTAAAGGACATGCTGGAAGGCTTTGATGGTGTCCTCGTATCGGATTTCTATGTTGGATACGATTCAATACCGTGCCGACAGCAGAAATGTCTCATACATCTTATGCGTGACCTAAACGACGATCTTCTCCGGCAGCCGTTTGACGAAGAGTTGAAGGAACTCGTGGCACGTTTCGCTGGCTTGCTGCGGCCCATCATCGAGGCGATTGACAATTGCGGGTTAAAGAAGTCAAGGTTGAGTAAACACCTGCGGCGAGTGTCTGAGTTCTATGAATGGCTCGACGAGGCAGACTTTACGAGTAACATCTCCGTCCAGTACAGACAGCGCTTCGAGAAGAATCGTGACAGGTTGTTCACGTTTCTGGAGCACGATGATGTGCCATGGAACAACAACAACGCTGAACATGCAATCAAGGCATTCGCGAAGCTGCGAAACGTGATTGAGAGTTTAATTGGTGAGGTCGCGATTGCTGAGTATCTCATCCTGCTAAGTGTTTGCGTCACCTGCAAATACAAAGGGGTGGGTGTACTGGAGTTTCTTCGTTCAGGCATCGAGGATATCGACGAGTTCATACGACGTCGAAGGAAGTGAATCCGCCCTGAATCGGTACACCCGTGGAGCGACCTCTTTTGGCTGCTTAGATCCGACGCGCGGACGCAGTTTTTGATGACGCGAAACCGTGCTTCGGTGAGGCACACCGACGCAAGTTAGAGACTTGTGCTAACCTGCATCGGTACCACACACGGCCGCACTTTCGAAGCTGCCGCGTGATGGATGGCTTCGGTAATGTCCTCGATAGGAACCAGGGCGAGTGAATTGTCCCAGCTAGGAATTGTGATGATCGATCGTAGCCGAACTCACCAGAGTTTGGCTTTAGCCCATCGCACCAATGCGACTTAGCCGTCCGGCGAGGGCACATTCCAGACGCGCCGACCAGACGAGAAAGAAGGCGGCCTCACGAACTAGCCGCTGCGTGGGCCGCGTCGAGAGAAAGCCGGTGACCTTGGCCAATGTCATCAGCGTTGCCGCCAGCCGGTTGATAATTGCGTTCACGTCGGCGCGGATGGCGACCGCGGGCGTCTCCGATGCGGGGTCGTGCAGCGAACTGGCGGCGCGAAGTAGCTTGCGCCACGCCGAATGAAAGCGAGGTTCGATGGTTTCCTTGAGCAGGGCTTCCGCGCCCGGAAGTTTGTCACCCAACTCCCGGACCTCTCGCAGCAACGCGCCAGCCATGCCAGTTCCAACGGACAGGTCTAATTAATGGACCGCGGGCGCGTAGCGTCGATTGCAAGCCGAGTCGTTTTGCGGCTTGCGTGCCGACGCTTCACTGTCGTCGTAAGGTTGAACGCGATTGACGCTCCGCTAGAGATCTTCACGTTGCTGTGTTGTGAATTCCCTGTACGGGGGTCAATCACTCGTAGGTCAGTTGGGCAGTCGCGGTGCAATCTTTGGAAGTGGTGAAGCGAATCCAGTGGGCACTGAATGCGGTGGGGAATTCGTAGTTGATCTTTGCCTTGGCCTGCAGGTCGATTCTCTTATAGCGATGCCAGCCGCTTTGATGGTCAAAGTCGATTTCGACCGTGACCGTTGTAT
>CAYFJO010000007.1:0-69534 GCA_964343305.1 uncultured Pirellulaceae bacterium | reverse complement strand
TAATAGCAAAAATAACAACCTCCGGACATGCGAATTCATAGAAGGGACAGCTACCGCGAGCCTGCCCATCGTAGAACGCTTTCAGCGTAATCTCGTATTTGCTCGATCACATATCCCAGCCTGCGCGGTGGACCGCGAACTCTGGGCTTTGGAATGTAACCGCGTTGCGGTACTGTTCATCAATTCGTGAAAATCAGAATGTCCCCGTTTTCTCACCTATTGGACTTCGAATGACTGGTTCCGGTGGAATTGACGTTTCCCACCTACTATCTCTCCCCGCGCGACTAGCGTTAGCACTATTGGCGCGAGCCGTTGTGCGCGTGCGACCTCTCTACTACGTAAAGGATTGGTTGGACTCGGATGAACGAGGCCGGAATCTGCACCCCTATGGCGAGACCCTCGCCCAGGCAAATTCCGCCAGTCTCGGTTTGACAATTGAAACGGTGGATTTGCCTGATCCAGATGCCGCTGCGTTCCGTGCTGGGGTGCATGCTGGCGACGCGTGCCGACGATTGTCCAGCGCAGCAATCTGCCTCGGACGTTACGCTAACCATCGGAGCACAGACCAAATAGGAACACATGAACAAACCCTTTTTGTCGACGCCTTGACCAATACAATTGATTTGTGCTCATCAGCGCTCGAATGCCATGTTGATCGTGCAAGCGTATCTAAGAATTCCCAGAAAGCCTTCGTTGAAGCGTTCGAGTTGGATCTAGAGATTGCGCGGCAAATGAATACTGCCAGCTTTCCCGCATTGGGGCCCGCAATATCCACGGATGAGTGTGGATGGTTTGGAATGATATGGCACGAGGATGCGTGCCCCTTCGCGTACTTGAAATCGGTCGAGTTTTTCGCAGCGGATCCCCAGGCCGAAGAAACAGAATACAACTTTCCTCGCGAAGATGAGCTGTTTGATATACCTAACCAATCTTTGTTGGGTTACATCACGCGAATCTTTATGCGGCTTCTACATCATTTCAAACCGTCGCAAATATCCATTCCACAAACATTGGAAGCCGTTCAAGCTGCATCGCAACCAATTATCGATCACTGCTCCCGTTTCTGTTTGGGGCAATGGGGAGAATCCGACAATCCGCTTAGGACGAGCACTGAATCATTGGAGCAAATTACGAGTACAATTTCGCTCGATGAAGCGTCATTCGCAGAGTACGAGTGGTGCGACTGCCTAACGAGTATCGCCAAGTGCCTAGTTGAGATTGATCACCAAATTGGCGCATTTGGTTATAGCGATGAACTTGCGTGCAATGGCCGACACTTCATCATTTCTGAAACACAACACACGTCTTGGCTTGTCGGTATCAAGATTGAATCCTTTTGCGAACCGGCAGCTCAACTCATCGCAGAATTCGCTGCTACTTGCCGACGTGATCTCGCCACACTCAGATCACTACATCGTAGTTATCAACCGCGTGATTTTCATGACTATCTGATTGGACCGGACGCCGACATTTCGGAAGAAGGGCCTTTAGGTCCGCTTTGGCCAGTTGACAGGTTAATAGTGTCGTGGTCAGAGGATTAATGCGACTGGGCAAAAAACGGGACAGGTCGGACAGGTCTAATTATCCTTCCATCTGCTATTGCCTTTAACGACTATTTGTCAGAACGGCAGAAGCAGGCGCAACGAGTGGCAGTTCTTCAGAATGTTGTTCGCGCCGCTCTTCGTACTGTTCGACTGGCACTTTCGCCCCTTTGACTCGACCGACAACATGCCCAACGGCTGCGCCCGTCAATTGGAACAGAGGGGGTCCGCCGGCGGGACCTAACACACCATCGATTTGCTGGCCGATTTCGGAACCGAATTGCGGTTCCAAAATGTGCCGAGCTTCGCGCTGGTCCGATGCCTCGCCGTAGAAGCCATAGTAGTTGTAGACATCCTGTTTGTTTCTGTGTTCGTGCCACAGTCCCACGACCGGCAACTCTTGCACTGCCGCATACGTTCCTGGATAAGATCGCTGACGAACATCCTTTGCAAAGGCCGCCTGCTCCAATGCCAACGCCGGAATGTCCGAATAGATGTTGACCGTGTCGGTGTACGGATTGTACGAGTCGTTGCCAAAGATGCGTCCGGGAAGAATGGTGTAGCCAAGCGTGTGAAGCGTACCGAGTGTCAGACGCCACCCCGGGCCAACTTTTTTGTTGCTCGCCAGCCGTTTCCATTCGCCGATCGGATCGTATTGATTGACTCGCACCTTGGTGTCGTGCAGATGATTACGCTCCATGTACGAAACCAACTCGTGTTGTGTGTAAAAACTGATCCGGTGATTCTCTGCGCGTGAATCCCATAAGATGATTTTCTTGGGAATGCCGACGACCCAGCCAACGCCATCCACGATGGGCCGTCGTTTTCCACGTTCGAGGTCGACAGCAGAAGTGCTATCACAACTGTCATCGCAATCGAGATTGCCGCGAACGACCGGCAAATCATCGTTCATCGCCAGTTTGTCAAACGCTGTGGTCGCGCAGCCGGTCAAGCAACCACCGCTCATCACCACAATAAGGCACCAAATTCGATTTTGTTGATTACACATCGTCAGAATTCCTTTTCGATTGATATGTTTCTAATGTCGGCTGCCCGAACCGACCAAATTGCACCATATTGCCCAACACCCAAAACATCTGGAATTGCCCCTTATTTCTATTACGCCAAAACCTTCGCCTTTGTCCACATTATTTTTGGACGAAGTATTAGATGTGCCGATGGAATTGTCCATTCGGTACACTTCGCGCCCGACTTTTCCTCGGCTGAGTGGCGTCGTATGTGAACCGATGAGGTTGGATTTGTGTGCCACTGGCTCTGCCAATGCTTTTTTGATCAACGTACACTGGCAAAGCCAGTGGCACGCGAAGGAAGATTTGAAACGTTGTCACCTGCCATTTCAATACGGCAATGCCGTTTGATTCCAAAGCCCAGCGTCGCGTCTTCGCGCACGCTGGGTTGTGAGTGGAACATCGCCCGCCCGCGCTGAAAGCGTTTCACAACGCATCGGTTCCTGACGCACGCGAGCCTGCATTTCTTCTTTATTCCACGTTGGCAAGTCGATACAATACAATCATGACAATTCAAGAAATCTATGATGCGGCCCAAGCATTACCATCTAACGAACGGGCACAGTTGATTCACGCACTGTGGGGCACGGTTTCTCCTGACGCATGGGTGCCGCCGAGCGAAGAATGGATTTCCGAAGCACAGCGGCGTAGTGAGGGCTATGACTCTGGCCAGATGACGGCTTCGCCTTGGTCTGAAGTTCGGGAGCGGGCTTGTCGCAAGGCTGGACTCGATGAATGAGCTGCTTGTTTGCTCGGCGGCGGAAGAAGAGTATACCGAAGCATTGACTTGGTACGCCGAGCGAAGCACTCAGGCCGCTGAGCGATTTGATGCCGAGTTTGATCAATCGTTAATGTCGATTGCAGATAGTCCTGAACGATTTCCCAAGTGTGATGATCGGCATCATTTTTATTTGATGCGCGACTTCCCATTTCAGATTGTCTATCGACAACACCAGGACCATTGGGTTGTCATCGCAGTAGCCCACACTTCTCGAAAGCCGCGATATTGGAAAACGCGATAAAACTGTCACGTAGCGCCACACGGGCTGTGCGCGGGTCTCCCGAACTGCGCTAAGCGCGTCACTTCCGTTTTTGTCACCTTGCACGTTTATACAGCAACCCCGTTTGATTCCAGCGCCCAGCGTCGCGTCTTCGCGCACGCTGGGTTGTGAATGGAACATCGCCGTTTACGCTGAAAGCGTTACGCAATGCATCGGCTCCTGACGCACGCGATCCTGCCCATCGTAGAACGCTTCTTCTCAGGCTCCCGATCGTTGCAATTTCAAGAACCTCTTGTGTTGCATTTAAATGCACATGATGTATATTTAAACGTACATCCCAGTGAGCGACTCAACGCCTTACTTCTTCTTTTTCTGGGATCCTGAACGTGCGGAAAAGTTTGAGCTTCACGATGTCGAAATGGATGACTTCGAGAATATCGTAGAGAATCCGGAACAAGTGGAAAAAAGCCGATCATCCGATCGATACATCGCGTTTGGATATTCGTCAGACGGTCGCTGGACCGCGTGTGTCTACGAAATGTTAGACGAAGTCACGATTCTACCCATCACAGCCTACTATCCAGGTAAAGAATAATGGCATCCATCACACTAACCGCCGAGCAAAAAAAAGCGATCGAGCAAGCCAAGGCGTCCGGCAAACGCCGCATCGTCATGGATCTTACCGACCAGCAACGCGAGGCACTAAAAAAGGTCGACGCGGAAATCGAAGCAGAAAAAGAAGAAATCACCCGCAAGGCAAAGGAAGCATTTGCCAATCAGCAAGCACTCGAAGCGCGGCTTATACAAACGACGTCCCTGCTTGCCGCTGCTCGCGAGCAACGGGGCATCAGCCTCTCGCAACTCGCCCAACTCACGGGCATGACGCGTCAAGCGATCTCACGTATCGAACGCGGCGAAAACAAGAATCCGACCTTCAGCACGCTGCAACGAATCGCGTCTGCGCTGGGCAAAGAAATGATCGTTAAACTACAGGACGTGGCTTGATCTGTCGATCTGTCTGTGAATTCAATCGGGTCGAGGAAAAGGGACGGGTGTCCCGTCCCCTTTTCTGAAATCCGCGTCTTCGCGCACGCTGGGTTGTGAGTGGATCATCGCCCGTTTACGCTGAAAACGTTAGACAACACATCGGATCCTGACGCACGCGAGCCTGCCCATCGTAGAACGCTTTCAGCGTAATCTCGTATTTGCTCGATCACACATCCCACCCTGCGCGGCACACTGTGAACCCTCGGTTTAACATTTAACCGTTTTGCCGTACTCGCCAATTGTTGCAAAGTTTTGTGTTTCCGAACGTTTATTGGGTCGTTGACACGCGTAATCAACTTTGGGAGTCTATATGAGCAAATCATCATTCCAATCGAAGGGCAGTTTAAATGGGACTTAAGGAACGCTTAAAACTCTACAAGAAGATGGAATCGCATCGGAAGCGACCTCTCATTACATACGTCACCAGCAAGCGGGATGGTGTTGATTCATCTATGGCGAGTGACGCGCTTCCTTACTTGATCGATCAACTTGAATGCCTACCTGACGAAGCAACGGATCTTGATTTTTTGATCGTCAGCTACGGCGGTGATCCTATGGTTGCATGGCGAATAATGTCGCTGATGCGTGAACGGGTCAACAAGGTTTTTGTTCTTATTCCTCAAAGCGCTTACAGCGCCGCAACACTTGTCGCATTGGGGGGCGACGAAATTGTCATGCATCCAAACGGCCACTTAGGTCCAGTTGACATGCAGATCACAACATTCTCAGAAGGAAGGCGAAGGCAGTTTTCGACGGAAGACATTAGCGCATTCGTTGACTTCGTTCGAGACGGACTTTCAATTACTGACCAAGAACATCTGTGCCATTTGTTCGCAATGACGTGCAAAGAGGTGGGTAGCCTTGGCGTTGGCTTTACAGCTCGAAATCAAAAACTTGCGATTGCACTTGGGGAGCGGCTCTTAGGAATGCACATGGGAGAGGACGATCAAGTTCACAAACGAACGCTTATCGAAAACCTAAGTCGGCAATTTCATTCACATTCTTATCCAGTTAGCCGTAGCGAAGCAAAGGAAATTGGGCTCCCCGTGAACAGCAAACGCGACATCGATTTAGAAGGACTCATGTGGGAATTGTGGCTGGACATCGAACATGAGCTTGAAGAGCGTAAACCCTTTCACCCTATCGCAGAAGTACTAAATAGTCCGGAAGGGGCAAAACTCATGTCCCCGGTCCCCCAATTGGAATTACCCTGTAATGCCCCCAGTCCGTCATATTTGCAAGCCAGCATCGAAGACGTTAATAAAGCATCAATTATGGTCGATCCAGTGGATTTTGAGACGGTGGATGCTATTATGGAATCATCAAGGCTAGCATATCGTGGCATCACAAAAGGCAAGATTCTCGCTTCCAGAGAACCGCACTTGAACCTACAATTCAACTCCCTTGTCATGTTTAATGGGTGGGAACAAACACATTCAGGGAACAAACGTCATGGCCCCAAAAAATAACCAATCAATACCTTATACAACATATCCACGTGATGTGACGTCCCCAGGTCCATACCAGCGGCCAGGTGTTGTTGAATCACAGAAGTTTTCGCAATCCCACACTCAACCAGACAAACCCCAAAACGGCGATACGCCTACACCACAGCCACCCCCAAAGAAGCCCGATTGAAGATTGAATAAACGTTAACATCCTGAAGAACGGAATATATATTTCCGTTTTTTTGTGCGCTGAGTTAACAAGAATTCCGAAGCAATCTCGTGCATCTAACTCAAAGTTACCTCTTCGGTGGATTGGCTTCTCGGACGATGGCTCCGTTGGTGTCACTTAAGACCAGCAGCGAGAACTTGCGGACGAAGTCTAGCTCGTTGGTGTTTAGCGAGGTGTAGTCAAAGCGGCCTCTCAGGTCGGTGTAGCCGTCTTTGTAGAACTTGATGGTGCCGTCTTGCATTTGGGCGTAGACCTTTAGGTAGGTTTTGGAAATTGGTTTTCCTGAACTTGCGTGGGTGACTCGGACTTGGCCGTAGTTTTCTATGGTTTGGACGTTAAGGCTGTTCGAGTAGTAGGCCTGGGTTTTGGTTTGGCCGGCGGCGGAGATTTCTACTAGGACGTTGCTGTTGTGCAAGGACTCGGGCAGGTCGATTGATGTTTGAGTCTTTGTTTTGTCTAGTTTGATCTCGATCGTTTTGTTCGGCGTGATGTAGCTGAACTGGCCGGAGTATTGTTGGACGAAGGGATTGCGGCTGAACAACAGCTCGATGTCCATCAGGTAGTAGTTGATCGTCGCGCCGTCCAGGTTTTGATAGTTCAAGTTGATCCGTTTGGATTCGACTTTGAAATCAAAGTTGGGCTGCGTGGCGGCCAGTTTGGTTTGTGTTTCCGTGCGGCTTTCGTCGTCGATGACCTTGGCGTCGGCACCTTCGATTTCGTCTAGCTGCGTGGTGATGGCCGCGAAAGCATTTTGCCAGCGGTCGACGGGATGGTCGCCGTAGCGGGCAGCGATGTCTCGAGCTGTGTCGACGTCTTCGAGGTACATCGACGTGTACGCGCGGAAATAGTCATGCTGCATGTTGGTCGCGAGTTTTTCTGAGTTGACGCGATCGAAGAAGCCAAGTGCCTCTTCGACACGATCCTGCAGCAACATATAGTACGTGGTCGCCATCAAGTCGTCATCGTTCAAGTCTCGACGATAGCTGAGGATCTTCAGCAGCCGATTGTATTGGCCTTCGAACCGGTTGTTCAGAATCTCGCGGCGGCGGCCAAGCTGGTGGGCGCGGGCATTGACCAGGGGTTTGTATTCCATGTGCTCGTACGTCTTTCGCACGACCGGATTGATCGTAACGAGCGTCGTGTCGATCACCTGGCCACAGCGATTGATGTAGTTGTTCGGATGCTGGAGGAATTCGCGGATCGCCGTGACGTAGTTGTGCTTGATGCCGTACGAGTACAGCGTTCCGTTGTAGACGTGCCGCTGGGCGAGCAGTTTCATGACGGTTTCGAAGAACCGCGCGTCTTGCATGCGAAACGCGATCTTGTCGAGGTTCGTGCGATTCAGATTATTGTCGCGCATGTAACGCAGAACATCTTCGCTCGAACCGTGCTGCGAAATGTAGGCCCACGACTCGCGGTCGACTTTGGTCGGCTCTTTGACCACGTTGAAGGTGAACGGTTCGGCGAACGCGACGAGCTGTTCGTTTTGGGCCACGTGCACGGGGTAGTGTTGATACTTGCCGTCGGCGGGGAAGTAAAAATAGTACTCCAGCGTCTGGGTGTTGTACGGCGCGAGGTGGATGTGGACGCTGCGTGTTTGCTTGGCTCCCAACACCGGCATGGCACCGATGGGAATTTGAAGCAACAAATCCAACTTGCGCGGCGACGATGTTGGGTTGGTTACCACGACTTGGCAGCCATACGTCGTGTGAATCAGGAACTCGTCGTCCACATACTTGTCCAGCTTCTCGTTGTTCTCGTAGCGATAGCGATCGCCGTGGCGGAAGAAGTTCTGACTGACGAGGATGGGAGTCTGACGATCGGCGTCTCTGGCTGGTTTGATCTCTTCGTGAAAGATCACGATCGGTCCGCCGGCGGCGAGATCCATCTTCGGACCGTCGAACTCCGATTTGTGTTCTGGCGAAGTGAACGGCAGATCGAGCACGGACAGAGCGAACATCATTTCCGTGAAGTTGCGTGACGCTTCGGCCAAATTGGTCGAGTAAAACGGCTGTCGTGGGTCGTGCTTGGCGTAGTCGTTCCAAAAGGCGTTGGCCGTGACGAGGTTGGCGTTTTGCTGGTGGATCGCCAGTTTGTAGTAGTTGTTTTCGACCCACTCCTTGGTCTTGTCGAGCTTGCGATACAACTGGCGGACACTCTTTCGCCGGTCCGCATTCGCATCGAAGTACTTATCGGCTTTGTCCACACGACCTAGTGCCCGGCGTTGCAGTTCTAGCTCTTTGCCGGAAGTCGCTTGGCGTTTCTTTGCATCTGCTGTGGGTTTTGGCGCCGCGGCCCTGGGCGCCGACGGCATTTCCACCGCATCATCTGCCGACTCTGAGGCGGGCATGTCGGCAAGCCGCTTGTTTCCACCACCTAGCCCGGAGCCACCACTTGCCAATCCTTCGCCCCCGGGTCCTGACGTAATCGTGCCAAGGTGGCTCTTCAACTCACGAGCCAAACGATCGACCGCTTTTGTCCTGGCATCGGCAAAACCAAACTGGTCGCTTGTTTCCAGCGCGCTACCCTTCAACGCCGTATCGAACAACTGGTTGAAGCGATCGATGTTGGGCGGAATCAAGTTAAACAAATCGCCGACGTGCCGCGAGGTGTGCGCCTGCTCGCCGTCGATGCGCTGTGACAACAGGATTCGCTCGACGATGTTCAACTGCGAGTGGTTCCACGGCTTCAAGTCATCTTTCAAATCCTGCCCCAACAACCAACGATCGAGAAACGTCTTGTCCTTCTTGTTCGCCAGATAGGACTGAATCGATTTCTCGAAGAATTTTGGATCCTTCCGCGAAATGAAAAACGCCAATTCGTGACAGGCGTATTTGGAGTAGAGCGTTTGTTTTTCTTCTTCCTCGAGTGTGTTCCAGCCAAGGATAAAACTGAATTCCAGCAGCTTGGGATCGCGGGACAACGTGGCGTACAGCGTATAGACGCGAGCCAGGTTGTCGTAGGCTTCGAATCGCGATGTGCGGATGTCCGCCATGGTGAAATCGGATTTTGGTTTGACGACGCTAATTTGCTTCTGTTGCGTGAAATGCCTGGTCGGGTCGAGCCCCGCGATGAGCCGCATGTCGTTCATCTTCATCGCCTCATCGGGCAGCGCGACGGATCGAAATGCGGTCGTGGCCGGATCGCAGGCGACGATGTGAAGGTGTCCGTTCGCGCCGAGCAGTTTGCGATCGACTTTTACTTGACCATCTTTATCGGGAGTCACGTTGACGATCACCGCCGTCGCTTCCGGGAGAAAATCGAGATTGGCAAAATCATTTGGCGTGTGTGCTCCGGAATCCGACTTGGAGTCGCGCGAGGAGTCTCCTCCGCTTCCCGTGCCTTTGCTTTCATAATCTTCGCCAGGACGAGCCAGTTGCTGGCTCGTTTCGGTCGTGCGAATTGCCCACGGATTCAAAAGCAAACTGGGGCGCTCGAGCATCACGCCGGGATATTTCTTTGCGTAACGCCGATCGATGATGTATCGATATTCGTCGCCGATGTTGCGGCCGGCCAGATACAGCGAATCTTCTTTCGGGATCGAAACGACATATGGCTCAGCGTCATGAATCCGGCCAAGATTCGCGAACGCCGAGTAAGCGGGGCGATATCGGGTCGCGAAAACATGAACGCGAGCAAACTTCGAGGCGTTCGTCAACTGAACGGTCAACGCGTCATCGCCAACGTCGACACTCTCCACCTGCAACGGTTTCGCGCCACGAACTTCCAGTTGCCGATTGTCGCTCAAGACGTATTTCTCGCGCACCTGGCCTTCGGACAGTCGCAAACTGATTCGCTGGCCGCTCCGTTTGAGCAGCAGGTCGTAGTCGCCACGGGGAAGATCACTGACGCTGAGCAATCCATCTTTGATCGAAAAAGCGTCGAACCGATCGCGGACAAATGTGCCGCGACGAAGCTCCAACAGCGACAGTTCGCTACGAGCGGGCTCGTCTCCATCGCGCATCAGCGGAATGTTCATCGTGCCGCCCGCCAAACCGTGCAGCGACTGATACTGCGAATGGGCATCGCCGCGGAGGCTCCAGGTGTGCGACGTGCCTTGCGGACCGCTGGCCGTGACCGATGCGATATCTTCCAACGGACCGAGATGAATACGCCCATGATCACCCGTTTGCAGGGAAACGGTCACCGATTCGCGGAAGTCGCGGTGCTTGATCGACACGTTGATCTGGCGGTCGTTCTTCACTTCTCCGGTTTTTCCCAGCGCGTCGATAAAGTAGTTGTTGCCCGATTTGCCAAAGTGCAGGTCTTCGGTTTTTTCGGTTGCGTCGACGGCATTCAGTGCGAACGCCTGTCCGGCGACCAGATCGATCTTCTTGTTTTGACTCAGGTTTTGAATCTTGGTTTTCAACGTGAACGAAATCTGTCGCAGTCGCTTGGGCGTCGTAAACTCGTACGTCGATTCTCGGTCTTCGAACAGTTCGAAATCGGCGACTTCCTTGGTCGACGCGATGCCGTCAAGGTCCGTCGAAGTGATGACCAACTTGGTTTCTTCGAGCAGACTGAGCGTGACGGGGACGCCGTTCAACTTGAGCGACGGGCGAATGATCACTTGGGCCTGCTTGCGATCGAGCAGCGATTGTCGATCGACGTAGATTCCCGCGGCTAGCGTGTAATTCTCGGACTCGTGGCTGAAATGGTCGAGTGAGGCAAACTTGCCATGCTGCAATACGATCGGCTGCCGCACGGGCTGGTTGCTAAACGGCACGACGATGACACCGTCTTTGTCAGCTTTGTATTGCTGTCCCGACATCACCAGGCTCGCGTCGGGCAACTTGCGATTCGCCTCGTCCAGCACGGTAAAGAGATGACCCGCCGTGCTGGTGCGAACGAGGTAGCGGAGCTTCCCTTTGCGAATCAGCGCCCGGCTGCTGGTGCCGTTGCCGATGAAGTCGATCACGTAAACACCTCGCGCATCGCACTCCGGGAAATCGAAATGCCGTCGGACGCGCCGCAGTGGCGGTTCGGTGTACTTGAAAGTCTTCTCGCTGCCCGCGACCAGGCCGTCGAGATTGACATCGGTGTCGATTTCGCGCAGATTGTCGCGATAGAAATTCTCGGTGTTGATCTCGTAGACCTTGACGATCATCGACTCGACGTTTTTGACCATCAAGTCGAGGCTAACGGAATCGTCCGTCGCGAAACTTGGCTTGTTCGTGTAAGCGAACTGAAGGTCGATCCGCTCCTTGAGTTTTTGGTAACGATCGGGCGGCAGCATCGAATACCATTCTTCTGGTTCGCCCAGGCCGTTGACGATCTTAGTCTCGGCAAAGTTGTATTTCAGGTACAGATCGTTGACCCACTCTTCGTAGGGCTTGTAGGTATTTTCTTTGACGAAGAACTGGTGCAGGTAGCTGCGCACCAGCGGCTCGTCGTTGCCCACCGGCGGCAACATCGTTGTGGCGCTGAAGTCGGCGCTGAGATTGGCGGGGTATTTGCGACTTGTATCGCGCTTCATGAAGTCCGAATCGATGTAGCTGACGTGCCGCGGCGTGGCGATGTACGTCATGAATCGATCTTTGTCATAGATGCCCAAAGCTCGATCGTGAACCAGACGGTGATACAGAATGTGTGCCTTTAGTGAATTGTGTGCCGGGGCCAGCGTCTTGGCATACGACCACAGTCGATCGAGGTAGACTTGGCGGGCCGCGGCGTCGCGCCGCCAATCGACGTCGTTGGCCGGATGCAGCTTGGTGAGATACGCGTTGACAAAGTGCGTCTGGTTTCGCAAATCCGGCTTGAGCTTGAGGATGGCGTCCAACTGGGTGTGGAGCAGATCCTTGTGAATGTTCGCTCCACCAAATCCGCGGCTGTATTGATAATTCAAATCATCAACCACGAGCTTCGGCAACGCTGCGTAATCCGGCCGCTTCAGGCGTTGAATCAAATGGCGTCGATCGTTCGGATTGAGTTTTTCACCGACAAGCCAGTCAAGCGCTGAATCTTCGAACCCTTGCAAATTGTTGTACCGACCGACCGCGATCCCCTTGAGCCGATCGCGGCTGATCAACTTCTGATCCAGCGCGGTTGGCAGATTTGGCTTAAAGCCCAAAGTCTCACGCTGATGATTGAATTGCAGCCCCATTTCGTTGGTGATGAAAGCCAGCGACTGCTGCGGATTCTTGTCATACGTGAGCAGCGCCTGACGATAGCGGATCTCGTTGACCAGCCCCGTGTATTTGTGCCGCTTGATCCACGCAGCCAGCATTTCGTTGACTTTGTCGAACTGCTCGTTGTTTTGATAGTGCAAACAGTGGTAGTAGTAATACGCCTCAGTGCCAGGAATCAATTGCTTGAGCGGAATCGTGCGGTCCTTGGCCAAGGAAAAGTCTTCGATAAAACCGATCTCACCGGCGTGGCTTGTGTTGACCAAGAGCAAACAAAAAATGGCAATGGCAAAGCGTTTCATCGTGAGACTCCTGTGCGGCTCCACTTGGGCGCGGAGCAAATCGAGGTATGCAAGATTTTTAGGGGTAGCTGATCTACAAAAGTTTACCCGCGCCGGAACTGAGGTGCTCCGTTTGACGCATCTTCTTTCGCAGAAGTTCCCATAATTTGCGGCTTCAGACGGGCTAATCCTTAACGGGAAGGCTTGTCGCGTTATCGGGATGGATGACACTTATGCCGGCGTAACGCTGAAAGTCTTTGTCGTTGAACGTCAATAGATTTGAAATTCCATGGCATTGCATTGCCGCGATGAGTCTGGTGTCGTGGGCTGACTTGCCGTGAACGTCATACTGATACGCCAGTTCCTGCCAATGATCGAAAATCGCCCGTTCATCACGAAGAAGATGAAACTGCTCGATGATTTTTGCCACATCGTCCTTTGCCTCACCGACCGTCATACCGAGTCCGTTGTCAGCTATTGGCCGCGTCGCCACGACCCAATACTCGTAGATGACGTGGGGAACGATGCACGGGAATGAAACCGCGTAGCCGAGCTGTCTTCACCGCTTCCTTGGCAATCGCGCAATGCGAATGAGTTGGCTGCGCGACTCTCAGCAGCACATTCGTGTCGATCAGGATCATTCCCCACGACCCGCGTAAATACTATCGCGGCTATCGTCCGCCTCGCGCGGAAGATCACGATGGCTCGCAGCCCACTTTTCAAAACGATCGCACCACTCGTGGGCAGTGAACAACTGAGTCGTAAGCGGACCGTTTCGCGACTCTTCGTCCCGCATCAAACGGACAGCTTCATTAATCGCGTCTTGCGGAGTTGTGAATCGACCCGATGTAACGACTTGATTGACGAATGTCTGGTTGTCGGCTGAAAGTTCGTCCATTTTGTTTTCCTGCTTGGATGTGTCGTCGCCAAAAGCAATTCTATCCGATGAATCCCATCATTGGCAATCAAGGTTGTGTGCGGCCGGCTCTGCCAGAAGCGGCGGCGACACGGCAGTTTGACCTTTTTAAATGCCCCCGACTTAATGTCGGGGGTACTTACCACTTACCTGACCAAATGCGTTGCGATCTCGGAATGCCCCCGAACTTGCTTCGCGGGAACATTACTTCTATGACCAAGTACCACTAAAGGTGAAGCTCCCCCGAAGCAAGTTCGGTGGCATCCATGACATGGTTTAAGCCTTTTGTTCAGGCGGAAGGTCAAGAACTACCGGCATGAAGCCGGTAGCTTGCTCCCAAATCACGGTTTTGTTTTTGGACAGGTCCTAACGACCGAAATCAAGGATTTGTTGGACCAAATGAGGCATGGTACGTTCGACGCGGATGATGCGCCGTTACTTGAACAGACGTCGTTTGACGAGTTGGCATCAGATCTTCGCGATCGGTATTCGATCGTATTCTTGAAGCGGCAGATCGGACGAAAACACGAACTTGGCCTGGCTCGTTCTGTCGGATGGGAAATGGGTTTGCGAAGTTCACAGAATTCCCCGTTCCCGTCACCCTACTTATTCTGGATCTTGCGCAATTGTGTTTTGTTGACCCGGCCCACCAAATTGAAAGATCACGACGCACGATTTCGCCTGCCCAAATCGACGGGTACGGCTCGTTGAATTGCTATCGGCGCAAACCAAATCGCTAAGGGTCAGTGCGCAAACTCCAACGCCACCAATTCGCAACCAATCTCGCCGCGAAAGTGTACGAGAGCCGGCGGTTTGCAATATCCCTAACATTATTCTTCTCATTTTGGACAGGTACTTAGCATCAATTGCTTCCCGTTTCACGTTTTGATTTTGACATCACCAACGGAACCATTACTCGACGATCAATTCGCCATTCATCACAGGCCAGTGGCCGGGGAAGGTGCACAAATAAGGATAGCGGCCCGGTTGCTTGGGTGCGTGAAAGTAGATGGTGAATCTGTTGCGCGGCAGAACCACGTCGGTGAACACCAGCACGTCGCTGGTCTGAGGCACGTAATGTCGGAGCGCTGCTTCGGGATCGGAGATCAAATGGTTGGTCAAAAGACCGACTCTTTGCAGTGTGCCTGGTTTAGCGAGAGCCCAGTTGTGTGGCACGACATCGGGATTCGAGAGCGTCAACGCGATGGGTTCGCCAACTCGGACACGAACGGTGCGCTGTACGTATGACAAGTTGGTTCCGGTTTCGATCGTCACGGGACGTGCACCTTCGATCTTCGCGCGATGTGGGTTGGGCACACTGCGGGTCGCCATTGCCAAATCGGCAAGGATCGGATGGGGACGGATGGTCTTGTTGGTCGGACGGTAGTCGGGCAGTTCGTCGAACGGCTCGTCAAGCGCGTGCACCGTTACGAACAAATCGTGAAACACATCGGCCGACGATTGCAATCGCAAATGGAGTTGATTCACGGGCTGAAGGTCGGGCATTTCCAAGAATATCGTCTTGCCGTCGCTCAGCACATGCACCGACGTGATGGGCTCGACATCATGCCCTCGCATGCCCATGTGCCGCGTCGAAAATTCGGGCGAACCATAGGCACTGCTGTAACGATAATTCCAACACTGGGCGAAATGACTTCGCGCGTCCCCGGCCACTTTCGAATCCAGCGTTGCGGAAAACGTGATGCGAATGCCATTTTCGTGAATGTGAAATGTGATCGGCAGTTGCACCGATTCGCCCGTATAGCGCACTCGTTGAAGACAACCGACGTCCGGCGTATAGCTCCCCCAACCTTGCATGCCGGTGATGTAAAGCTGACCGTCGTGGGGGCTGAACCGTCCACGATGCGCACCCGAACGAAATTCGCCGGGCAGCGGAACGACGGCCCCTTGGAGTTGCCCGCCGACCTCGTCGCGCAGCAACAGCAGGTGCGCCCCCGTGCCGAATGAAAAGTGTAGCAGTTGATTTTCAAGTGGCCCCCAACGATCGCTCGTGACGGTCGTTTGTCCCCCGCAGGAGTTGTCCAGCCCGCGAGGCAGATAAACCAATGGCAGTTCCGGTCGTTTGCCGTTTCGCGGGCCGGGATATCCAAAATGAGGAAGTGAATCTTGTGGCCGAACGGCACAGATCATCGACGCGGGCGTCCACCCGCCTTCGGAGCAGGGAACGGTCACCGTCCCGTCTGGCAGCAATCCCAAACCATCTGGATTGCGAAAGCCCGTCGCGATCACGTCGGCTCGTTGGCCGTCCTTGGAGATTCGCAACAATCCTTGGTTGCCCGACGCAGTGTAGAAGTTGCCGGCCGCGTCGCGCTGCAAACCGCAGATGAAGTCGTGTCCTGCCGGCGAGGTTTTGAAGGCGTTGCTGAAACATTCGTAGAAATCCGCTTCGCCGTCGCTATTCAAATCGTGCAATCGCGTGATTTGGTCGCGCCCGATCACGAAGATTCCATCGTCGTCGACCAGCAATCCCTGCGCATGATGCAGCCCTGCGGCAAATCGTCGCCATGTGGCTTGTTTGGATGGATATTCAAACCCCGACACGTGCCAGACGTCGCCCTGCATCGTGCAAACAAGGGCGGAACCGTCCGGCAAAAAGCCCTGGCCATTACAGTACAGCAGCGCACTCCAGGGGTTCTGCGTCGGCAAATGGATCGTGTCCACCGCGTATGGTAAACCGCTTCCATGCTCGACCGGCGTTGTCATGGTTTGTGGCCACTGCGGCGTCGCGTCGCGCAACAAATGCCGCAACGGATGCTCGTCGGCCGGCAGGATGACCCGTGTAAGCTGCCCGTCTTCGACCCAAGGAGCATCGAGCAGATGCTCATCACCGACGCGATACGAAAACAGTATGCGTTTGCCGCTACGGAAAAAGCCAAGGTATTTAAACGGCTTGTTGATGCGTTCACTCGCGGGTCGCGGCAACCCACGACCGTCCATCATCGCACCGTGCATAAAGCCGTGGCGGACGGACGAAAACTTGACAAAGCCATCGGTCCACAGCGCGTCGTAGGTCAACGTGTTGGGATTGAAACACGCGGACAACTCGCCATCGTCCCCCAACCGCACGCACACGCCACGCGGAACCGTGACGCCGGCTCCGCGAAACACTCCGCAATGCACACTGCCAAGCTTTGTCTCGTTCCACCGGTCGCTGGCCCAAGTCTGTTCGTTTTGGTTGCCCCAATGACCAAGCTCGCCGCCGTCGAGTCCCGGAAACTCCATCAAGAGCGGTGACCGTTTTTCCTGTGCACGAAAATAGTCCGCCTGCTTGGCATAAAAGTCGTAGATGCGATCGCGGTTGACGTGATGTTGCCAGTTGGGCCAGTCCTTGGGATGCAGCGGCTTGCGGTCGAAGGGAAACGAGGCGGGGCCATGCGCGTGCGCCATCGCATGGGACAGCAGCGCGTCCATCTCGTCGGCGGGCAGACCATCTGGTCCACCCAGGGCAAGCAGGAACCGCAACAAATCAATCTGTTGGTCGGCGGTCATTGAGGCCAGCAAGTTGTCGGGCATCAACGAACCAACTTCTCGCTGTTGCTCGATCTCGTCGAGCGCGATTGAAAAGTCCGTCTGCTCTGTTTTCGTCGGATCGCGGAAAACGATCTGTTTGTCATCTCGTTTGACGATGTAGCCTTGGCGGCTGCGGCCGTCGTCGGTGACGATTTGATGCGCCACAAATTCCGGCCGCACATGACGTTTGGGCCACAACACCGACTCGACAATTTCGTGCGGTTTTCGCTCACCTGCAATCTTCGTCAAATCCGGACCAACGCTCCCGCCATGCTGGCCGATCTTGTGGCAAGAGAGGCACGCCGACTTTGCGGAACTGAACGCCATCAGCCCACGATGCGGACTTCCACCACTGGCTTTGTTGAGCAACTCAGCAACAAATTCCAGCGAATACGGCGCATTGGCCGATGACTTCTCGGACGCCTCCTTGTACTCCACCGGCCGCCACAAAAGCAGCGTTTCGCCGTCATTCTTTACATCGGGTGATGCCGCCAATTCGCGCTGTCCGCTCGAGATGCGAACCCATTGAATCGTTCCGCTGCAACCGAGTCCCCCTTCTACGAGTCCGCCGATCGCTAGTCCGCCTGCAACCGTTTCCCGGCCAGTCGCCTCAATAGACTGGTCGGCAACTTGCTTGCCATCGACAAACATCTGCACGCGATTCGACTCGAAGATCATCGCCAACGAGTGCGGCTGATTGTCACAGATCATTGCTTTGGAGCGAACGTGGTCCGGTTTGTAGCCAGGCAGGTAGGCGGTCAACAACCCACTTCCATTCATGGAAAAGATTTCCCAGTGAGCGCCCGATTTTTTCGTGTCGTTGGCGACGAGGATGTTGTATCCGTTCTTGCTGGTCAACGTGGCGCGGCATTCGATCGTAATCGGCGGTTTGCGATACTCCGATCGGCCTTTGAGCAGGACGCCTGGCTGATTTGCGGGCGGCGCGTGTTTTTGTGGCGACCATGTGCGCAGCGTTGGTTTTGGTCCCGCCGGCGCGCCTTTCAGTTGCGGCCGAATCCAATCCAGTCCGTCCAGGTTGTCTTGCAATCGCTGTTCGACATCATCCTGCGTGTGTCCGATGATGCCGATTGGTCCGTCGTAGTCTGAGTCACGAATGGTCTTCAACAGAGCGACGTCATGTTCGCCCTCGCCCAGCGGCAGAATCTTGCGGCCCTTCTTGTCTCCGTCGGTCTCCATGCCGTTCAGGTTTAAACAGAGCAGGTGCGGTTTCATCAACTCCAGCCATTTGGCAAAGTCGCCGATGTGGCTGTGACCGTGATGCAAGTTGTAAACGATGCCCACATGTTTTGCGTCGTGATGCTTGTGTAAATACTTGCACACCGCAACCATGTTCTCCGGCTCACCGCCCCAACCGCCGTGGTTGTACAGGCCCAGCTTGCTGCCAAGTTTTCGCGTGCGTTCAACGAGCGGCAGCATTTGCTTTGCGGCCTCGGCAACGCGTGCGTCCTGTGAAGCGCCGCCGGGCGAGCCAAGCGTTCGCCAGATCTGCGGCTTCAAACCATGCTTTTCAAATAGCCGGAACGCTTCATCGTGGACGCTCCAAAAGGCGAAGTACTCGATGTCGCGTTTTTTGTATTCCAGGATCTCTTGTTCGAACGTCGGCACGTGTTCGTTGCGCCAATCGTAGGCCACGCGACGCAAGCTCAAACGTTTGATCATCTCTGCCCGCTCGGCCGGTCCGCGTTCTTTTCCGTCGAACGGAACGATGCACCAGGCGACTAAATTCTTACGTGCGAACACATCGTCTTTGATCGGCGGCTCTATTTGCTGGGCCAAGGCGGATTCCAAAGGGAGCAAACAAGCGAGGCAGATCCCGAGGAGCAAGTTCTTCATGGTGAGCCAATCAACTGGTGGGGACGCGCTGCTGCAATTGGGCGAGAAAATGATCGAAGTCGTTGCTTGACGGGAACAGAGCGGAGCGCAGTTGAATGGTGCCGCCAGGATGTTTGACATGCAGTTGCGTCGCCATGCCCTCGCCCGCAGTTTTGACGCTGACCTGCTGAAGTGGCAAGCGGAGCACTTCGTGAGTGAATGTTCCTTTGGGAATGAGCAACGATGTCTGAGTGATCGCGACATGGTGCGGATGATTTAGCTGAAACAAGTATCCGCCGATCACAAAACAAAACGCACCGAGGGCAATCCAACCGAAACATTCAAAGAAAAGCGTCGCCGCCCAAGGTGGCATGGGGGCGTTGTTGATGGCCCAACCTTTGTTATCGAAGAAGCCGGCATAGATCATCCAGATGCCGGCGATACCAGCGATGATGACGCAGGCCAGAAACCATGGTTGGGGCTTGCCATATCGAAACTGACATACGACAGGTTCTGTTGGAGCCATCTGGCCGTGCATCGCACCAGGCTGGCCGGGCATGGGCGCCATTTGACTCGGTGCCATCTGGTTTGGCACCGGCCCGGCTGACCCTGGAGTTCCAAACGGCTGAGCAAATTGGTTCGGCGATTGTCCAGGTTGTGCCTGCTGGACTTGCGGTTGTTGAAATGGGGCGGCAGGCTGTTGGGAAGATGGGTCTGCTTGCTGTGCAAAGGGCTGTTGCTGGGCGAATGGATCAGATTCGGTCGGAAACTGCTGGTTGAACAATGGGTCTTGGGCCGGCGCTGGATTCGGCTGAGCCGGCATTGGGTCTGGCTGCACAGGAGCGCTCGGTTGAGCCGGAGCCAATGCCTGTGGGATTTGAATGACCGTACCGCACGAACACTTCGCACGTCGGCCTGCCATATTTTCGGCCACGTTATGTTGCTTGCCGCAACCAGGGCATCCTACAACCATTCTTCTGTCCCTTGATGATGAATCGCTTGCATATTCTCCAACTATTGGAATAGGCACGAAACGCAGCCAAGCGAGTCACACTTTTCACTATTTTACCTCAATTTGCGCGAATTCGCGACTGCGCGAACTTGCAGTCCACGAGGGACATCCTTTTAAAGGTTGTGTGGTCATCCAGCGAATACTTGTTGGGAACAGAAGCAAACAAAGGTAACAAAGAGAAATATGACTCTTCGTTTGCTTTGTTTCCTTCTGTTCAATTGTGAGTAATCTATGTTGAAAATTGATGGATCATTTGGTGAAGGCGGCGGGCAAATTGTCCGGTCGTCGCTGGCGCTTGCGATGGTGACGGGCACTCCCATCACGATCGACAAGATCCGCGCAGGGCGGGACAAACCGGGATTGAAGCGCCAGCATGCGACCGGCGTCCAAGCCGCGGCCGAAGTTTGTGGCGGGTCGGTCGAGGGATGCGAGGTCGGTTCGTCGCGACTGGTCTTTGTGCCAGGTCAGATTCGGGCCGGGGATTACCATTTTCGAATTGGCACGGCCGGCAGCACGACCCTGGTCCTTCAGACGATCTTGCCGGCGTTGTGGCTCGCCGACGGTCCTTCGACGGTGACGCTCGAAGGTGGAACTCACAATCCCTTTGCCCCGCCATTCGACTTTCTGGCAAAATCGTATCTGCCGCTGCTCCAGCGCATCGGCATCCATACTAGGGCTGCGATCGAGCGGCCTGGATTCCATCCAGCCGGCGGCGGCAAATTCACGGTCCACGTCCAGCCGGTCGAGCGATTTCGTCCGTTCTCATTGACCGAGCGTGGCAAGCGCAAGGAGCGTCGCGTTCGTGCACTGGTGGCAAAACTGCCACGGCATATCGGCGAGCGTCAGTGCGATACGATGGCGCGCAAGTCGGGCTGGGGTCGACGGTGTTGCTCGATCGAAGAGATCAACAACACGTCGTGCGCGGGCAACGTCGTCGTCGTTGAGATGGAATACGAAAACGTCACTCACGTGGCAATCGCCTTCGGCAAACAGGGCCTTGCCGCGGAAAAAGTCGCCGGGCGAGCCTGGAGAGCGGCCAAGTCGTATTTGGATGTCGACGTCCCAGTGGGCGAGCATCTAGCCGATCAATTGGTCTTGCCGCTGGCGATCAGCGCACACACGGGCGGTGTGGGCGGTCAGTTTCGCACATCAAACTTGTCTCAGCATACGACAACGCATCTCGAAGTTGTCAAAATGTTTATGGATCTGGATATTGAAGTTCAGCAAAAGGGAAAAAATGACTTTATTACCAGGATTCATCCACACTTTGGTTCTTCAATGTAAGCATTCATTAGGATTGTCAATTTCCACGATTAATGAGCCACTTGGTATGATGCAACGATGCAAATCATCCCCGCCAGCGATGCTCTCGGTGCGAAGATCGAAGGAGTTTCGTTGCAGCAACCCCTCGACACAAACTCCATCCAATTTGTTTGGCAGGCAATGCTCGACCATTTGGTGATCTACTTTCGCGATCAGCAGATTTCCGAAGAGGATCAAGTTCGCCTGACAAACTATTTCGGCCAGGCGGTCGAGCATGTTCGTGACCAGCCCGACCGGCCGATCAAAGAGATCTTCATCATCTCAAACGTAAAAGAAAATGGCGAACCGATTGGTGCGTTAGGGAACGACGAGGTGTCGTTCCATTCCGATCTGTCTTATCTAAGAATGCCGGGCACATTGTCGTTTCTTTATGCGGTGGAATTGCCGTCGACAGGCGGTGCGACGCAGTGGTGTAATTGCTATGCCGCGTATGAAGCGTTGGATGACGAGATGAAAGAGCGCCTCCGCGGGCTGCGCGCGGTTCATCGGCACTATGTTGAATCGCAGAATCCCACCGAGCCTGTCGATCATCCGGTGGTACGGACGCACTCAGAAACGGGACGCAAGTCGTTGTATGTCGGGCCGCATTTGACCAGGCACATTGTTGGATTAAGCGAAGTGGAAAGTCGAAAGCTGCTGGAAACGCTATTCGAGCACGTGACGCAGTCACGTTTCATTTACACGCACAAGTGGCAAGTGGGCGATTTGGTCGTGTGGGACAATCGCTGCACGCTGCACCGTCGCGAGTCTTTTCCACCGAACGAACGGCGGATCATGAAGCGGACGCAGATCTTTGGTGATGAGATTCCGGTGTAGTTCGGCTTCTCCGAAACCGGACAGTTTCATGAATCCGCCGGGTCTCGGAGAGCCCGACTACACTCTTATGACCCATTGGCCGGCGGCAAACCACAAACGTATTGACGCCAACTGTTCAATTGGTCGTCGGTCATGCTGTTTTCGCGCGTGATTTCGTGCTTCAACTTGGTGTCGGTGTCGGACACCTTGACCATGACGGTCAGCCGGCCGTTCTCTTCGTATTTGAAGCGAACCTCGATGGGCGACTGGGCCGGAAGATTTGCGGGCAGATCGCGGACCGAGCATTTGCCGATCTGCGAGCAATCGTCCGGCGACGCACTTTCCCCTTCGACAATTTGTACCAGGATGGATCGTTGTCCCGCCTTTTGTGTTTTGAAAATGCGCTTGGCCGTGACCGGCAGCGGCGTATTGCGGGGGACAAGAATCGCGTTTCGCAGGCGCTTCGTCTTGGTGTCCGTTGCGACAACACCGAGGCTGTGCGAATTCACGTTCTTGATCGTGAAGTTTGGCGACTTGCCACCGTATTTCGAGAGCAAGATGCCTGCATGCAGCGCGGCCCCATGAGCGACGGCTTCGTCGGGCGACACCGAGCAATCGGGCTCCGTCGCCGAGAGGCCTTTGATCATGTCGAGCACGCCGGGCATCCGCGTCGATCCACCAACCATCAGCACACGGTCAATGTCCTTCCATTCAAGACCAGCGGCTTGCAGAGTTTGCCGCGTGGTGAACGAAGTGCGGTCCAACAGATCCTGGGTCATTTCCAAAAACTGCTGTCGCGTGACTTCGGTTCGTACCGCTTGGCCTTGATAGTGGCAGGAGATCGTCGCTTTGGATCGAGCCGACAACGTTCGTTTGGCGTCTTCGCTTTCGCGCCACAGGAGCCCGTTCGTATTGGGATCTTCGCGCGGGTCGAGTCCAAACTGACGTATGAAATCTTCCGCGACGAAATCGACAAGCCGTTGATCCCAATCGCGGCCGCCTAGTCGCACATCGCCGTCGGTGGCCAGGGCACAAAAGTCTGTGCCGCCGAGTTCCATCACCGTGACGTCGAACGTACCGCCGCCGAGATCGTAGACCAGGATTTTCTTCTTTTCTGCGCCTTCCGAATCTGGATTGAGATAGCCTTGCTGGAACCCAAAAGCGACGGCGGCCGCAGTTGGCTCGTTGATGATATCCATCACTTCGAAGCCCGCGATATAACCGGCGTCCATCGTGGCCTTGCGGCGGACTTCGTCAAAATAGGCGGGCACAGTGACGACGACTTTGGAAAACTCGCCAATTTGCTTGATGGCGTCAGTGCGCAGTTTGTTGAGGATCCACGCTTCGAGCGCTTCGGGTGGAAACTGACGGCCGTTGAGCACCTTGTGGTACAATCGATGCCCCAAATCGCGTTTCGGACATTCAGCGATCATCGTCATGTCGGTGGCCATCGCCTTGACCGCTTCCTTGCCGACGATCACGTCGTTACCCTCGAACAACATCACGCTGGGCGTCACTTTGTCGCCTTCGGAGTTGATCAATGTCTGCGGCCGGCCGATGTCGTCAATTCTGGCCACCACGGAAAAGGTCGTTCCCAGATCGATTCCGACCGGTATTAGTTTCTGCTCGCTCATGAATTCCCATCGGCTGGCACGGTGAAGAAAGCCCTAGTTTTCCGCTCATTCTAGCATCGGCCGCAAGATCTTGAAATCGCTTGGTCGCTACGATTTCTCCGCGTGATTCAAAAAGGGGTCAGGTACTTTTGCCGGAACGGCCCGAAGGGTGCTTCGCACAAAGGCACCTGACCCCTTTTTGAATTACGCCGATTTTTCCGCCGTCCAGCGGACGAGCATGTCGCGCAGCAATACCAGCTCGCGAAACAAGGCGGCGCGGTCGCGATTGGCGTGCTCCAAGCACCACGGTCCACGAAAACCGGCATCCCAACCAAATTCGAAACAGCGTTGCAAATCGTACAACTTGTGCCCACCGTCCTTGTCCAATGCCCGTGCTTTGAAATCGCAGGTCACCGCCAGCGGAAACGCGGCCGCGAGCCCTTTGTATCGCACGTCGTCATTTTTCCAATTTCCCGTGTCGGGCGATGCGGCCACGTTGCGGTCGATGGCCTTAATCAGCTTGGGGACGGACTGCGGGTCTCCTTCCATCCAGGCGTAATTTTCGACCAGCATTTGCATGTCATGCTGGGCCGCGTGGTCGGCCAGTTCACGATAACTGTCGATGTGGATCTTCATGTCGGGCCGCTCTGGCTTGGGCAACGGCCGGGCCCAACGACATCCCAAACGAGCCGCGGCATCGATCGACTTCTTAAACTCGTCGAGTGCATGCCGACGCTTCGATTCATCCGGGCTGTTCATGTCGAGATCGCGTTGGTTGAGTTTCATGTTGGTGAAAACACAGTCCGCCTTTTCCGCGGCCTCGCGACAACGCTCCAGATAAGACGGATCGTTCGAGGCGATCGACGACGTGTTCAAATCGATCACCCGCATGCCCAATTCGTCGCGCATAATCATCGGCAAGTCAACGAGCGAGAACTGCCCTTTGCCCGGCTTAGCGACCAGATGGCCCGACAGTGACGACGTGGTGATGCCGACCTCGTTTTTCAAATCCTTCAGCGGTTTGTCCGCGGCCGACGTGTCGCCTATCATCATGGCAGTCGCCGCCGCGCCAGCGACGCTTTGATTCAAAAAGCTTCGTCGAGAAATCATTGTTTCTTCTTTCCAACAGGCAACTTGGGCGGGCCATCGACAGGTTTTGCAGACTTTGCCGTCAACTGAATTCGCCCTTTGCGGTCGACATTGAACGCACCCGCCAACTCAACCCATTTGCCGTTCTGGCTGGCAAGCGATTCTAACGCGTCACCTTTGATGCGTACCGGTGACTTGCCGTTGGCTAATGCGAACGACTCGCCGTCCGCGACTACTTTTCCCGTGATCAACGACTGGTCTTTCGCATCCGCTGGTGCCTTTTTGTCCTGTACACCGTTTAGATAAAGGTAGCCATCTTTGGCCGTCAGTGTTCCGATGACACGTGCCCCGATACCGTTGAGTCGCAGGTCGAGCAGTTCGTCGTCCGCCTCACCAGATAACACGAACACTACATCTTCGATTTGGATGCCCGAACAGCACGTGTCGCCGATACTGAAGTCGCAGTGGGCGCAAATCAATTTGCCGGTGACGCTGGCGATGGCCGAGTCTTTGCCCGGCGTTGGTGACTTATCGTCGCCAAGAAGTGTTGTGCAAAAGAAGATTGAAAGTACAAAGGGGATATGGAGAATCTGTTTCATGAGAACGTTTACCTACCTAGGGCGTTATTTGACGTGGCTCAATAACGACCAAAATAAACGAGGACGCTAGAAATTTCAAATACCTAGATGACCGATGCAGTATTCTGACCGACCATCGACCAGCTCGCACAACGTTCCAAGGCGTTAATCGGCAGAACCTGGTAGGCCGAAGCGATCCAGTGCGATATTCTGGTAAGGCACTTGACTGACGTCTTCACCAATCTAGCCAACCTTCCATGAAACTGTCCCTCTCAGTCCGCATCGCTGAAGCTGTATGCAAAACCAAACTGCATTTGCCGTTCGAAGAAATCGTCGCGATTGCGGCCCAGACCGGTTACTCAGCCATCTGTATGCGAGCCAGCGCTGGCGGAACGCAAACGCCGCTGGATGAATTGCGTTCGATGCGGGACGTTGTTCGCGACGCGGCCTTATGCGTTTCTATGGTCACGGCAGATTTCAATGTGCCGCTGAATAACGATCGAGGTCCCGACAGCTTGCGCGACATCGGCCCCAGCTTGAACGTGGCCGACGCGCTGGGTTGTGATTTGATCCGTGTTTGCATGAAAAAGGACGAAGACATCGGCTTTGCTCGTGACGCCGCGGACCAGGCCGCCGAGCGCGGCATCCGACTCGTACACCAGTGCCACACGACGTCGCTGTTCGAAGAAGTCGGGCCGATGCTCGAGGTGCTGGCAAAAATCGATCGTTCCAATTTTGGCTTGATCTACGAACCGGCAAACCTGATGCTGTGCGGCCAATCGTACGAGGTCGACACGCTCCGCGGGTTGCAGCCATTTCTGATGAACGTCTACGTACAAAATCATCGGCTCGATCCCGATGGACCCGTTTCGCTGCCGACGTATTGCGGAGGTGACGTGCGATTTCATCATCTGAATTTGTGGGAGACGGGCGGTGTTGACTTTGACCCCGTTTTCCAAGGGCTGCGCGAAATCGAGTACGATGGTTACTTCACAATTCACCAGGCCCAAGGCATCCAAACGCTCGCCGATGCAAAAGTGTTTGCCCAACGCTGTGCTGAGTTTGTCCGGCCTTGGCTGTAACGGTTCCATCGGCGAGAAAAAGTAAAAGCATGTCACCAGACTCTGAAACCAATCCCCACGAATCGCCGGAAACTCCTCCTGAAAGTCCCGCCGTCGATGTGCAGGCACTGACGTTCGCTGGGTGTGTGCTGGTGTTAATCACTGCATTCCTTGGTTGGATGTTTGCCGGGATGCAAATGGCCGTTACGTCGCTGGTGATGCACAACGCGGCCTCGACACTGCTGATCGAAAATGCGGACGGCGGCGAAGTGACCAAAGGCGAGATTGGCCAATGGTTTGGGTTTCTGGTGTGCGCGTTTTTGATGGGAGCGGCGACGGGCGGTTATTTGTTCGGCTGGGTTGGCGATCGGATCGGACGATCCAAGGCGATGGCGATGAGCATTCTCTGCTACTCGCTGTTCGCCGGACTGACGTGGTTCGCGCGAACGCCCGAAGAACTGTTCCTGTTGCGATTTTTGACTTGCATGGGAATCGGCGGCATGTGGCCTAACGGGATCGCTCTTGTCTCGGAAGCTTGGCCGAACATCTCGCGGCCGTTTTTGGCCGGTGCGATCGGGACGGCTGCGAACGTGGGGATTCTGCTGTTCGCCACGATGACGCTTTACATTCACGTGACGCCGGAGACTTGGCGATGGACGATGTTGTTTGGGCTGGCCCCGGCCGTGCTCGGCGTGTTTGCCTGGTTTTGTGTTCCGGAGTCTCCGCGATGGCTGGCGCTGCGTGAAAGATCGGAAGAAAATGAGAAACCTCGATTGGCGGTTGGCATGAGCGAAGTGTTTCGACCGCCGCTGCTGAAGGTCACGGTAATCGGCATCTTGCTGGGAGCAGTGCCGCTGTTCGGCGGCTGGGGCGTCAGCAACTGGGCAACGGCCTGGGCCAGCGAAAACGCCGAGACGTCGAAGTCCGAGGAACACAACGAAACGGAGGAAACGAAGAAGCAGGACCCGACGCTAAAGTCCTGGTCGGTCATCTATCGATCACTTCCCGGTTCGATCAGTAGTTTGCTCGGCGGAGCAGTCGCGATGTTGTTGGGACGGCGGCGGTTTTATTTCATCTTGTGTTTGTGCGCGCTTGTTTGTACGCAGTTTCTGTTTCGACTCGACTCGCCGACCGACGAGGGATTCAAAATCTGGATGGGGCTGCTGGGATTTTTTAGCGGGTTCTTTTTTGGCTGGTTACCGCTTTGTTTGCCTGAGTTGTTCCCGACGCGCGTGCGTTCGACTGGCGCGGGTGTCAGTTTCAATTTCGGCCGCATCCTGACAACGATCGGCGTGCTGGCCAGTGCGTTCATGTTGAAGGCGTGGCTCAAGGGCAGTTACACGACCGTGGGACAGATCTGTGGATTGGTTTACGCGGTGGGGTTGATTGTCATCTGGTTCGCCCCAGTTTCCGAATCGACGGAGTTGGAAGACTAGCTGTGAATTGAAACTTCCGAAGTCTTCGGAGACTTCGGAAGTTTGAAGCGAGGATCGAAATGAAATTCGGCGTAGGTGTCATCGGAGCGACAGGATTCATTGGCACGCCCTATCGCGACGAGATGCGGGAGTGCGAGGATGTTCAAATTGTCGCACTGTGCGCCCGCCGGCGCGATCGGCTCGAAGCGGCTGCCGAAAAGGACGGCGCGAGTTTGATCACACACGATTGGCGCGAAGTGGTCGAGCATCCGGACGTGAACTTTGTCGTGATCGCCACACCCGATGCACTGCACTACGAAGCCGTGATGGAATGTGCTCGACAAGGCAAACATCTGCTGTGCGAGAAGCCGATCGGGGTCAACGCGCGCGAAGCCAACGAAATGTGGACGGCCTACCGCGACTCGGAACTCGTACACTACGTGCCGTATTGGACACGCTATGTCCCCGCGTTCGTTCGTGCTCGCGAGCTGGTGCAAAACGGGACCATCGGCGAAGTCAAAGGCATCGTCTATCGCTGGCACAACCCGCGACCAACTGCGATGCCGTTCACGTGGCGTGACGATGCCGAGTTGTCCGCGGCCGGCAGTATCGCCGACGTCGGTTCACATGCCTATGACGCCGTGCGCTGGATCATTGGCCAGAATGCAACCCGCGTGCTTGCTCACGCGGACGTCATCTCGCCACCAAAACCCGACCTCGGCGCGATCGATCTCGGCGAAGCGCTCGATTGGGGTAACGAACACAAAGTCGCCGACGTCTCGGCATCGCGCAAAGGAACGGCGTACGACTATGCCAACATCATTTGGCAATTCGAAGGCGGCGCGGTCGGCTCGATCGTCTTGTCGCACGCGCCTGTGTTTCGCAAAGCCTTGTCATCCGAACTGGAGATTCATGGAACGAAAGCATCGCTTGGCATCGACCGCATCAACAGCCGCATCACGCTCGTGAAAAACGCCCAAGATATCGAGTCGCAAGAATCGATCGACAACCCAGGATTTGGAAATCGTTTTTCCAAATACGTCTTTCCCGCGATGCGCGAGCAAATGGCGAGTGGTTCGTTGGAACATCCCAATCTGGAAGACGGCTGGCGCGTCCAAGTGTTTACGGACGCTGCGGTGGCATCCGCCAAACGTGGTGAGTGGGTCGAATTACACGACGTCCACTAGCGTGCCGCTACGCCCGGACTCGATCGCCGCTTCAACCGTCGCCGCAATTGCTCGGCCGGCGTGAGCGTCGAGCATCGTGGGGCCGTTGTTGTCGATCGCTTGGGCGAATGACTCCATGTTCACATAGTCGTTGTCGATGGCGACTCGCCGGTGGCGAAACTCTTTGGCCGGTTGATCGCGATAGTAAACGCCGACTTCGGGACGCGCTTCCGCAATGACCAGTGATCCCTCGGACCCGATCGCATGGATTTTGATTTCACCGATGTCGGGGTGACTCGCCGCGCCAATGCGGCCAATGCACAGCGAGCCGACGACATCGCCCGCCATCTCAAGCGTGACGGTGGCCAGGTCATCGACGTGGTTGTCGACCGTCAATTGATGAAAATGCGCCGTGGTTCGAGCGAAAACGCGGTGGACCGCCGCGCCGCCAGTCAACATGTGGATGTAAGCCAGCGGATAGATGCCTTCGATCTGCAATTCGCCCATCGGCTGATGGCCCACGCCCCCGTCGCTTCCGTCGGCATGCGCGGCTTTTTGCGCTTCGAGCCAATCCATCGGCGGGTCGCCTGGCTTGCGCGTTCCTTTGCGCGGGCCAGCGTCCTTGGAAAAGTAAAAGTCAACATGGATCGCCTGCAACTCGCCGATCTCGCCGCTTTGAATTAAATCGTGAGCTTGCTGGATGGCGGGCAATCCGTTGCGGTTCCACATCAGGAACTTGACGCTGTTTCGCTGGACGGCTTCGACCAACCGGTCGCACTCGGACAACTTGGTCGACATCGGTTTGTCTTGAACAACGTGCAGCCCCGCGTTGGCCGCTCGCACACTGAGGTCGCAATGCCGCTCGGCTTCACTGCTGACAACGGCGACTTGGACATCGAAACGCTCGATCGCCTCTCCAACGTTGCGAACGTAGGGGATGTCATACTCGCGCGCGAATTTCTCGTTTCGCTCGTGGACCCAAGCGGGTTGTTCCTCGTCATCGGCAACCACAACCAATTCGAATCGCGGGTGTGACGCCACACCGCGCGGCAGATAGGCATGTTTGACAACACTAAGAACGGCAACGCGGAAGTTTTGCTGATTCATGCTTATGGTTTATCCACTTTACAACGTCACCACTTGACCGGTCTGCATGGATTCGATCGTCGCCTCGGCCACTTGGATCGCGGCACGACCGTCTTTCGCGGTCGAGGCCGGGTCGCGTCGCTCGTTGATCGAGTCGATGAATTCTTGAAGCTGCGCCAAAACATTCGCCTGGCCGATATCGGTTTTGATCGCCGTCGGATGATCGCCACGATAGAGCAACTGCATATTGTGGTGATCGTCTTTGTAGGCCGCGCCGGTCGACCCGATCACGGACAGCGAATAATAGTCCGCGTTGCCCGTGGGCAAGGTTGCGTAGTCGATCAGTGCCATTCCTTCACCGTAGCCAAGGTGGACTTGAATGTATTCCGGCCGGCCATTGCTCTCGCGGCGTCCGATCGTATAAACGTAGTTCGGCAGATGACCGAACATCCAATTCGCTAGATCGATCTCTCGAATGATGCGCTCCAGTGTGTCACACCTTGGCGACGAGGTGCCGTCCCAATGATGAATTCGCAGTAGTCCCGGTTCACCGATTTGTCCGGCGTCGATGCTTTGCCGGACAACTTGGATCGACGGATCGAATCGAGCGTCTTGACCAACCATCAAGCAGACTTGGTCGTTGCAGGCGGAGATCAATTGATCAGCTTCACCCGTGGACGGCGCGATGGGCGACTGCACAAGTAAATGTTTACCAGCCTGAATGATTTGACGTGCGATTCCAGCGTTCGACTGCATCAGGCACGCCCCGTCGAAGGCGTCGTGGTTTTCTTGAAGAAGTTGGTCCACGGAATCGACCGCGAGCGTTGCATCAATGGATTCCGCCATCGAGTTTGCTCGTGGCACATCGTCGTCGACCACAGCGACGATTTGTCCGCCAGTTAAACGGTTTTGAACGCTGGCCAGATCGCCGCCAAGGGCAGCGCCATGAATCAAGGCAAGTCGGACCATGTGTTGGCGTCCCATTCTTTGCTGTTCAGATCCAGATCACTACGCGGTGGGGCCGTTTGCCGAGCCTTCGCTGTTGACGACGCGACACGTGACTCCTCGTCCGGCGTTTTCGCCGCTTCGTTCGATTGGGCAGCATCTTCGTCTTCTTCACGCGCGGTGGCGTCTTCCAAATCCGTTTTCTTGTGAACGTCTTTTTCGTCAATAATGCGCGACAACCGACCGAGCAATCGGAAATAGATCATCGTCAATGTGACAATTACAACGGAACCGATCGTGCCCAGAATCATCCACCCCGTCCAACTTAACAGGTGAGCCAAAAAACAGCCCGCGCCCAAAACCATCGCCATCCAATAGAATTGTTTCCAAGACTTCCATTGTCCGCGCATGCTATACCAAACGTTCGACGCGCCTGGATAGAACGACGAGCCATACTGAACACTCGCGAGCAGCACAGGCGGAAAGAAAACGAACATCGACGCTGCGCCCGTCACCAGTGCGCTCTCCATCCCCAATCCCAGGCACACGAATACCTGACCAAACAAACAGCCGGGCATAAACGACATGAATGACGCGTTGATGACATAGAACGAGTCGAGCGCCCATTCGGTGAAGTTGACGTCCGGCCAGTTCTCGACTTTCTTCAAACCATTGGCCGTATCCTCAACGATGGCCAGAAAGCACGCCGAAGCGAGCACAACAAAGGAAATGCCCACAGTGCTGAGCAGCATGATTAGCAAAACGGCGGCAATCTGCCCGGCAGAATCGCTCGAGCTGAAGTGCAGTGTATAGATGACCAGCACTTGTATTACGTAGCCCGTCACACAAAGAAACAGCCATCGCAAACCCGATTCCGGGTCGAACAAGAACGACACCACACCCGTGCGAAACGGCTTGTCGGGCAAGGGCTCGATCGCTTCAGGATTCGTTTCGCCACCCATCTTCTTCGCTGACGACGGCATGGATTCGTCGCGAGGAGAATCTCCCAAGGAAAGGTCGTTGGTCTTCGAGGCGGCGTCCATCCATAAGGTTGTATCATGACCTTACGCGACGCAGCAATGGACGTTCGCTCTCATTTCTCAAGGCTGTCGCGCAACAGCAGGCCGTCCATTTCCGCCACGGCGGTCCACAATTCGCGCAGCGCCGCGATGTACGTCAGATTCGTTTGGATATAGGCGCGCTGCGCCGCTTGTTGCTCCAGAAAGCTGACATCACTTGAGGCATAGAGCGCGTTGACGCTGGCCAGAGCCGCTTCCGTCGATTCGAGAATTCCTTCAGCTCGCGTAAATCGTTCGACTTGGTTGCGAGCGTTTTGGTAGCGTTGAAAGACCTCGGACAGTCGCTGTTGCAAGCGAAGTTCCACACACTCGATGGCCGCCTTGGCAGCCCGTAACTGGGCCGTGGCCTCGCGAACTCCACCTTGATTTCGATCGAAAACGGGCAGCGGAATTTTCGCGAGCACGTTGGTGTTGATGCTGTTGGTTGAGTGGTCTACCTGCAGAACCCCTTCCAATTCAACATTCGGTCGCTTTTCAACTCGTGCACGATCCACGGCACGCCGGGCACGTTCCATTTCGATCAACGCGGTCGCCATCTCTGGACTGTGGCACCAGAGCCGGTCGCGAACGTCTAGCCACGTCAAATCAGGCACTTGATTGCTAAGCTGGGCGGCAATTCGTTGCAACGGTTGATCGGGCGTGCCAACCACCGCCATCAGGTTTCGCCAAGCCGCGCGTTGTTCGTTGTGGCTGTTTTCCATCCGGATCTGAGCCGTTTCCGCATCCACGCGCGATTGCATTTTAGCGGACTTCGCGACATCGCCTGAGTCGAATAAGTCCCCCGTTATCTTCGCCGCTTTCTTGGAAATCTCCGCAATCTCGGTCGCCAGATCCACCTGCTGCTGAGCGGCAAGCAACGTGTAGTAAGCGATTCGGACATCGGTCAGCACACGTTGATGTTGAGCAGCCCACTGCTGTTGTGCGCTGCGGAATTCGCGATCGGCAACGGCTCGATTCAACGAACGCTTTTGATGGTGGATCAACTCCTGGCCAATGAGCAAGCCGTGTTGTTCGGCCGTGCCGCCACTTCCCAATTGCTGGCCGGAATAGCCGACGACCGGGTTCGCTGGCAAACCCACTTGAACCCAACGGCCACGAGCCGCGCGAACCTTAGCGTGTGCTTCGGCCAAAGTGGGGTTGTTGGCGATGGCTGCTTGTTCCAGACACGCCAGATGTTCATCCGGGCCACGGACAACTTGGACGACGGAAGGCAGTTCTTCCGGGTCTTTTGGCTCATACGACGTTTGTTTGACCGTGTGCGTCGCTTTCGATTTGGCTACGGCCGCCGCCTCATTGCCTTGATTACGCTGATGAGCAGAGAACGTGTGCGATCGCCGTACGTTCTTGGTTGAGGTCATGGTCTGCGCGCAACCAGACGATAGAATTGTTCCCAGCACAATCAAATAGGTCACGCGAATTCTTGCCATCGCCCAATAAACGTGAGAGGTGTTATACCGCCGAATTTAGTTCCATTCAGATCTATTCTCGGCATCCTCAAAATTGGTCGTCCAGCTACATTCGGACCGCTGGCCAATTGTGTGGAATGCCGGGTTCGGATCTCAACGACTGTACCAACCACACCTAATGTTCGACTTACGGCTGTGCCGATTTGTCTGCGCATTCCACTCGTTCTGTTTTGGCCGGTCGTGCAGATATTTCGTCAAGTTGCGCACGAGGTTAGAATTGGTGTGTGATGTCCACCGATCAAATCGACAAACATGCCGATGACCGTCGGCCAACTTTGGCGCCTCCCCAGTTGCGGTTGTCATCGCTGTTTTGGGTGATCGCGATTCTATGTGCGATATTTGCTGTACTCGGCAGCGCTGGACCCTACGCTGCGTTTGCGTTGATCCTGTTTGTTCTGGCCATCTTCGCCCATGTTTCGGGAAATGCGCTCGGTACACAATTGCGCGACAATGGCAATTGTCCCATCGCCGAAGACGGCACGATCCTCCCTCAACCCAAACCTTCGCCCAGAGAACTCACGGACGACGATTACACGCCGCCGACACGTTTTCGTCATCGAACCTCGTGAACCACGACCATATTGTGAACGCCAGCCATGACGTGGCTGCCGGTAACAAAGACAATTCGATCGTGTTTGCTAAGAAGCTTGGAACGGATTCCCCAGTCTTCGATGAATTCGGACAATTGGGCGTGATCCAGAACGGGAGCACCTTCGACTGGTCGGATGCCCCAAAAAAGACACATGCGGCGGAGCGTCGCAGGGTCGCTGCTGACGCCAATCGTATGAATGAAATCTCGCTGTTTGGATTTGACGAGCGCCGTGGTGCCCGTTTGCGTCGCGACGACGACGAGTTTTGCATTCGTGTGGTGCGCGATCTGTGCCGCGCCGTGGACAATCGCTGACGTGACGGGGTGGATGGGCGTGTCGGATTGATACGATCTTGAAGGAGTGCCCAGCAAGAGTAGTTCGGTCGAATGCATGATGCGGTTCATCGTTTCGACGACCAACGTCGGATGATCACCGACCGCGGTTTCGCCTGATAACATGCAGGCGTCTGCTCCGTCTAGGATGGCATTGGCCACGTCGGTCGCTTCGGCGCGCGTCGGTTGGCTGGCGTGGGTCATGCTGTCGAGCATCTGGGTGGCAACAATCACGGGCTTGTGATGGCGCTGGCACACCTGGATGATTCGTTTTTGAGCGACCGGTGTGTCCGCGATGTCGATTTCAACCCCCAAATCACCCCGAGCCACCATAACCACATTTGATACGGATACGATCTCTTCGAGCCGATCGAGCGCCTCGGGCTTTTCGATTTTGGCAACAACCAGTGCCAACGAACCATTGGCACGCAACAGATTTTTCAACTCGACAACGTCATCCGGCGATCGCACAAAACTCAGCCCAACAAAATCCACTTCAGCACTCGCCGCCCACTTTGCCGTCTTGATATCTCGCTCGGTCATGGCCGGAACACTGAGCACCGCACCGGGCAAATTGATTCCCTGGCGGCTGCGAATCGTCCCAGCCGCCGTGACTTGGCACTCAGCAAAATCACTTGTCTTTTTTGTCACGACCATGCCAACCGTGCCGTCGGCCAGCATGATTCGATTTCCCACCGCCAACTCGTCGATCAAGCGCTCGTAATTGCTCGTCAGATCGGTTGCCGCACCGGATGTGTCGCCGCGAACGAACCGATAGGTCGCTCCAAAATGGCAACGAGTCGGATCTTCGAACAACTCGCCCAGCCGGATCTTCGGGCCGCTCAGATCGACCAGTGTTGCGATCGGCCGTCCGGTGTTCTGACTCGCCTGCCGGATTGCCGCAACCGCCGCGTCATGGTCATCTTGCGTGCCATGCGCAGCGTTGATGCGAAAAACATCGACGCCGGCCATAACCAGTTCGACAAGTTGGTCGACGGTGCGGCACGATGGCCCAATCGTGGCGACGATTTTGGTTCGGGTTTCGATCGGCTGCTGAGATGGAGAGGTCATCATTGTCGCACGTCGTTGACGTTGGCCTTTGCGGGCTGGAGAATTGAAGTGATCGTAACCCGACGCGTCAGCGAAGGAGCGTTCTAAATCCCGAAAAACGAATTACAAACGAGCTCCAAGTCTCAAATTTTAAAAAATGTGTTTGAATTTTGATTCTTGTAATTTGCGATCTGTTTGTTATTTGTCGTTTGTGATTTGGTGCTTTGCTCACCCGTCCCTCGCTTGTGCTTCGGGTTTCAATAGTTCTAAGTTCTACGTCAAGCGTATCGCGGAAGTAAAGACAACGTGAGCGACTCCAGCGAAAACCGGCGAGAAACGGCGCGGCGGCGGTTGTCGTTGATCGGTGTGGCGATCGCCGGAGCGTTGTTTGCGATTGTTGTGGTCACGATTGTGTTGACGCTGATGAACCGCGAGACGATGCCGAGCGTTACGGCCGACACGTTGCTCCAATCATCCATGCGATGGGACGCCGAAGGCCCACCGAGTTACGACATTGAGGTGATGTTGAAGAAGCACCGCGTCGAACGGCACCGCGTCGAAGTGCGCGACGGCGAGGTTGTGCGGTACACGCTTGACGATCATGAGATGACCCGCCGGCGTGCGTTCGATACTTGGAGCGTCCCTGGTATGTTTGGCACGATCGAAGCCGATGTAGAAAATATACGGCTTGCAGAGACTGGGAAAGCAAAACCCCATACGCCGCGACTCACGCTGTGGGGCACGTTCGACCAGAAATACGGCATCCCCCGGCGATATCGGCGAGTCCAATGGGGTGCCAACTTTGAAGTTTCGTGGGAAGTGGTTGAATTTAAAGTCGTCGAAAATTAGCTGCGGATGATGGAATTTCGTTTCCTCGCTCGTTAAACTGAGTGCATTGTCGTAGCCAATCAATTTGTTTAACGGCAAGCCGAAGGCGACTGCGTCTCGCACATCCACGCAGTCGCCTTCGGCTTGCCGTTAAACAATCATCTACCTTCCAACCCTGGGACGAAGCATATGAGCAACAAGCAAACCCGTCGTAACTTCCTCAAGACAACAGCCGCAGGCGCGGCCGCATTGTCGGCACCTTATGTGATCACAGGTCACAACGTCTTTGGACAAGAAGAGAAGAACGATCGCCCGGTGCTGGGATGCATCGGCACGGGCAGCCGCTGGGGAGCCGTCGGACCGAATGCCATGAAGTTTTCGGACTGCGTCGCCGTTTGCGATGTCGACCAAACGCACGCATCGAACGGTGCCAATCGGGTCAAGAAAGCACAAGGCAAAGAGCCAGACGTCTACGAAGACTATCGCGACATCCTCGATCGCAAAGACGTCGAAGTCGTGACGATTGTGACGCCCGATCACTGGCATTCCAAGATTGCCATCGAAGCGATGCAGGCCGGCAAGGACGTCTACTGCGAGAAGCCGCTGACGCTGACGATCGAAGAAGGCAAACAGATCGCCAAAGTCTGTAAAGAGACCGGTCGCGTGTTCCAAGTTGGCACGCAACAGCGTAGCGAAATGGGCCTGCGGTTTTTGAACGCCATCGCATTGGTTCGAGACGGCCGTATTGGCGAGGTGAAAAAAGTGACGTGCGTTATTGGTGGTGCTCCGACCAGCGGCCCGCTGCCGATCGTTGATCCGCCGTCCCACTTGAACTGGAACATGTGGCTCGGACAAGCGCCGCTGACCGACTATCGCTTCGCCGAAGGCGGACGCTGGGGCAAATCGCGATGCCATTATGAATTCCGTTGGTGGTACGAGTACTCTGGCGGCAAGATGACTGACTGGGGTGCCCACCATGTCGACATCGCTCAATGGGCGATTGGCCAAAACGGCGACGGCCAAGGTCCGGTGTCGGTCGAACCGATCATGGCCAAGCATCCGGTCGAATACAAGAACGGCATGCCGCTGGACGACAGCCAGTACAACTGTGCCACGAATTTCAATATCAAGTGCACTTTTGCCAACGGCGTGGAAATGTTCATTCGGGAAAATGCACCGGAATTGAAGTACGGCAACGGTATCATCTTCGAAGGCACCAAGGGCGAATTCCGCTGCAGCCGCGGCAAACTGGAAGGCACTGCGGCCGACCAGTTGAAGGTCAACCCGCTGCCCGAAGGCATTCTGAAAGAGATCTACAACGGCAAAGAGCCCGGCGGCGGCAACGCGCACATGAAGAACTTCTTCGACTGCCTGGTGTCGCGCGAAGACCCGATCTCGGACGTTTACTCGCACCACCGCGCGATGACCACCTGCCACTTGGCCAACATCGCCATCCGCCTCGACCGCACGCTCAAGTGGGATCCCAAGCAAGAACAAATCGTCGGCGACGACGACGCCAATAATTGGGTAAGCCGCGAGCAACGCAAGGGATTTCAGATCAAAGTCTAAGCGGCTCGCGAAACTGTTGACGACTATTTCATCCCAGGGTCCTTCGGTGGGCTCTGGGATTTTTTGTTATAATTCCGTGCACGAGGTGATCACAACATGTTGACCGCACCGAAGAAATTCATTACGGCCGAAGAATACTTGGCCGTCGAACGAGCCGCCGAGACGAAAAATGAGTATTTCAACGGCGAAATGTTCGCCATGTCGGGGGCGAGTCGCAGGTAATCTGTTCGCTAGTCTTCATGACCAGTTGTATTATAACGCAACACGAGATCGATATTTTGAAACCTATTTGACCGATATGAGAGTCAAGGTCGCCCAACACCTCACGTATGCCTATCCTGACGTTGTGGTTGCATGTGATGATCCAATGTTTGCGGACGCAAATCTCGATACAATCTTGAACCCAACATTGCTCGTCGAAGTTCTTTCGAACTCGACACAAGACTTTGATCGCGGGTCCAAATTCGAACACTACCGCCAACTCGGCTCGTTGAGCGAATATGTAGTCGTTGCCGAAAACAGATTTCACGTCGAAAGATTCATTCGCCAGGATGACAACGGCTGGCTGCTGTGGGAAACGAACGACCCGGCCGATACGATCGAGTTCAAATCAATCGATTGCCAAGTGTCGTTGGCCGAGATCTATGCCAAAGTTCAATTCGACGAGCCAACCCATCAAGAGTCCGCCGAGCCGGGTACGAAGTGAGGCGATGGCCATCACTGGAGTACGCGTCTCAATGGTTTTGAAGCCTTTGGCCGCAACGGAATTCATCTTCCTGTCGCTGAATCTTTCTGTCCAATTCGACGGATCGACAGAAAGATGCTGCGACAGAAAATACGCGCATGAAGCGCGGAGTTGGATTGGACACGGTGCAGAGATTTGGTTGCGGCTGTGCTGCGTCGTTCGACATTCTGCGATTCGGTCCTTGCCCATGAATCAATTCGATTCATCGGTCAGATGGTGTTTCGCGTGAACTGGTCGCACGAGCAGATTTGCGAACAGGGCGATCACCAGCAGCGCGGCCATCACGTACATTGTTGAGTTGTAGAGTGTTGCCGAGGGATCGACCGTGCCAGCGGGGCAAATTTCCATCAGCTTGGCAATGGTGACCGTTTTTTGTTCGACGAGTTGCGAAAGTTGCGAAATAGGGGCTCCGAACTTCTCCGCGAATGTTCCCGGGTTCACGTTGGCGGCCAATTCGTTGATCGATTGGCGAAGGGCGTTTTGGCGAAACCACGTGATCGCTTCGGGGCCGAGCACGCCAGCGGTGCTCCAGGCGGTGAGCAAGCGTCCGTGGATGCCGCCGACGTAGCGTGTGCCGAACAAATCGGCCAGGTACGCCGGGATGGTTGCGAAGCCGCCGCCGTACATCGTGAAGATCAGCATCGTTACGGCGTAGAATGTGACCAACCACATGACCGACGGCGAGACGCTGACAGCTTGGGCCGTGAAGGGGATTGATAGATAGAGCGCGATGCCGAGGATAAAGAAGATGTTGTACGTCGGCTTGCGACCAAGATAGTCCGAGGCACTTGCCCAGACGAATCGGCCGACCATGTTGAACACGCTGATCATCAAAACGTAAATTGCCGCGAATCGATCATCGACCGTGCCGGGCAGTGTCGTGCCAAAGATCTCGGTCATCATCGTTTTGGCGACGCCCAATACACCGATCCCGGCGGTCACGTTGAAACAGAGCACGATCCAAACGAGATAAAACTGCGGCGTCTTCAAAGCCTGGTCGACGCCCACATCGTGGCGACTGATCATTTTTTGGCTCGGGTCGTCTTCGTCGGGTGGAGTCCAGCCATCGGGTTTCCAACAGGGTGCGGGAATGCGATACGAAGACGACGCGATCAACATCACGATGAAGTAGGCCAAGCCCAAAACGACAAACGTCTCGGCCACGCCGGCGCTGCCCGTGCCCGCGACATAGACACCTTCCGCGCCGGGCACGATCATCTGTGCCACATCGTTCGGACCGACCACGACGACCTCGTGCATTTGTCCGGCGACTTCGGCGTATTGAATGCCTTCTTTGGTTTGCGTTGCAACTTCGTCGACCGTGCCCAAATAATCAGGTGCCTGATAAAAAGTCTGGATCAACGCGTTCTTGAGCGGAGCGCCAATCATGGCACCGCCGCCGAAACCCATGATGGCCAGTCCTGCCGCCATACCCCGCCGATCAGGAAACCAGCGGATCAAAGTGCTGACGGGCGAAACGTAGCCGAGTCCCAGTCCACAGCCGCCGATCACACCGTATCCCAAGTAGAGCAGCCAAAGTTGGTGCCACCAGATTCCCAGCCCACCGATCAAGAACCCGCCACCCCAACAAGTCGCCGCCACGATTCCGACCGTCCGCGGGCCAACTTTTTCAAGCCACTTGCCTGCCAGCGCAGCGGACATCCCCAGGAACACAATCGCCACCGTAAAGATACGAACGACCTGGCTCAATTCCCAATCGCTGGCCGCGCTGCCGACCACACCTTGCGTTTTGACCAACGCCGGATTGAAAATGCTCCACGCGTAAACGGACCCGATGCAAAGGTGAATCGCGATCGAGGCTGGCGGGACTTTCCAGCGGTTGAATCCAGGTTTGGCAATGATGCTGTCTTTGGAGAAGAATCCGGTCATGGGTTGGCTCGTCAATTGGGGTTGGCAAAGAAGCCGGTCAGTGTACCAGAATTCAATCGCACGCCGACGGTTCGAACCCCCTGATCCTCGATTCTGTTATAATCATCTCCCCGCAATCCGCCTCGCCCCGAACACGAAGGAAACCAAATGAAAAACCAAAACACTAGTCGTCGTACGTTTTTGAAAACATCCGCCGCGGTCACGCCTTATTTCTTTACTGGCACCAACATCGTCGCCGACGATGCGAAGGCAGACGAGAAAAACGATCGCCCGCTCGTTGGTGCCATCGGTTGTGGCGGACAGGGAACAGGGATTGCAAACCGGGCTAAAGCGTTTGGAGATATTGTGGCCGTGTGCGACGTCGACAGCGGCCGGGCGGAAACGGCGCGGCAAAAGCTGAGCGGCGGTAGCGCCGATCTGTTCAGCGACTATCGCGAGGTGCTCGATCGCAAGGACATCGATGCGGTCACCATCGGAACGCCCGATCATTGGCATTCGAAGATTGCCATCGAAGCCATGCAGGCCGGCAAAGATGTGTATTGCGAAAAGCCGCTGACGCTGACGATTGAGGAAGGCAAACAGATTTGCGCGACGGTCGAAAAGACAGGTCGCGTTTTCCAAGTTGGAACTCAGCAGCGAAGTCACGGTCCATTTGCCAAGTCGATCGCAATGTGTCGCAATGGTAGCGTGGGCAATGTCAAACGGATCCTGGTCGCCATTGGTGGCGGACCTGGCGGCGGTCCATTCAAAAAGAGCGATCCGCCGGAGCATTTGGATTGGAACACCTGGCTTGGTCAAACGCCGCTGGTCGCCTACATCAAAGAACGATGTCATTATCAATTCCGCTGGTGGTTCGAGTATTCCGGCGGCAAGATGACGGACTGGGGCGCGCATCATGTCGACATCGCGCATTGGGCCGCAGGTGCGGATGACACGGGGCCGATTTCGTTCGAGGGCACGGCCAAATTTCCCGTCGAATTGAAAGACGGTCATCCGACTGCCGACGATCGCTACAACACGGCGAACACGTTTTCGATCACCTGCAAGTTTGCTGACGGCATCGAACTGGTCATCTCCGACAAGATCCAGGAAGACGGCAGCGAATACAAAGACGGCAAGACCGATTTTGGCAACGGCGTCCAGATCGAGGGCGACAAGAGCTGGCTGTTCGTCAACCGTGGCAAGCTCGAAGGAGCGGCCGTCGACGCACTGAAAGAGAGCCCGCTGCCGGAAGATGCTATCACGAACGCCTACAAAGGCAAAAAGCATGGCAACCACATGGGCAACTTTTTCGAGTGCATCAAAACGCGCGAGCAGCCCATCTCCGACGTCTTCTCGCACCACCGCGCGATCACGACGTGTCACTTGGCCAACATCGCGATTCGTCTCGACCGGCCGCTTAAGTGGGATCCCGAGACCGAGCAAATCATCGGCGACCAAGAAGCCAATCAATGGCAAAGCCGCGAGCAACGCAAAGGGTTTGAAATCACCGTGTAAGTCCGTTGAGCAGCCTGGCTGTTCGAAACAGCCGGGCTGCTAGTCTCTTTGCTTTCGCCGAATCCGGGTGTTAAACTAGGCACGAAATGACGCCCTGCCCGACGTCGCTCACCTCTCATGAAAAGGACCTTCCATGTTCCGAAATCTTATCGTTCTTTCCGTATTCGTCATTCTTTCAGCCAACGCGCTGGCCGCCGACAAGATTTCAGTCTTGATCATCGACGGACAAAACAACCACAACTGGAAGGCGACCACGCCAGTGTTGACCAAGATCCTCGACGAAGCCGGGTTGTTCACCGTCGAAGTCGCCACTTCTCCGCCGCGCGGTCAGGACATCAGCAGCTTTTCGCCCGAGTTTTCGAAATTCGATGTCGTGCTGTCGAACTACAACGGCGCGATGTGGTCCAAAGAGACACAGGCCGCGTTCGAAGCCTACGTCAAAGGTGGTGGCGGAGTCGTCATCGTTCACGCCGCGAACAACGCGTTTGGCGGCTGGAAAGAATACAACGACATGATCGGACTCGGCTGGCGAGGCAACAGCTTCGGTGATCGGCTGACGTTTAATGACGATGGCAAAGAAGTTCGCACTCCCAAAGGCGAAGGACCCGGCGCAGGGCACGGTCCACAACATGAATTCTCGATCATCGTCCGGAACGACTCGCATCCGGTGACCAAAGGCATGCCGCAACAGTGGATGCACGCCAAGGACGAACTGTATCACGGCCAACGCGGACCAGCGGCGAACATGCAGATTCTCGCGACCGCTTATTCCGCATCCGACAGACGTGGCACTAGCTCCCACGAGCCGATGATTTGGGTCATTCCTTACGGCAAAGGCAAGGTGCTAACGACGGTCATGGGACACGCCGACTACTCGATGACCTGCTCGGGTTTCGCCACGACCGTGCAACGAGCCGCGGAATGGGTCGCCACCGGTACGGTCACGCAGGAAATTCCGAAAGACTTCCCCGGCACCGACAAAGTGACGGTGCGTGATTACAAAAAGTAACGAGTCCTCTTCGTAGCTGCGTTCGCCCGAACGCGGACTAAGGGTGTGCCATCCGCACTCTGGCGAGTGCAGCTACAAAACAAACGCTTGAAGGAATGATTTGATGAAACGAATTTGGCAACTTGCATGGTTGTTGCTCGCGACGAGCGTGATGGCTTGTTCGGCGGATGACAAGGCTGCGAACAACAAAGCTGCGAAAGACAATTCCGCCGATGACAATGCGGCGGGCAAAATGAAGGTGTTGATTATCGACGGCCAGAACAATCACGGCGCGTGGCCCAAGACCACTTTCATGATGAAAGACTATCTTGAAGACACGGGCCAGTTTGCCGTCGACATCGAACGGACGGCGTACACGTGGCGCGGCGATGCCTTGTTAAAGGAATTTCCGCTGAGCGGTGTCGAGACGAAGAGTATGCCTCAGCCAACGCCCGACCCTGATTTCAAACCGAATTTTTCCAAGTATGACGTGGTCGTCTCGAACTTTGGATTCGGTGCGGCCCCATGGCCGGAAGAAACTCAGGCCGCACTGGAAAAGTACATGAAGGGTGGCGGTGGATTGGTGATCATTCACGCGGCCAACAATTCGTTCGGCGAGTGGGACGAGTACAACAAGATGATCGGCCTGGGCGGCTGGGGCGGACGAACCGAGAAGCACGGGCCATACGTTTTTCTTGACGACGACGGAAAGCTGGTCCGTGACAAATCGCCGGGCCGTGGTGGACATCATGGTCCACAACATCCGTTCCAAATCATTGTCCGCGACGCCGACCATCCGATTACCAAAGGCATGCCTGGCGAATGGATGCACGCTCAAGATGAGTTGTACGACTTTCTCCGTGGACCGGCTGAGAACATGAACGTGCTCGCGACAGCCTACGCCTCGAAGGAACGAGGTGGCAGCGGGCGGCATGAGCCGATGATCATGACCGTCGAGTATGGCAAAGGCCGAGTGTTTCATACACCGATGGGGCACGCGGATTATTCGCAGGAATGTGTCGGATTCATTGCCACGTTCAAACGTGGGACCGAGTGGGCCGCGACCGGCAAAGTGACCCTGCCGATTCCCGATGATTTCCCCAAAGCAAACGAGACGAGTTCACGAAAGTTTCAGTAATCCAGACCTCCGAAGTTTTCTTAAACTTCGGAAGTCTCAACCCACATACGGACCTCCCATGTACAAGTCACTATTTCTTTCCCTCGCCGTCACAACAATGTTCATCAACACGCTTCAAGCCGCAGATCCATGGGTCGTCTATGAAGGCAAAGAGGGCCCTGGCCAAGGCAAGCACGTTGTGTTGATTTCCGGCGACGAAGAATACCGCAGCGAAGAAGCCTTGCCGCAACTTGGCAAAATCCTGGCCGTGCACCACGGTTTTAAATGTACCGTGCTGTTCGCGATCGACCCTGACACCGGAATCATCAACCCGAACAACCGGCACAACATTCCCGGCTTGGAAGCACTCCCGAGCGCCGACTTGATGGTCATCGCCACAAGGTTTCGCGATCTGCCGGACGACCAAATGAAACACATCGACAATTATCTGAAGACGGGCCGACCCGTGATCGGCATGCGAACGGCGACCCACGCGTTTAACATCCCCGGCAACAAGCCCTACGGCCACTACGGCAACGGGTATGGCGGTGACAAGAAGGAATGGAAGGACGGCTTCGGACGGCTGGTGTTGGGTGAGAAGTGGGTCAGTCATCACGGCGGTCACAAGAACGACAGCACAGTCGGTTTGATTGCCGAAAACGCGAAAGACCACGCGATCGCTCGCGGTTTGAAAGACGGCGATGTTTGGGGACCAACCGACGTGTATGGAGTCCGGTTGCCGTTGCCGGGTGATAGTATGCCGATCGTTTTGGGCCAGGTCACCAAACGCGCGGGCGAGCGAACCAACGACCCATTCTTCGGCATGAAGCCAACCGACGACGAGCCCGTGAAAGGCAAGAACGATCCAATCATGCCGGTCGGTTGGACGAAGAGCTACCAAGTTCCCGACGGCAAGAAAGGACAAGTCTTCAACACTACGATGGGCTCGTCAACCGACTTGGTTGCTGAAGGGACGCGACGAATGTTGGTCAACGCCGCCTATTGGTGCCTTGGTCTAGCGGACAAGATTCCGAGTGAAGGAACCAAGGTGGGCCTCGTCGGCAAATTCGAACCGAGCGCGTACGGTTTTCATCGCGAAAAGAACTTCTGGTCAGACAAGGGACTCAAGCCAGCCGACTTCGATTTTTGATCACGCGGTGCACATCAGGTAGTGTCCCATTCGTGTGTTGGCCCGAACCAGACTTCCGAAGTCTTCCGAAACTTCGGAAGTCTACAACTCAAAATTAGGACACTACCGCATATCACGCCTAGTTGAATTCTCGCGCTTGACAACACTATCATATTGTCTTCCGTCCGAGTTCCTTCAATCGCGAGAAACACTATGGCAAAAAACGTTATCATCGGCGGCGGACCGGCAGCGACCAACGCGGCCGAGACGATTCGTTTGCACGACAGTTCGTCCCAGATCACGCTGGTGTCAGACGAACCGACCCATTCGCGGATGGCGTTGCCTTATTGGCTTTGCGGCGACATCCCTCCCGAACAAACTCACACCGGCGACGACGCATATTTTCAGCGGCTGAGTGTTGACGCGAGAATCGGCGTTCGCGTCGACCAACTCGACGCGGGCAACAACTCGCTAGCGCTGTCCGACGGTTCGTCGCTGGATTTTGACAATCTGTTGATCGCCACTGGCTCGTCGCCGCTGGCTCCGCCGATTCCGGGAACTGATTTGCCCGGTGTCCAGCCACTGTGGTCACTCGCCCACACGCAAAGCGTCCTCGACGCAACCAGCGGCATGGAGCAACCACGCATCGTCCTCGTCGGCGCGGGCTTCATCGGCTTCATCGTGCTCAACGCGATGTTCAAACGTGGTTGGAAGCTCGATGTGGTCGAACGCGAGGCGCAGGTGTTGCCGCGAATGTTGGACACGGGTGCGGCAACGATGGTCCAATCGTGGCTGGCGACCAAAGGCGTCACCGTGCACGCTGGCACGGGTGTCAAGGAAATCAAGCAAGGCAGCGGCAATGAAAAACTCGTACAGCTCGATAACGGCGACGAGATCCCCGCCGATGTGGTGATCCTTGCCACCGGTGTCAAACCGAACATCGACCTGGCCGACAGCAGCGGCATCGAGACGGACCAAGGCATCGTGGTCAATGATCAAATGCAATCCAGCATCGCCAACATCTACGCTGCCGGCGACGTGGCCCAAGGTCCCGCGCTGTTCAGCGACAACAAGGAGATCCACGCCATCCAACCGACGGCGGTCGATCACGGGCGAGTTGCCGGAGCGAACATGGCGGGCCAGGAAGTTCACTATCCCGGCAGTTTGTCAATGAACATCACCGACGTGTGCGGCTTGCAAACGGCCAGCTTCGGCGCGTGGAACGACTCGGCGGCCGAGGCAACCACCATTTGCAACGAAAGCGGCTACGTTTATCGAAAACTGCTGTGGCGCGGTGACCAACTCGTTGGGGCAATCTTCACTGGCCGTGCCAACGACATGGGAATGTTGACCGACGTCGGCATGGTCAAAGGCATCTTGCAGACGCAATCGTCGCTCGGCGCGTGGAAAAAATATCTCGAAGAGAATCCGTTCGACGTTCGACGCGCGTTCGTCGGCGTCGGCGTTGCGGAAAAACTTCGCAAAACGACATTGCTTGGCCAGGCGACAAAAGCTCGCGGTTTCACCTTTGGCGGAGCGAAGCCGTCCGTTCCCGAGAATCCATCGCACGCTGTCTATGTAGGTGCGAAAAACGAGTGATGGAAATCACGTTGAAACTGATGGGCGTTCTCAAAGACAAAACGTCCGATGAGGGAAAGTTAAAGATCGCCGAAGGCGCGACGATTCTGGACGTGCTCACCGCGCTCGACATTCCCAGCGAAGGCGTCCAAACGTTCACGGTCAATGGCCAATTGGAGCGCGATCGTAATCGCTCTTTGTCTGATGGCGACGATTTGGCCATTCTGCCACCAGTCGGCGGTGGATGATTCTTTTGAACAGAAGGCAACGAAGGAAACAACGTAAAACTTCGTTACCTTCGTTTGCTTCTGTTCAAACAAACATGCTCGCGACCGATGAGCCTGTGAATTATCATGGTGGCGACTTTACCACACAGGATTTCGCTCATGAAATACAAATTGTCTCTTGTGATCCTTGTCGTTGCCAGTGCAACACTCCACGCTGACGAACTTCCAAAGATCTTCAACACGCAAAACGTCGGCAAAGGTCTGACGTCACCCGCCGAGGCGCTCAACGGCATGACATTGCCTGAAGGCTTCGAGATCTCGCTCTTCGCCGCTGAGCCGGATGTACAACAGCCGATCGCGCTGGCGATGGACGAGCGGGGCCGGTTGTGGGTTGCTGAGAATTACACCTACGCCGAGCAGCCGATTCGATTCGAAACGAAGTTGTACGATCGCATCGTGATCCTCGAAGACAAAGACGGCGACGGCCAGTTCGACCAGCGCACAGTGTTTTGGGACAAGGCGAAGAAGTTGACAAGCATCGAGATTGGCTTCGGTGGCGTGTGGGCGACGTGTGCGCCACACTTGCTTTTCATCCCCGATCGCAATCACGATGACGTGCCGGATGGCGAGCCGGTGGTGATGCTCGAAGGATTCAACAGCGACACGATTGGACATAACATCGTCAACGGGCTGCGCTGGGGACCGGACGGCTGGCTTTACGGTCGGCACGGAATCACCACGACGTCGTACATCGGCACTCCTGGGATGTCGCGCGCGGAACGGATGAAGATGAACTGCGGTATTTGGCGGTTTCATCCGACGCGCAAGACCTTTGAGGTCGTCTGCCAGGGCACGACCAACTCGTGGGGCATGGATTGGGACGACCACGGCCAGATGTTTTTCATCAACACGGTGATTGGGCACCTGTGGCACGTGATTCCAGGTGCTTATTACGAGCGAATGTTCGGCGAGCATTTCAATCCACACCTTTACAAGTACATCCCGCAGACAGCCGATCACGTCCATTGGGACACGGCCGAAAGGTGGCACGATTTGAAACGGGGCAGCATGAGCAAGACAACGGATCAAGCGGGCGGCGGCCACGCTCACACGGGCATGATGATCTACCTCGGCGACAATTGGCCCGAGAAGTATCGTGGCGACGTTTTCACCGCGAACCTTCACGGATGCCGCATCAATTGCGATCGTCTCCATCGACATGGTGCTACGTATATCGGCAAACACGAAGACGATTTTATGCACGCCAAGGACATCTGGTTCCGCGGCATCGAACTGTGTTACGGGCCGGACGGCGGCGTTTACATTGCCGACTGGTCGGACATCGGCGAGTGCCACGACAACGACGGAATTCACCGCACGTCAGGGCGAATTTACAAAGTGAACTACGTAGGACGGATTGCCAATCCGTCCGCTGCCGCTGCGAACGAACAGAAGAAGATGGACGGATTAGCAATCCGTCCTACCACAGACGACGCCAAGCTAGTTGCACTGCAACTGCACAAGAACGATTGGCATGTGCGTCACGCGCGCCGGTTGCTTCAGCAACGAGCAGTGGCGGGCAACGACATGGGCAATGTGCATGCGGCTCTGCTAAAGATGTACGACGAGCAAAAAGACATTACGCGAAAACTCCGAGCCATGTGGTGCCTGCACGTGACTGGCGGAATCGACGCGGCGTGGCTCATCAAACAACTTAGCCACAACAACGAACACACCCGAGTTTGGGCCATCAAACTGCTCGTTGATGACGGAGCACCCACGGTTGCCGTACGACAAGCGTTGGAAGAAGTCAGCGAAACAGAGTCTTCCGGCCTGGTTCAAACGTTTCTCGCGTCCACTCTAAATCAGTTTCCGAAGAGCGAACGATTTACGATCGCGGCGAACATCACTTCGGACGACGGATTCGCCGACGACCGTGTGCTACCGTTGATGTTGTGGTACGCGATTGAACCAGCCGTTGTTGAGCATCCGAACGAGGCCATCCAACTCGCTGCGACAACCAAAATACCTTTGCTTCGACGATACATCGCGCGGCGTCTGACGTACGAGATCGAACGGCAACCCGATGCGGTTAGCGGGTTGACCGCGTTGCTCGCCAAACGCGGCTCGGCTGGACAGACCGACCTGCTGGAAGGTATGTCGACGGCGCTGCGCGGCTGGCGCAAAGCACCGATGCCCGAGGGCTGGGAGCAAGTCACCTCCGTGCTCAGAAAGAGCGCTGATGACCGAGTCAGACAACTCGAGCGCGAGCTGTCGCTGGTCTTCGGCGATGGCCGCGCGGTCGAGGCCCTGATGAAAATCGCCACATCGGGCGGAGATCTGGATGTTCGGCGCGAGGCGATTCGAACGCTGGTCGCCAGTCGCATCGACGATCTCGTGCCGACGCTTCGAAAACTGCTCGACAACCTCGACATGGGCCGCGATGCAGTACGAGGGCTGGCGGCGTTTAACGAGCCGGACACGCCAAAACTGTTAATCGAAAAAATAAACCAGATGCGTTCGTCCGGCAAGGAAGAAGTGATCAACGTACTCGTCTCACGACCTGCGTATGCTGCTGAGTTGCTCGATGCGGTTGCCGGTGGAAAGATTGATCGCAACTTTGTGTCTGTGTTTCAACTGCGACAATTGCAAACGCTTGGCGACCACCGCATCAACGCCCGCATCGCCAAGCTATGGCCGGAACTCAAACAGATTTCCGCCGACAAGGTTGCAAAGATCAACGAGTATCGCGAAGCACTTTCGACCGCGTCGCTCGCCAAGGCAGATTTGTCGGCTGGTCGGGCATTGTTCGAAAAATCGTGTGCAAACTGCCACAAGCTGTTCGGCAAAGGTGGTGCGATCGCACCCGATCTAACGGGCGCGCAAAGATCCAACTTGCAGTACCTTTTGGAAAACATCGTCGATCCGAGTGCAACCGTTTCAAAGAATTATCACATGACGATCATGTTGTTGGCCGACGGCCGCGTGATCAACGGCATCATCCTTTCGCAGAACGAGCGGACGATCACGGTTCAGTTGCCCAAACAAAAACTCGTCTTTGCCCGCGAGGAAATCGACGAGATGCGGATATCTCAGCTTTCCATGATGCCGGATAGTCAGCTCGACTTTCTTTCGGACGTCGAAGTCCGCGACCTGATCGGGTACCTGATGTCGCCAAGTCAAGTGCAACTGTCGGATTAACGCGAGGGATTTTTTGTAGGATGGCTTCCCAAAGCCGTCCAACACAACGAACCACCGACGGACGGCTTTGAAAAACCATCCTACGGCGAAAATTACTCCACTTCGTCTTCGTCCGGTTCAGGCGTGAATTCAACTCCGTCATAGATTTCGGAGAGTGAAATCTGCGTGCCGATCTCGTCCAGCGCAATGGGCGGCAAATGACGGAAGCATCGGGATAGCAAAATCTCGTGTGAGTGGACAACAGGCAACCCGTCCTACAGGTGATCCCACGACTCCGCTAGAATGCACACTTCAAACATTGGAAAGGAATTGCAGATTTCAACGGAGTCACTATGAGCCAGCGACGGATTCTCGTCACGGCAGCCTTGCCCTATGCGAATGGCCCCATTCATCTTGGGCATCTTGTCGAATACATCCAGACCGACATCTGGGTCCGCTTTCAGAAGTTGCGCGGCCATCGCTGCATCTATATTTGCGCCGACGACACGCACGGCACAGCGATCATGAAGAGCGCTCGGCAAAAAGGCTGTACCGAGGAAGAATTTATCGACCTGATGAACGAGGCTCACCAGCGTGACTTTGCCGGATTCGGAATTGAATTCGAGAATTATGGCAGCACACACTCGTCGGAGAACCGAGAATTCTGCCAGGTTTTTTGGAAGGCACTGAACGACAAGGGCCTGGTTGCCGAACGCAAAGTTGTCGAGCTCTTTGACGCCGAAACGGGAGAGTCATTGCCCGATCGATTTGTGAAGGGGACGTGTCCCAAATGCAAGGCGCCAGACCAGCACGGCGACAATTGTGAAAAGTGTGGCGCAACGTATAGCGCCGTGGATCTTATCGATCCGATCAGCACCGTCAGTCAAAAGCCGCCGACCAAAGGCGAGCAAGATCACTTCTTTGTCGAGATCGAAACGTTACACGAGTTTTTGGACGATTGGACGCAAGACGGCGAGCATCTTCAGGATGAAGTGGCCAACTATTTGAAGGGCCATTTTCTTCACGAGCCTTTGCGCGACTGGGACGTGTCGCGGCCGGCACCTTATTTCGGTTTCGACATCCCCGAGACGGACGGCAAACATTATTGGTACGTGTGGTTCGATGCACCGATCGGTTACATGGCGTCGACTCGACAGTGGTGCGATCGCACAGGCGAGGAATTCGACGACTGGTGGCGAAGCGAGGAAACGGAAGTCCACCATTTCATTGGCAAGGACATTCAGTATTTCCACTGTCTGTTTTGGCCCGCAATGTTGAAGACCGCGGAATTCAACCTGCCTTCCAAGGTTCACATTCACGGCTTCTTGACCGTCGGTGGTGAAAAGATGTCGAAGAGCAAAGGTACATTCGTCAAGGCCGAAACGTACCTGAAGCATCTTGATCCAAGTTTTTTGCGCTACTACTACGCTGCCAAACTCGGACCAAGGTTGGATGATTTGGATTTGAATTTGGAAGAATTCGTCGCAAAGATCAGCGCAGATTTGGTTGGTAAAGTTGTCAACCTTGCGAGCCGCTCGGCAAAGTTCGTCGCCAAGGCAGGTTTGTCTGAACAGTATCCAGACGACGGCGGTTTGTTTGAGTACGCGGCAAAAGCCGGTGACGACATAGCCGGGGCTTACGAAAACTGCGACTACAACAAAGCAGTGCGGTTGATCATGGACTTGGCCGATCGGGCGAATCCGTTTGTTGAGAATGCCGCGCCTTGGACGTTGAAAAAGGATCCGGACAAGGCGCAGGAGTTGCAGGATGTTTGCACGATCGCGTTGAATCTGTTCCGGCAGATTGCGGTCTACTTGTCACCGGTGCTGCCGCAATTGGCGGAGCAAACGGGCGCGCTTTTGGGCAAGCCGATCGAAAGTTGGGATGAAGCGCAGACGCCGCTTGTTGGCACGAGCGTGGCGAAATTCAAACACATGTTAAAACGGCCAGAAAAGAAAGATGTCGAAGCGATGGTGGAAGAAAGCAAAGACGACGCGGTCGAACAGGCCACGACAACGCAGTTTGACGACAGTGATCAACCGTTGAAAGATGAGCCCTTGTCGGAACCATGCACCTATGACGAATTTGTCAAAGTGGATCTGCGAGTCGCTCGCGTCGTAGCGGCGGAAGATGTCAAGGGAGCCAACAAGTTGTTGAAACTGACGCTGAGCCTCGGCGGCGAAGAACGTCGCACGGTTTTCGCGGGGATCAAGCAATCGTGCGATCCGCAAAAGTTGGTTGGGCGACTCGTCGTGATGGCAGCGAATTTGGCCGCGCGGAAGATGAAGTTTGGCACGAGCGAAGGGATGATCCTGGCATCAGGCCCGGGTGGCAAGGATGTGTTTTTGCTGAGTGTGGACGAAGGTGCTCAGCCGGGACAACGCGTCCACTGACTACGATGCGAGACGATGCTGTCCGGCTGCGAAAAATGCGGCCGTTTGGTCGACAACATATCCCTGCTCTTCTTGCGTTAGCCCAGGGAAGATGGGAAGGCTCAACACTTCCGCCGACGCCCGTTCGGTTTCCGGCAAATCCGTGGTGACGTGTGGCAGTGAAGCAAAACACTTCTGTTGATGCAGAGGAACCGGGTAATAGATTTCCGAGCCAACATTGGCATCGGCTAGATGTGCCCGCAGTGCATCGCGCTGGCCGTTGGGAACACGGATCGTGAATTGGTTCCAAGCATGCGCGGTGTCCGCACTTGCGTCGGGCAAGGTCACTGTGTTGGCCAATCCCGCGACGACGAACAATTCGGCGTAGCGAGCGGCATTCTGTTGACGTCGCGCTGTCCAATCAGCAAGCCGCTTCAGTTTGATGTGAAGTGCCGCGGCTTGAATCGTATCCAACCGGCTGTTAATGCCGACCTCGCTGTGATAGTAACGTGGGTTCATGCCGTGCGACGCCAGCAATCGCAAACGATCGGCAAGCTGTTCATTGGATGTCGTCAGAATTCCACCGTCGCCCACGCCGCCAAGATTCTTGGTGGGATAGAAACTAAAGCAACCGATGTCGCCCATCGAACCCGCCGCACGATCGCCGTGTCGCGCGCCGATGGCTTGGGCGGCATCCTCGATGACGTGCAACGAGTTTTTCTCCGCGATGCGGCCAATCGTGTCCATGTCGGCACATTGGCCAAACAAATGTACGGGCATAATGGCTTTCGTTTGCTCGGTAACCGCGGCTTCGATCGCGGCGGGACAAATGTTAAACGTCACAGGATCGATGCCCACAAACACCGGCGTCGCGCCCAGTCGTGTCACAGCGCTAGCCGTGGCAAAGAAAGTAAAGCTCGGCAGGATCACTTCGTCGCCGGCACGTGTGTCAATCGCCATCAACGCCAACAGCAATGCGTCACTGCCGGAAGCACAGCCCACTGCGAATTTCGTCTCGCAGGTTTCGGCGATGGCCCGTTCAAAAGCCTGGCAATGCGGCCCGTTGACAAACCGGCCTGTGTCATAGATTTCTGCAACCGCCGTCAGGATTTCGTCTCGCAGCAGGTCACCGTCACGAACAACATCTAACAGGGGGACTCGGCAGACGGGCAACGAATTGTGCGGGATTGAAGCGGGCACCGGCGCGTTCCTTCCATAGGTGCATGGCCTGCAAGCAGTTTGTGGCTGACAACCCAACGTGTCAGCGGCGAAAGGTTACGCGTCCCTTGCACTTGCGTCAAGGCTGACCATCTTCCCCAAGGAGTGAATCGCGTCGTTTGTTCTCGCCAAACTGGTTTCCCAAGCCTATGCAGATTAACAACAAAATGGGTCGATTTGATGTGTTTTTCAGTTGAATTATCGACGCATTATTCGATAAACTAAAGCAGGTTATGGGTTTTCATCCCCATAGCTCGGCGGGAATCAAAGAGAAAAGGCTCGTAACGCAATGTTCAAACCACAGGTTCTCCTTTCTTCACTCGCTCTGCTAGTCGTCGCTGCTCCTTCGCTTTTCGCACAAGCGACAACGGTTCAACTTCCCACGTTCAATGCCACGACGGTCAACACAACCGTCAACATTCCCGACGGCGGCAGCGTGGGGCTTGGTGGGATCGACTCTGTTAGCGAAGGTCGCACCGAGCGTGGTGTTCCCATCCTGAGTAAGGTTCCCTATCTCAATCGTTTGTTTAAGAACACCGGCATCGGTCGTGAAGTGAATTCGTGGCGGATGCGAGCACACGCCAAGATTCTGATTCAAGAAGAACTCGAGCAAGAGGTGATGAACCAGGCTCGAGCCAGTCGAGCCGCTCGTGGCGACCGCCGTACTTTCGAAGAATTGTTGGCGGATCATCGTGCCGAGGAAGCGGCGCGGCAAAGGGACATGGACGCGCGCAAGGCGGCTTATCTGTCGCAATTTGTTCAGCAGCAGCGTGGCGATCAAACGTACGAGTTCAGATACCTACGCACCCAAGATCATGTCGAACAAGCGCCAGACGTCGATCAAATTCAACGTCAAATCGTCGCAGCCAAAGAGCAGCGGGACGCGGAGTTGGTCGAGTATTTTGAAGAAGGCAAGGCCGCCGTGGTGGCTGGAAAGCATGGTGCGGCACGGGTCTATTTCAAAATGGCGTTGCGACGAGCCCAAGGCCAGTTCAAGGTCGAGATTCAAGAACACCTGGACAGTCTTGACTAGTCAGCCCACCAAGTAGCAACTTGCTCAAGCTTACAACAAGACAATTCCTGACGTCATTGCCGCTGACCTGGCCGTTCTTCTCGTCGGTATCAATCCCAGTCTCTATTCGGCGGCCGTTGGACATCATTTCGCCAAGCTATTTTCCAAGCTGAGAAGATTTGTCGCACGTCAAATGCTGCCCGAGCGTTGACGCAATTCATGGTCGGTCTACAATGAATTGACTGCAACACCCACCCACCAATTTGGGGTCCACATGCCTCGCTTTCTCACCGCACTACCTGTCTTTAACGAAGCACAATATGTCAACGATGTGCTGAACGAAGTGAAAGTGTACGCCGACGACATTCTGGTCGTTGACGACGGTTCGACCGACGGCACCGCGTCACTGTTGGCCGCTCGTGACGACATCTTGATCGAGCAACATGAAGTAAATCGTGGTTACGGAGCGGCATTGAAATCGGCATTCTGTTTTGCCATCCGGCACGATTACGAGTTCATTGTCACGATCGATTGCGATGGACAACACGAACCTCAACGCATTCCACGGTTCGTCGCCGCATGCGCGGACGTCGACATTGTTTCGGGCAGCCGCTATTTGAGAGAGTACGCAGAAGACAATCCGCCGCCGGCCGACCGTCGCTTGATCAACGAACAAATGACAGCGGAACTGAATCGTCGGCTGGGCTTACACTTAACCGATGCATTTTGTGGGTTCAAGGCCTATCGCGCCGCAGCGCTGGAGCATTTAACACTCGACGAGCCCGGCTATGCCATGCCCCTGGAGCTTTGGGTGCAGGCGGTTCACGCGGAGTTGGAGATCGTCGAGCTGCCCGTGCCGTTGATCTACTTGGACGAAGATCGGTCGTTCGGCGGCATACTGGACGATTCCCGAACGCGGCTCGAACACTATCGGGAAGTGCTTCAACGCAGCATCGCTGCCGTCGGGCGACCGTTGCCTGTTGGCGAGCCGACAATCAATCTTTGCGGAGAGAGCGTCGGATGACGCTGATGAGTGCCTTGCCCACACGTCGACGCTTGCGCGCCCCGCGGGAACACGGCGAAGCGCTCGTCGAGCCGCCGTTTGACGAAGCGCCACACCTCTTATCGGACAATTGCGACCAAATCGCAGCCTACGAATTTGACATCCAGGGTCGCAGTCTTCAAGAGTTACGCCGCGCCGCCCGTCAGGATCTGCTCGACAAGGCAATCACACACACCCGTTCGTACCTTCCCGTCAACGTGGCAAAGTTCGAAACGCCCGACACACTGATCTTGTCGGGGCACCAGCCAACGCTTTTTCATCCAGGTGTTTGGTTTAAGAATCTCGCGCTACATCATTTTGGCAACACACTCCAGGCTCAGCCCATCAATCTGTTGATCGACAACGATGTGGCCGCGATGACCTCAACTTCGATACGCGTCCTCGCCGGATCGCCCTCGTCGCCACGCGTTGAGTATGTGTCTATCGACGCCCCAGCGCCCGAATCACCCTTTGAAGACCGCAAGATTGTTGACGTCGAACGAGTTGCCTCCTTTGCCGATCGCGTCGCGCGTCGCGTTTCCTCTTTTGTTGAACGCCCTCTCATTCGAAAGCTGTGGCAACCGATCCGCGACATCTGCCGGCACACAACTTGTTTGGGGCAAACGGTTGCCCAGGCACGACACACTTACGAGCATGCGTTAGGGTTCCGTACGTTGGAAGTACCGCTGAGCCACGTCTGCCAAGGTGAGTCGTTTCTTTGGTTCGCTTCCCACTTGCTTGCCCACTTGCCGCGGCTGTGGGACGTTTACAATTCCGCACTCGGTGACTACCGCAAGGTGAATCGAATTCGCAGCCGCACACATCCCGTCGCCGAGTTGATCGAAGCGGATGGCTGGCTGGAAGCGCCGCTGTGGATGTGGAGTCGCGACGATCCGCAACGCCGCCGCTTGTTCGCTCGGTTTCGTGACGACACGATTCAACTAACGGACCGGCAAGCGATCTCCGTGGAGATTTCGCTGTCGACCGAAAGAAGTGCTGAGGTTGCCGTCCAGCAACTCACCGAGATCCAGCGCGACGGAATTCGTATCCGTCCTCGAGCGTTGATCACGACCATGTTTGCTCGGTTGCTGTTGGGCGATTTGTTTCTGCACGGAATCGGCGGTGCCAAATACGACGAGTTGACGGACGAAATTCTGCGACGGTTCTTTGAGGTCGAACCACCCGATTACATGTTGCTGTCCGCGACTATGATGTTACCCATTGAGCGGTCTGAGGTGACCCGCAATGACTTGAGAAACCTCCAGCGACAACTTCGCGATTTGGACTACAATCCCGATCGGTGTTTGGACTCGGCGCAACGGAATGACCCCTCCGTGGCTGCTCAACTGTCCGAAAAACGACGTTGGATTGAAAAAAAATCGCCGGAAGACGACCGGCTCCAGCGGCACCTCGCCATCACGCGGATCAACCAGAATTTTCAGCCACTGATTGCCGAAAAACGCGAAAAACTCCAGTCCCAGAGCATAATTCTCGGGCAACAACTTCGTAACAATCAGATTCTCGGCTCGCGGGAATGGAGTTTTTGCCTTTTCCCCGAAGAAAGATTAGTCGGCCAACTACTGGAACTTTCCCCCAAGCCCGCGTAATCTAACCGTTAGGAAGAGAGCAAGGCGAAAACAACGCAAGGGAAGCGTACTACTTTAGCGGAAGGGATTCGCACTATGAGTTCCACAGTTCCCACCGGAATTGGCGGTAATGGGAAGTTATCCACTGGTCCATTGAGCGGCCGGGGCCGATCTTTTCACCCAACCGCACCAGCACGGCCTTCTTCAGGTAAATCTCCGTCCAGCCTGCCAGGCCATCTGAAATTGTCGATTGCCGGGGCCGGTGATCATCCGTCGATTCATCATCTCTTGTTGAGCGTTTTTCATGCGCCGTCGCAAGCCGAATTCCAAGCTCAATTGGAAGAACCCTCCTACGAGCCAACCGATCGCTTGGTGATCAAACGCGACGAGCGTGTGGTGTCCCATTTGCGGATGGCCAATCGCGAGATGTTTTTTGGCGCGATGACGTTGCCCGTCAGTTTCGTCTCGGACATCGCGACCTTGCCAGAATACGAAAACGTCGGCTGCGCAACCGCGCTGCTCAATGCAGCCGAGGAAAAAGTGATCTCCGAAGGCGCGGCCTTGGCGATGTTGCGAACAAACATCCCACAATTCTATCGGCGACGCGGCTGGACGGTTTGTGGACGACATTCCTTTTCCACGGCGCGTCCTCGCGACATTTTGTCGTATCTGAGCGCGACCCAATCAGCACACGATTCGGGGCCGAGCATTCCCAATCTGTTAAGCGGCGATTCGGAACCGCTGGAAATCAACATCCGGCTCTGGCGGCACGTCGAACGCGCCGCACTGCTGCGCCTGTACGAAGAAAACACCGCCTGTTCATTCGGGGCGATTCGCCGCAGCGAAGCGTACTGGCGATGGCTGATCAGCCGCCGCGGCTACGACCGTATCTACATCGCGATCGAGGGACCGGACAAGCTTGAACTCGACGATCAATTGGATCCGATTGTCGGATACGCCGCGATGAAAGACGGCCGCATTGTCGAACTGATGACTTCGCCCGGACATCCGCTGGTTGCGTCGCAGTTGCTCGCGCGGGCTTGCGGCGATGCGATCGAGCGCGATTATCACTCCGTCCGATTTGACGGCCCGCCCAACGATCCATTGCACCAGGCGATCGAGTTGGCCGGCGGAAAGCATTTTTATCACGAAGCGGAAGACGGCGAAGTTTTCATGGTCAAGCTCTTCGACCCTCCATCGTTTTTGCGATCACTGTGCCCACAGTTGCACGAACGGGCCAAAGCAGCGGACATTTCACGTCCCTGTGAACTGGGACTGTCGATCGACGACGAGAAATACCAGTTCGTCTTGACGCGTCGCAGTGTCAAGCTCACAACCGGAAAGCTTGGCCGCAGTTACATCACCTGCTCCACCTCGCAACTGGTCCAGATGATGCTGGGCCACGTCAACGTCCAAGACGCCGCCGAAGCCGGACGTCTGGAATCGTCCACGCGCATTGGCGTTGAAATCGCGAGCGCTCTGTTTCCGCATTTACCCTTATGGCACCCGCCTTTGGACGATTTGTCCGCATAAAAAGCTACGGTGCTTCACGAAAACCATTCGTCGTTGTTACCTGCTCAAGTCGCTTGGAAGCACGAACTTAGTAATGCCAAGGATGTGTTGCCCCCCTTGAACACTTTGGCCGCTTAGTTGCACACGCTGTCCGTCCTTCGACATCCAAACTCCCTGAATGGACCGAGTAAATCGTGGAAATCTGACGACTGGTTTGGCCTGCTCCATATCATACAACATTCCACCGTTGTCACTGTAGGCAAACAGATAGCCATCCACAGGGCAATAAGCCAAATCCAAGAGCCGCCCATCTGTCCGCAAAGGCTCAAGCGGGTCGCCCGTATCCACGTTCCAACGCAGCGTTTTCGACGTTGAAACGCCCAATGCCACTTCTTTACCATCCGGGCGAACTCCCATCACTAAAGACACAGATCCTTTGGGTGCATCTGTGACTTCATACGATCGAACCATCTTGCGAGTTTCCGTATTCCAAAGTTCTAGCGTCGCCGGATGGGTACTCCCGATCAGTACGTGAATCTCATCGGGCAAAAACTCAATCAACCGCACATTGAGCCGCCCTAAATTGATCTCTGAAACGATCTGTTTGTCGACAAGGTCGTACACCAAAACCGTGCCGTATGCATCGCAGCATACCAGTCGTTTTCCGCTTCGGGAAAAGGACAAGTCGTGAGCCAAGAATTTCTCGCTTGTTGTGTTGATGGTGTGCAGCACTTTACCGGATTCGACGTCCCACACGAGCCACTCCCCATCGGCCACTGCGGCGGACACTTGAGTTCCATCGTGCGAAATCTCAATTGCCCCTACCATCTTTGGCCAGGGACCGAGAACATGGATGGCCTCTTGTTGTTCAACGTCCCATACACGCACAGTTCGGTCATCGCCCGTGGACGCGATCCGCTTGCCGTCGGGAGAAAAAACGGATTTCCATACGGGCTTGGAATGGCCTTCGTAGTATTTGGGTTGGCCGATGAGCCGTGCTGACAGGCGCGGTGTTGGTGGCTGAGGTGTGGCGGGTCTCGGCTTGGGTGGCGGTGCCTTCGGCATTTCGATAGGTGGCCGCGACGCCGTTCGCTCGCTAGGATCGCGTGACGGTTGCAAAACGCCTGGCTTGGGAAGTCGCCAGACACGGATCTCCGCGTCATCACCACCGGACATCAGAAATCGGCCGTCCGGCGTCAACGCGAGAGCGTTGACGGATCCCTTGTGACCCGTAAAGACAGTATTGCCACGCGTCTTTAGATCATACACGCCGATTTGACTTTCTGCATTGAAAATCAACAGACTTGCATCCGACGTCATGACGAGCGGATAGCGATTTTGCGGTTTCGTGTCAAACTGAATCCCGTTCACTAAATCCCCGCTCTCGACATTCCAAGCACCGATTGAACGTTTTGGATATTCGCGATTCGTCGCCGCGACAATCTTGCCATCCGTCGAGATTGCTGTTCTCCATGCGTTGTGCAGGTCGAATTGCCGCACAAGCGACCGCGACTCTAAGCTCCACACATTGACTTTGTGATCATACGACAACGCCACGCGTTTCTCGTCCTTAGACAGCGCAAAGAAGACTGATCGGGCGGAAAAATCGATCTGATCCGGAAGCATGGTTTCCAGATTCAGTGTCGTTAGTGTGTGAGTGCGGCCTTCCGTAATTCCAAAGATCGAGCCGTTGGTTCGAAAGGTTGCGCTGCGAAAATACATGGGAAACTGCGGACCAGATTCAATCGTTCTGGTAGCCTCGCCCGACTCAATATCCCAGATCTGCACGATCGGCTTTGGCGACGAATGGTACAACGACAAGAGCGATTTGCCATCCGGCGAAAAGGCTAACCCGGCACAGAGCGAGTTGTTGCTCGGAAACTTCTTGATCAGCTTTCTCTCCTTGATGTCCCACAACCGAATTTGGCGGTCGATATTTGTGCCACCGTCTGTCGCTGTGGCGATTCGTTTTCCGTCAGGTGAGATGGCCAGGTGTCCAATGGTTTCCGAACCTTGGGACATCATTGTTACCAATCCCATGGGACCATCGGGAAGCGGCGTTTTGATCGCTTCATTGACGTCGGGCTTGTCTACCACTTGGTCGTCTTGTGCCGGCAACGAATCACTTGTCGCCAAGTCTTCGTCGGGTGGCAACTGAGACACATCAACCAGCGCGACGAGTCCACGCGTATCGCCCTTTAAATTTGGCATTTGCCGCCGACCCGAATACTCCGACCGGACAAAATCCGAGACACGGCGTTTGGCGTGGTACTCCAATTCTGGGAGCGTGACTTGATCGTCGTCATCCAGATCTGCGTCGCCCAGCAAGCCATTGATGACAAAGTTGAAAAAGACTCCGTGCTTAAGTTCTGGATCTTCGAAGGCAGATTCGCCAGGAGAACAACTATAAAACACCGCAACACCGCCGGGCGGCGCAAGCAGCGGCCGTTGAACTTCGTTCTTGATCAAAGACAACCCACGCGTGGTCGATGTCAACGGATCATCTCGACAGGCGTCGCAAAGCACGAGCTTGAATCCCGCCTGGCACAACTTAAGTTGCGAATAAACCTCGCCCAAAGAAATCAACGTGTCTCGATTGTCCACTTCGCCATCCAGCGGACAAAAGTAACTGTCCTCGTCTCCCTCGAACTGAACGCCGTGTCCCGCGAACGCGACAATGACGCTATCGGACGGACTGCGATCGCGCAAAATGCTAGCCAGTTGTCGACGAACTTTATTCCGCTCAGGAAGCATGCGCGGGTCGCCCTTGCCTTGAGAATCTGTCATCACGACCAGGTTTTCTTGTCGGTAGCCTGAGGCATGCAAGACCTTATTGAGTCGGCTCACGTCGTTCTCGGTAAAACTCAACGGCCGCAAACCACTCGACTTGGGATACTGTCGCACGCCAATCATGATGGCATAGCGTTCGCCTCGGCCTTGGAAATTGTCTTGTGTCGGGCTTGTAGGTGTTGTGCCCGAAATGGTGGATTGCTCTTGTTCTTGAGCCGAGCGAGTTGGTTCAATTTTCGCAGCCTGATCGGCGGTTGGGTTGACTGACTCGCTGCTCGACCCACAACCGGCAATCCGAACTATGGCGATCGTAGCGAGGCAGCAGATCCAGGTTCGGATATGATTCATGATCTACGGATTTGCGGCTAGTTCGTGAATGGGACAGAAGTCACTTCTCTGTTTGCCAAGTCAACACGCGAACGGAAACATCTTTGGCATCGATCGTTCCATATCCGCGCGTCGTTCCGCTGGCGAACATTGCGTTTTGCAGCAATTCGCCGATCGGACTCTCGAGGCTTTTGGCTTGCGAGCTTCGAGTCGCGACTTGTTCAATTGACTCTTGGGCCAACCAGCTAAACTCCAATGGCTGCCCTTTTGACGCGACGGCAATCACGACCAGATGCTCCTGCCCCAGCGAAGTGTCTTCGACTTGCAACGGCCCGATTGTCAGCGACTCGCCCGCTTCGATGCGATTGTCGACGACCGTGCCGGGTGTTGGGTAAACCGAATGAATGCCGTAGCCACTGTCGATGAACAACAGCGACGCGTCGACGCGGTCGTTGCCTCGATTGTGGACGCGAACCGACACAAGCTCGCCGTTTTTCAACACGATTCCGTTGGCCTGCCGCTCGACCGGCGTTCCGGCCTTGTCGTCTTTGTCCTCGAGACGCAGCAATTCGGCACGAATACCAGTTCGTTTGGAGCCGAACAAGGAAGCGAGGGCGCTCCATTGTTGATGCGATGAAGTCTTTGCGGCGACTTTCAGCAGATTGGTTGCGCGAGCAATTCGGTTCAGTCTTTCGTCGAGCCAGGAACCAATATCATCATCAACGGCAACCGGTCCGAACGCCTGGCGGTGCGTGTCCTCATCCCAGCCTTGACTAGATGCCAAGGCAATCTTCTGATCGTCGATCGGGATCAACAACCAGTCGGCTCGTTCCGCCTCGTCAACGAACTGAACGATCGTATTTTGCTGTTCCGAATAACTCTTGATCGATTGTTCTAGTTTGCCGGCAATCTCGGCGTCAAGTTTCGGGGCGTCGTCTGTGGACGGAGCGATGGCAACTTTGAGATGCAAGTCGCCGTAATTCACGTAAACCACTTCGCATTGGCCACCTTTGAGTAGTTCTTCGACCTCGGCGTGATCTTCAAACGCACAAGTTTCCAGGACGGCGCCGCTCGGATAGACCCGGACGACTTTGACGTGGCCCACCACCTCTTTCTCGCCGCTTTCGCCCGCTGGTGGATACACCGCCAAAATGCTGCCCTTGGTCAATCCATGTAGGCTGCCTGAATTGAGCCGCAAGGAGTTTCTTTCGTGCAGAAGTTGAAACCTGGACGAATTCTGCCATTGCTTCGCGCCAAGCACTTCTCGGTGTCGATCACTGCCTTCGACCATTGGCAGTGGCCCGGTCAACCCCGCCGCCACGTACTCGGCATGCACTCGTTTGGCAACCTCATCGTACGTGATCGCTTCACTCGAACTGGAGATCACTTTCACCAAGTGATAGGTCAGAACACCACAGAACTCACCGTCCGTATCTCCGATTGGCATGTTTGCCTCAAACGTCGGCTCGTGTGGCTGTGACGCGTACAAGGCGACCACCCCACCCTCGTCATCGGCCATGCCATCTGCGTGATTCGCTTGAAGTGCTCCGCGCGTCGCAGGTCGATTCTTGGCTTTTGCAAGCACTTCACGCGACAAAAGATGCTCCGGAGCGACTTGACGATACGTTCTGCTGCCTCGCGTCAACGTGCCGGAATGGCAAGCATCCACGATGAACCAAACCGACGCTTTCTTTTCACGAATCTCATTGATCCACTTTCCAAACCGATCATCCGTGATGGCGTTCTTGATGACAATTTGGTTGTCTTCGATGCTGTCACGAACATCCGCGGGCAAGAACACTTCGTCTAAGCCATCGGGTTCCGGGTCTTGCTCGTTGTCCGGATCGTCGTCGGGCTGTTGGCTTCCGTGGCCGGACAGATAGATGACCACCTGGTCGTTCGCTTCGACCTGGTCAACGATGTTCTCGATGCGCCAAGCAATGTTCTCTTCTGTCGGCCGCGCTGTTGCGCCGTCGTCCAAGTCGGCGAGCGTGTCGATGTTATCTTCCGGAAATTCAAATCGATCAACGAGCATCTTCTTCATCATCACGACGTCGTTGTTCGGCCCACGCAGGTTGGCAAACCACGGTAGATTGTCGTACGTCGTGCAACCGACCAGCACGGCATGCTTCTGCGGCTCGCGCGACTCTTCATGGTCTGGATCCGCCACATGCACACCATCGCCATTGGAGCCGCCCGGCGCAACAGGACTCGTACAACCGGCGACCAAAAGCAACAAAGAAACTACGGAAAAACCGAATGCGGAAAACTTCGAAGACATTGCACTGCATCCAAAACCAGTAGTAGCCAATCACCCAAACAGAAGCCCTGAGTTTAAGGCACTCTGTCGCATCTGTCAAAAACAAAGTCGTTCGCTCAAAGCAACTCGTCGAGTTCCTTGACTAGTTTTTCGAAGTGATTCAGCGCCGTGCCGACGGGGGCGGGGGTTTCCATGTCGACGCCGGCGTCGCGCAGCAGGTCGAGAGGGAACTTGGAACAGCCGCCTTTGAGGAAACCTAGGTAGTCGTCTAGCTCCTGCTGGCCGCCGTTGAGCACGCGTTGGCTCAACGCGATCGCGGCGGAGAGGCCCGTGGCGTATTTGTAAACGTAGAACGCACGATAGAAATGCGGGATGCGAAAGCACTCCAAAGACAACTCGTCGTCGATTTTGAATTCGGGGCCAAAGTAGGCTTCCAGCAATTCGCGATAGGCGTCTTTCATCGACTGCACGGTCAAGGGTTCGCCGGCTTCGGCCATGGTGTGCGTGACCTTCTCGAACTCGGCAAACATCGTTTGGCGGATGATCGTGCCGCGGATGTCGTCGATCTTGTTGTTCAGCAAAAACGCGCGATGTTGATCGTCCGGAGCGTTGGCCAGCATGTGGTGCGAGAGCAACTCTTCGTTGAACGTGCTGGCCACTTCGGCGACGAAGATTGTGTAGCTGGAGTATTCATACGGCTGGTGTTGGTGAGAAAAATACGAGTGCATTGAATGGCCGGCTTCGTGTGTGAGCGTGAAGACATCGTTCAGCACTTTGGGTTTGTAGTTCATCATGATATAGGGATCGCTGTCGTGCGTGCCCCAACTGAATGCTCCGCTGCGTTTGCCTTTGTTGGGGTAACGATCGCACCAACGTTGCGAAAGCCCGTCGCGTAATACTCCGCAGTATTCATCGCCCAACTTCGACAGCGCGGACATAATCACATCGACGGCCTGGTCCCATGTATGCGACGATTTGAGGTCGCTGAGGATTGGCACGTAGGTGTCGTAGTGATGAATGTCATCCAGATTCATTTTGCGACGCCGCACGTCCAAGTAGTGATGCACGGCGGGCAAGTGCTGGCGGACGGTCGCGATGAGGTTGTCGTAAACGCTGTGCGGGACGTTGTCGGGAAACAACGCGCCGGAAATGGCGCTGTCGTATCCGCGGGCTTTGGCATAATAGACGTCCTTGTGGATCGATCCGGCCAACGTCGCGGCTAGCGTGTTTTCGTGGCCGACGAATTGCTCGTAGTACTGATGAAACGCGGTCTTGCGAACTTCGCGATCGGCCGACTGCAGGAACTGGCTGAACGTGGCGTTGCTCAATTCGACTTCGTTGCCGTCTTCGTCCGTGACGTTGCCGAACTTCAAATCCGAGTCCAAAAGCTGTTGGAAAGCGTTGTGTGCCGCTTCGGCCATTTCGCCTTGCATGGCGATCAGCTCTTCTTCCTTTTCGCTGAGCGTGTGCGGTTTGAAACGTAGTATTCGTTCGACTTTCAGACGAAACAGTTCCATCTCGTCAGCGCCGAGAAACTCTTCCATCTTTGCCGAGTCAATCGCCATGATCTCGGGACGAATGAAGCTCGACGCCTGGTCCGCTTTGGTCGACACATATTGGATTTTGGCGACCATTGCCTGGTAGTCGCTGTTGCTCAGATCCTCGGACGCCCGCAACATGGCGTAGCAATACAACTGTCCGGCCTGTCGTCCCAGATCGCTGTCAAACATCAGGCACGCGGCCAGCGCTAGGGCGCTCTCGGACAGTTTTCCACGAAAACCCTCGTAGCTAGAGATTTTCCCTTCGAGATGTTCAAGTTCACTTGCCCACGCCTCGTCCGACTCACATAGTTTCGAAAGGTCCCATGTATCTTCGACGGCAATTTCGGATCGTTCAGGAAGTTGTTTCACTTCGGCCATTGGGGGACCTCACGTCTTGTGGCGGTTGTTGTTTCGATAGAATGCGATTCTTCCAAACGTCTTGCGGAGCCGCAACCCGTGGTCCCTTGTTTGAATCGCGACGGTAACTGGGCTAGAATCGCTGTGAATCATCCTCTGTCCCCAAGAGTTGCACATGTTTCGCGTTCACCGATTGCTAGTACTGTGTTTTGCATTCACTTCGACAATTGGATCGTTCGTTTCTGCCGCGGATGGGTTGTTACCCACCGAACGACTTGCCGGCGAAGTTTGGGTGCATTCGTCGTTCGAGAATGCACGGCAGCCACGGGTGCGGGCGGTCGTGTGGTTCGACGAACAATTCTTGGGAGATGGCGGGGCGTATCGCCGTCGGGCGAAAGAATTCAAAGACGCTCGCCGAACCGAACTTCGCACGGCCGTGGTCAAAACGTTGAAGGCACTCAGCGACAAGTCGTACGTCGCGGCCAAGGCGGAGATCGACAAGCTAGTTGCGGACGAAAAAATCAGCAATGTACGAAAGCACTGGGTCGTCAACGGGTTTTCGTGTACGATGCCGCCGTCGTCGTTGGACGCTTTGAAAGCGGTCAAAGGCGTCAGTAAGATCTTTGCGACTCGAGCGGGTCGTGTGTTTGGGCGCGGCGGTGAGGCTCCCAGTTTTCCACCAGTCGAACGAGGCAAGTTTGACGCTGGCCGCTACAAGCATCCGTGGTACGTCCGCTATCTGATGGCGGACAAAGTTTGGACGGATCTCGGTGTCACTGGGCGAGGCACTCTAAACATCGTACATGATTTCAATTTCGTCTACTCGGACAACGTCAGTTACAATTTGTACCGCCGCGATGGCGAAACGCCGGGCAACGACAAAGACGACGACGGGAACGGATTGGTCGACGATTATCACGGCTTTAACTTCGATCGCAACAATGGGGTGTTGACGACGGCTCCCGTCCCGGCTAACGCGGCGAACCCGCGCGGAATGCATGGCTATTCGTGTGCCGCGATCATTTGCGGCGCGGGTGTCGATGGCAAGCCTTATGAATTTGGGATCGCTCCCCAGGCACGTTGGGCGGGCGTCATTGCATCGGGGCAACTCGAAGCAGCGATTGAATGGGCGATCGAACAGAAGGCTGACACGTATAGCATGAGCTTTTCGATTCCCGGTTTGGGCGACTATCGATCGCATTGGCGCAAAGTGATGGAGCACGGGTCGTTCTGCGGCGTTTACTTCGTTTCCGGCGCGGGCAACTTTGCACAGAACCAACCTGTGCCAGTGCAGATGCGAACACCTGAAGATATTCCCGATGTTGTTTTCGCCGCGGCGGGAGTGCAGCGTAATTTCAGCCGCACACCGTTTTCCAGCAAAGGGCCCGTCAAGTGGGAGACGGAACACTACAAAGACGGAGAAGTGCAAAAGCCTGAAGTCTGTGCGTTCAACATGGGCCTGCCATTTTTGCTGCGAGACGGCAGCGTGCGAGCGACCGGGCTGAACGGAAACTCGTTTGCGGGTCCGATGTTCTGTGGATCCATCGCGCTGATTTTGTCCGCGGATCCCGATCTGTTGCCTTGGGATTTGAAAGAGATCATCACATCGACTGCCACGGACGTCGCGGCCGACGGCGTCGACGATGAGACGGGGCACGGGCTGATCAATTGCTACCGCGCGGTGAAGGAAGTTCTGCGACGCAAGGCGATTCGCGACAAGCAAGATCCAAAGCCGTTTGAAGGCCGCGAAGATGGCGACGTGCTGGACATTGCCTCGCTTCAGAAGAAACTGAGTGTGACCAAGTTCATTGTTGGGGCGGTTCAGCCCAATGGTCAGGCGGACAAGCTGGGACTCAAAGCTGGCGATGTCTTTGTCAGTTACAACGGTGAAAAAGTCACCAACACACAGCAAATGCAAGCCGCCAAGCGCAAAGCACAGCAAGCAAAGTTGGACACAGTCGTGGTCGTCTATAAACGCGACGGCAAGGAAAACGAAGTCAAATTCGCTTTTGGTCCGTTAGGCGTCTTTCCATCGGTGGAGTACGACGATCCAACGTTTCAATAGCGGTGGCCGAACAACCATCAAGCGGTTCGTCTTGGCCGAGCACGCATTCGCCGGCATTGCCATGCATGTCGTACAAGCCCCAGTCGCGCGACAATCCCAGCCTCGGGCCGTTCTTCGCAAACCCGGATTCTCAAACGTCGGGAACGAACCGCGCTCGGGCTATCGATGGTCGCGAGTTGCGCAGATTCCATCAGCTTAAGATTCAAGAAATCGTTTCAGCCGGTTGGTCAATCGCTCGGCCCCACCGCCAATCCACGACTTTGTCTTCTCGCCGTCGAAGTAGATGACATTGTAGGGCAAATCGTCGATCTCTTTTAGCCAATCGCCGTTTTCTTTTTTGAACTCGGCCATGCCGCCTTGGTCCAGCAACAGTTTGCCAAAACGAACGCGATCCCACGCATGTTCGCCAGCCAAAAGCCCCGTCAATTCGTCGCTCCAAGCGTTGCACGCCGGGCAATCGGTTTTGCCCAGCATCAAGACGGCCAGCGGCGATCCGACGAACTCTCGCCAATTGTCACGATTGATGTTTTCCAGTTCACTCATGGAGATATCCGCACCAGCAAAATGACATCCAGATCACCTTTCAAAGCCAGTGGATACGATACAGTCTGCACGTGGCACGACGCAATGCTGGGCGCGAATCGCCGATCGGGTAACTCGGCGAAGAACCGGCCCGGTTATCGCCAATTCGTGCGGTTGACACTTTTCTCTTAAATTCGTTAGACTCCGTCTTTTAACAACATTCCCGCGAAAAATAAACGGAGCAAAACGCACTCTGGCGACACTCTTGGCGCTGAGTGAAAGCAGGTGATCAGGCGATGGATGTCAGCCCTGTCGGAGAGACCTTGAGGTTGCTTCGTGAGTCCTGCGTGGGTCCCGCCTTATCGTTCGCTGGCTTGGGCCAGATTTCTTGGCTGTCACCCATTTTTCGAAGTTGCCCCGATTGACTTCCGAAGTCTTCTTCGACTTCGGAAGTCGGAAGTTTTGAAGTTGACCCAATTCGCTTACCACGAATTATTACTAACAACGTATTTCACAGAGTTTCTGGAATTCGATCGCCGACATTCACAGGCGGTCATCATTGAAGGTTGAAAGGCATGCAAAGGCAAAACAAAGAGTCTTGG
>CAYFJO010000006.1:0-70404 GCA_964343305.1 uncultured Pirellulaceae bacterium | reverse complement strand
GGCAATCCGAATCAACAACACGAAGATTTTCGAATCGAAGCCGAACGCCGAACCGGCCGTGAATTGAACCGCGGCGAATCGTCTCGATACTGGTTTCGCCAGGCGGCCAGCGAAGTGATTAGCAATCCTGGACGTACGATTTGGCTGACATGCGTCAAAGCGGTTGGCTGTCTGAATGATTTCGAAGTACCGAGCAATCAATACTTTGCCGTCGCCCGCGACCATATTCTTCCACTCCGCCTCATGCCCACGTTTGGCTGGATCGCTGGTTTGGGCGTGATTGGCATCGCGGTTTGTTTTCGTGATTGGGCCCGATACCAACTTCCCATCCTCTTCGTGGCAGCCCATTTCTTGTCAGTGCTGTTGACCTACAACCTCGGCCGATTTCGCAGCGGTATGATTCCCGTCTGGGCATTGTTCGCGGCATATGGCGGGATCTGGATCGTCTCTAATTGGCGGTCCAGCCGGGGAATGGTTTTCGGAGTAACAACGTGTTGCGCCATCACCGTCACCGCGTTTCTTCCGCCGCTGAATTACAGCAACACGAATTTCGCCTACGAGCGTGATGCCTATCATCTCATGCTCGCAATGCAGCGCGGCGACATCGAACAGGCTGAAAGGCACGCACGTGACGCCGCAGAACACGCAAACGATTCGCGCCAAGCGGAATCGCATCGCGTGCTGGGCCAGCTTCTTCAGCGACAAGGGCGGATGGACGAAGCGGAACGCCATTTCCGTCTGTCCATCGAATCCAATCCAAAAGAGACGATGTCGCAAGTTGGTCTGGCGGACATCTTTGCGGCCCGACAAGAGTGGGAGTCGGCACGAGAACACTACTCCGAGGCACTGACATCTGATCCAAAAAACGTGCCGGCAAATTTCGGGATGGGAAAACTATACATCGCCGAGCGAGCGTTCCAGCAAGCCGTCGATTGTTTTGAAGTCGTCGTCGCATCTCAACCGCAACTTGCCCAAGCGCATTTTGAACTCGGTCGCGCTCACGAAGAGCTAGAACATGACTCCCGCGCAATTGAACATTATGTGATCGCATTTCAATTGCGTCGTGGCATGGCCGAGGCGGCGATGAAAGCGGCTTGGCTGTTGGCAACTTCAGTGCACGACAACGCCCGGAACGGACAGCAGGCGGTTAGCCTTGCCCTGCATGCAAACGAAGCCATCGGCCAACCACATCCTATCGTCCTGGATACCTTGGCAGCCGCGTACGCCGAAACGACAGATTTCGAATCGGCAAGTCGGTTCGCGAAGTTGGCGTTTGAACTCGCGTCACAATCGTCGGACAAGAGCTTTGCGAATCGAATTGAAAGTCGGCAAGAGCTGTATGAAGACCGAAAAGCTTATCGCGGCCCTCGTTGAAACAAGCAAAATCGCTCAAAATCGGAGATTGCTTTGAAATTTTTCAAATCGCTTTTTTACATTGCGACCGTCGCCCTTGTCTCACATTTCGCATTCGCCGCCGAACGGCCTCCGAACATCCTGTTCATTATGACTGACCAGCACCGTTGGGACTGCGTCGGGGCGAATGGCAACGAACTGATCCAGACGCCGAACCTCGATCGGTTGGCGGCAGGCGGTGCCAACTTCTCGCATGCGTTCGTACAGGCTCCCGTCTGTGTGCCGTCGCGCGTCAGTTTTTTTACGGGCCGATATCCGCACACGCATCGGAATCGCGTGAACTACACGCCGCTAGACCGCAGCGAAGTCCTGATGCAAGCTCGACTGAAGAACGCCGGCTACGTAACCACTTCGGTTGGCAAGTTGCACCTTCATCCACCCACGGTGCTGGAGGCGAAACGCACGGGGTTTGACTTTGTTGAACTGCACGACGCCGTTCCGTATCTCGATCGTCACTCGGACTACGCGGCGTGGCGCAAACAACACGACCCACAGGCTGGCAAATTCGGCTATCGCGCCCTGGCCAAAGATATCAGGCCCGGCGAAAACCCATTTCGCGCCGCCATCGCTGACGAGTTTTCCGATACGACATGGGTTGGATCGCGTACACGCCACTATTTGAAAATGCTCGCCAAGTCCGACAAGCCGTTCTTCCTGTTCAGTTCCTTTTGGAAGCCGCATTCGCCGTTCGAAACTTGCGTGCCGTTCGACCGCATGTACAACGACGTGAGGATTCCATTGCCAAAGCAACTGGCGCTCGATGACATCCGACAATTGCCCGAACCGCTGCAAAAACTGATCCTGCGTTTCACGCCGCGCTACGACATGGACCGTGAGCAACTCCAGTGGATCTACCGAAGCTATTACGGCGCGATTAGTCACGTCGACCGCGAAATCGGTCTGATCCTCGATACGCTCGTGCAGACCGGTCAGCAGGAAAACACGATCGTCGTCTTCAGTTCTGACCACGGCGACCAACTGCTCGAACACGGCTTGATGGGCAAGAATTGTTTCTTCGAAGCGTCGGTCCGCGTGCCGCTTATGATCCGCTTTCCGGGACGAGTTATACCGGCCAAATACGACCACCTGGTTGAGTCGGTGGATGTTCTGCCCACGATTTTCGAGTTGGCGGGCCTCGCCGAACCGTACGAAAACCAAGGGCGCAGCCTCGTGCCGCTGGTGACCGAGTCCGACCACCGCTACGAGCCGCGCGAAGCCGTTTTCAGCGAGAACATCATCCCCGAAGTCATTACCGGTGGCCGAGCTGATTTCTTCTACGAGAAAGGCAAAGGCATCAAGGGTATTCGCCATCCGGATGCCAAAATGGTGCGCACCAAACGCTGGAAATACAACTACTATGCGCAGGGCTACGCCGAATTGTACGACCTAACGAACGACCCCCACGAAATGAAAAACCTGCACGGCGATCCAAAGCACACGGAAGTTGAGCGAGAGATGAAAGACCGCCTGTTGCATTGGCTGATTACTGCCGGCGAGACAGATCAAATCGCACCCCAATGGCTTGTGCCGCGATAGTCAGTTTGGATTCTAGTTACTAATCCACACCAGGGTTAACCGGAAACTATACCGCGGTCGGTTTGGTTTGTCCGGTAGCGGAAGTCGTGAGACTTCCGAGCCCGAACTCTCACGAGTTCGGCTACGGTCATTTCTAACCGGCTGCGGCATAATGAAGTTCAGTCGTTCGCCCGTTCTCGAAAGTCTTGGCGACTCTCGCTACAACTTCGTTCTCCGAGGTGTTCGAAAATGGAAAAGCGATGTTCGCGCCGAGAATGACCACAGATCGCATTTGAGTCTATCAAGAAAGCAATACCGATTTCTATTTCGGCAGCTTCTGCACTTCGTCGACCAGCTCGCCCTTCCAGTCAGAGATGATTTGCAGCGCTTCGATGGGCGTTAGAGAATTGACATCCGTGCCGCGGATCTTGCCGAGCAACGGATGATCATACGCGGCGAACAACGTCATTTGCATGTCGCCTCGGGGACGCTTTTCCTTTTGCGACGTGATCTTCGGCCGGCCTTCTTCGTCCAGATGCTCGGTCTCAAGCTGAGCCAGAATCTGCTTGGCTCGTTCGTTGACCTCTTTGGGGACGCCCGCAAGTCGAGCAACGTGGATGCCGTAGCTTTTGTCGGCCGATCCCTCGACGATCTTGTGCAGAAACACGACGTTGTCTTCCCACTCTTTGACCGAGACGTTCAGGTTCTTGACACCGCCCAGACTGCTCTCCAAATCGGTCAGTTCGTGATAGTGCGTAGCAAAATACGTGCGACAACCGATTTGGTCATGCACGTGTTCGACGATCGCCCACGCCAGTGACACGCCGTCGTAGGTGCTGGTGCCGCGGCCAATCTCGTCGAGGATCACGAGACTGCGCGAAGTCGCTGTGTTTAGAATTCGCGCGGTCTCGGTCATCTCGACCATGAATGTACTTTGTCCACGTGTCAGTTCGTCGCTCGCGCCCACCCGCGCGAAGATCCGATCGGCCACACCGATCGTTGCTCGTTTTGCCGGAACGAAGCTGCCCATTTGTGCCATCAACGTCAGCAGCGCGACCTGGCGGATGTACGTGCTTTTACCGGCCATGTTCGGACCAGTGACTAACAGGATCATCCCATCGTCGGGGCTGGCAATCGAATCGTTGGGCACAAACGTGCCGTTGGGTTCGATGATGTCGAGAACCGGATGCCGCCCGTCGATGATTTCGAGCACCGGGTCACTGACCATCGTCGGCCGACAGTAGTTTCGCTCGCACGCCAACTCAGCGAGCGCCGCAAGGACATCCAATTGAGCGAGCACCGCCGCGGTCCCTTGCAGACGCCTGGCATCCTGGTGGACCGCCTCACGCAATTCGACAAACAAATCGTATTCGCGGTCCTTCGCCTTTTCGTCCGCTGACAGAACTTTCTCTTCGTACTCCTTTAGCTCTGGCGTGATGAATCGCTCGGCGTTCTTCAGCGTTTGTTTACGAATGAAGTTATCCGGGACTTTGTCGTGATGGGCGTTCGTGACTTCGATGTAATAGCCAAAGACCTTGTTAAAGCCGACCTTCAGATTCGGGATGCCGGAGTTTTCGACTTGCTCGGCCTGGTAGGACGCGATCCATTGTTTGCCGCCCTTGGCCAGCTCGCGCAGCTCCTCCAGTTCCTTGTTGTAGCCTTCGCGAATGATCCCGCCTTCGCGCGTGGTAAGCGGGCAATCTTCGACCAGCGCCGATTCGAGTTGGCTTCGTAAATCGTGGCAAAGATCCAGATCACCTTCCAAGTTACAAACCAGCGGGCTTTTGCGAGCCGTCAGCTTGGCTTTGAGCTTCGGCAAGTTGGCGAGTGTCCGAGCGATGAAACTGAGATCGCGCGGACTGGCTCGCCCCGTGGTGACACGAGCAAGCAGTCGTTCCAGGTCGTATACACCGCGAAGGTGATCGCGAATGTCGCGCCGCAACGACGATTCGCCAATCAGTTCGTCGCCCGCGTCCAGTCGATCGTTGATCGCGCCGATTTCGGTCAACGGATTGGCGATCCAATCGGACAGTAATCGCGAGCCCATCGATGTGACCGTGCGGTCCAATACGGCGAGCAATGAACCTTGGCGATTTCCGTTGCGGATGGTCCGCGTGATTTCGAGGCTTCGTCGAGTGGCTTCGTCGATTTCGAGCGTCGTTCCGGCACGATAGGGAACCAGACGGTCGATATGGTCCAGCGACGATTTTTGCGTTTCCTTGAGATAATCCAGGATCGCGCCGGCCGCTCGTAGCGCCGCGTTATCGTCGGCCGAAAAACCAAATCCCTCAAAGCTGGTGATTTGAAAATGCGTGGAAAGCGACTTTTGTGCTGCGTCCAGCGCGAACGACCAGGCGGGACGAGTCGTGATCGAAAGCGAGGATCGAATGAATTCCGGCAGCGGCTCGGACGAGTCGCCAACCAGGCACTCCGAAGGTCCAATTCGTGCAAGTTGATCTGCGAGTTGCGACGGAGCGACGACCGCGGCGAAGAATCGTCCCGTCGAAAGTTCGGCCCAGGCGATCCCAACTTTGTCTGCCGACTTGCCAGCATCGGGCAATGTCACGGCGGCCAGGTAGTTGCTCTCGCGCGGATCAAGCAACGCGTCGTCGGTCAGCGTACCCGGTGTTACAACCCGCGTCACTTCGCGTTTGACAAGTCCTTTCGCTTTGCGCGGATCTTCAACTTGTTCGCAGACCGCGGCCCGGTACCCGGCTTTGATCAACTTGCCCAGATAGCTTTCCAACTGATGATGCGGAAAGCCCGCCATGGGGATTGGGTTTTCGCCCTTTTCGCGGCTCGTGACGGTCAGCCCCAAGACTTCGCCAGAGATCTTCGCGTCGTCGTGAAACAGCTCGTAAAAGTCGCCCATCCGAAAAAACAACAGCGCATCGCCGCAGGCTGCCTTTGCATCCTCATACTGCTGCATCATCGGGGTCTTGGCCATGTGAGTATCGTAACTTTTCGATCGCCGGGCGCGGAGTGGGCGTCTTACGTAGGACGGATTTCCAATCCGTCCGCGCCGTTGTGGACGGATTGGAAATCCGTCCTACTGGAACTGACCATCACAATCGGCAAAGTCGAAGCCGGTGGGCAGCCAAAACTGTGGAAGGTCGGCAGATGCCGAGATCATCTCGCGCGTTTTGGGATGTCGAAGCGATAGGCTTCGTGCGTGCAATCCGATGGATCGCAGACGGGTATCGGATTCTTGCGGACCGAAGGATTCTCCTGAGCCGTACATTTCATCGCCCAAAATCGGGGAACCGCGGCTTGAACATTGAAGGCGAATCTGGTGTGTACGGCCGGTTTCTAGCTCGACTTCAATCCAGGTGTTGGCATCGAGTCGCTCGCGGACGCGAAAATGAAGAACGGCGATTTTTCCGTCGCGTTCACCCGAGACGATTTCCGCGCGCGGTTGGTCTGGAACTTTGCGAACGTAATCCGTCCACGTTCCTTCGTCTTCATCGATGACGCCGGATACGATTGCCCAATATGTTTTTTTCACCAGGCGATCTTCGAATTGTTCGGCGATGCGACGGGCGGCACGGACGTTCTTGGCGAAGACCATGGCGCCGGAGACCGGGCGATCCAGTCGATGTGGAACGGCGAGGTAGACGTTGCCGGGTTTTTCATCGCGGGATTTGAGAAAACGCTTGATCCGCACCTCCATGCTGTCTATGCCAGGCGGCGCTTGGGTTAGGACTCCGCCGGGCTTGTTGACGATGAGAAACGAGTTGTCTTCGTACAGGATTTCAAAGCCTTCGGGCGTCACTGGCGTGTCTCTCGATCAAATGAAAAAAACTTCCGAAGTTTAAGAAAACTTCGGAAGTTTGCGTTTCGCCTGCTCTGTCTTGTCGGAAGTCTTGGCGACTTCCACTACGAGATGTCTAGTTTCCTTCTTCGAACGCAGCGTCGAATGCGATTCCGCTGGGGGCGAAATCTTTTTGACGCACGAAGTTGGATGCTTCGGTCGCGCCAAATTCTCGCTCCATCCCGCAGTCTTCCCATTCGACCGACAGCGGGCCTTGGTAGTTGATGTCGTTCAAGGCTCGAATGATTTCTTCGAAATTCACGCCGCCTCGGCCCGGGCTGCGAAAATCCCAACCGCGCCGTGGATCGCCGAATTTCAGATGGCTGGCGTTGATGCCGCTGCGGCCATCGAGTGTCACGATTGCATCTTTGATGTGGACGTGATAAATGCGGTCGGGGAACGCGCGGATGAACTCGACCGGACAGACGCCTTGCCAATGCAGGTGGCTGGGATCGAAGTTGAATCCGAACTCTGGGCGATTGTCGATTTCTTCGAGTGCACGTTGGGCGGTATAAATGTCGAACGCGATTTCCGTCGGATGCACTTCCAATGCAAAGCGGACGCCACATTCGCCGAATACGTCCAGGATCGGATTCCAGCGTTCGGCGAACAACTTGAACCCGTCGTCGATCATGTGGCCAGGTGTCGGTGGGAAATCGTAAATCAAATGCCAGATGCTTGATCCGGTGAATCCGTTCACCACGCCGATGCCAAACTTTTGCGCGGCACGGGCGGTGTTTTTCATTTCTTCGATGGCACGCTGGTTGACGCCGGCCGGATCGCCGTCGCCCCACACGTAATCGGGAATGATGGCCTTGTGGCGTTCGTCGATGTTGTCGCACACGGCCTGGCCAACCAGGTGGGCACTGATCGCTTCGCATTGCAAGCCGTGTTGCTCCAACAGTTCTCGTTTGGCCGCACAGTAGCCGTCGTCCGCAAGCGCCTTGTCGACTTCAAAATGGTCACCCCAGCAAGCTAGCTCGATGCCGTCGTATCCAAACTCTTTCGTTTTTCGCGCCATTTCCGTACACGGCAAATCGGCCCATTGGCCTGTGAACAGTGTGACAAGTCGACCCATGATTCACTCCTCAGACATTAATAAAATCGGATAATCATCTCTTAATTCGAGATGGAGACCACTCCACGGCAGACCACATTGTGGCGATCATTCCCGCTGTACGCAAGCCGCTCAGGAGCCACGCAAAAACAACTTGAACGTCTGCGATCTGGACGCTCATAGCGTTCGGGGCGTTTTGACGATCCGCTACTTCCCAAAGATCAGCGATCGAACAATCGAACTGCACCTGGATTCTTCCATCGCGACGCTTGCTGATAGACGTCAATTTCGTCGCCATCCTGGAGACGGTCGCCAGCGGGAATCGGAAAGACGCCGATGCTGACCAACGACTTGGATTGCTCGTCGGGAATGTCGGTCTTGTTTTTGGTGCGGTCGAAAAACACGCTCGTCACCCGATCCGCATAGACTACGACATCGTAGAATCGTTGCGGCGGTAAGCGGTGGCGATGCACTTCTTCGACCAGTCCACCGCGAGGCGAGGGGACGAGGTACACTTCTTCCAATGTCGCGCCGCTGTCGCGGTCGATGCGTTGCGATTTGGATTTGCCTGGAGCGAGTTTGATTTCGATCGGCTGATCCGGCGTTCGGGCATCGACCAAACGCACAACAAGGTTCTCTTTGTGCTGGTTGCTCAACAGAACGTTGACCGACTGAAGCGGTTCGTTCGGCGTGATCGCGCGGCGAACGAGCCGTGGAGCAAGATCGAACAGCGGCGAACAGACGGCACAATGCCAGTTTTCACCGACGAGTTGCCCCGCGATCAAACGCCCGGTTCGATCGACGGCGAATCCGTAAGGACCGTCCGGTTGCAAGCGGACGGGTGCGCCGGTTGGAAAGCCGCGAGCGATGTCGCGATGCTCCCAATGGCCACCCACTTTTCGAAACCACTCTCTCCAACCGCCGTTGGATTGGATGCCGGTGATGCTGAGCGTGTCCCCAACGCCGCTAAGCGACACGGGCGTCCCGGGCGGCAACAAGGATCTGCCAACACGTTCGTCTGACCATCGGCGTCCATCACGGCGCAGCAAACGCAAGTTTCCGGTAGCATCGATCGCCGCCACGTGAACCACGGAAGTTGGCGCGCCGAACGAGCGAGCAGACAAATGGCTTCCCGGCGAGAAGCCCGCGGCGATCGCGGTGGGAGCCGACCATATTCCACCGCGCAATTCGTAGCGACCCAACGACCCGGCTCGATCAACCAGGTATAACTGGTCCGATTTATCCTTCACGTAAGCAATTGGAATGCCCGCTGAAAACAATCCTTCGCGTCGTTCGATCAATTGGTGCCGGCCTCGCTGGATGTCGACCTCCCAAATCCGACCGCGTCGATCGGTGATGACAATGAACGATTCGCCGCCGCGTGTTGTCAGCGCCAAATACGATTGTGGTGCGAACGTGGCCGTGCTCTTGTCAACGATCACTCGCACGCGTGCACCGTCTCGTACTTCGATCAACTCACCACGATCATTGACCGTGTAAACCAACGGCAAATCGCTGAGCCGATCGGCGCCAAGCTTGATCGGAGCGCCAGCAACCAAGGCCTCGGCCAGCACTGGTTTGTGTGGTTCCCAACGACCGGCTTTACCGCGGAAAAACTGAATTTGACCACGGTCGTCAATGTGAGCAACCGTGACACGTCCAGCGTGTTCGGCGATGGCATCGACATGCATCGGCCCAACACTGGTGATCGCCCGGCCCGTTGGTCCAGCGGCGCTTGGCTTGGTGCCCGATCGATGAAGCTGCATCCGGCTTTTTTTCCAACTGACCGAGCGGCCTTCAGCGGTTCCTATATACATGGCGCCGGTTCCACTCTTGGGCCACCGCAAATACTGCCGCGCTGCTTCACAATAAAAACCAAAGAATTCGCTGTTTGGACTGTCCAGACGAGTTTGCCGCAGGTACTCAAAGCGATTTCCCGCGCCGTCGACAATGACCAATTTGTCCGAATCAACGATGGCTGTGGATTTCACCGCTGAGTTGCCTGGCACCGCGAGCTGAAATCGTTCGGCGGCGAAACAGGGTGAAAACAAGAAGATTGCTGCGATTGCAGAAACTAGACGCTGCGAGGCTTCGGAGCATTTAGGTATCCAAACGCACATGACAGTTCTCCCGTCTTATTCATCCCCGCATGAGTTTTTCTACATCGCCATTGTATCCGAATGGGCCGATCGCTAGACATCCTAATTCCGAAATAGCGATAATGGCAGCACTTTTCCGTAGGAGAATGAATGCAACACCGAGACATTGTTGATTGTTCGCTTTTCGCGATCGGTTGCTTCGCGTGGCTCGATTTATGTCTGCCAATCATTCCAACAGCGATACATGGCCGTGGAAGTGAGCCATTGATTCTAGTAATGGTGGCGGTCGTTGGGTGTGTGGCGGGTCAAATAGCCACTTTGTCTACCCTGGCAACACTCTTTACGAGAAACCGCATTTCTCGTTTCCTGTGGACAATCCTCGCCGTGTTAGGAATTGGGTATTTGTTGGGCATAGGGATCCGGCTGGTTTCGATGGCAACGCGGATGGACCACCTAATTCCATTCGATGCGAGCGTCGCCAGCGGAATTGGAGCACTCATATTCGCCACATATGCCACGAGTTGTGGGCTGTTGTTGATTACCCAACAAATCACCGGTTGGCAAATCGTGCCGCGCAACGTCGATGGTTCGTTGTTGAAGCAGCAAAGCTCGCAATTTCAAATTCAGCACATGTTTGCTTGGACAGCCGGGATCGCGGCGGCGCTTGGCGTGGGTCGATTCGTATTGCCGAGTGAAGGCTGGCCGAATGTTTTTCGGTTCTTCGATCCGTGGATTTTGCTTTTCATTTCGATTGCGTCGATTGTGGCCGCGATCCCTTTGCTCGCTCTCATCCCAACGATACTCGGAAAGCAACGCGATTCCTATGACGTGATTCCCCGGATTGCCGTTACGATTGGTGCGTTGACGTCTTTCGAGACAGTTGCGTTTCTATTTATCTTCGTCGTGATGTCCGGTGGTCTGCTCACGGCGGAATTATTCTTTTGGTTCGCCGGTTCGCTTCTCTGCGCGAATTTGGGTGATGTGATTACGGTCGCGGTTTGCCTCGAATTGCTCAGAGCGTTTGGCTATCGCCTCGAGTCCAAGTTTGCACGTCGGGCTGAGATGTTCGAGTCCAAGGGAGTCGATTGACAGCGTGACCCGTGTGAATGACAATCCTTTGATCAAAAGTCCTCGGTAACGGAGCCAAGATCTACAATGCCAGTTTTTCGATTTCTTATCCTTTTGTTGTGTCTCGCGCTAGTCGGCTGCGGCGGCGATCAGACGGGAGAAACAATGCCGGATGACGCAAGTCCAACGCCTAATGATTCAGCAACCAAACAAGGCCTTCAGAGTGGCGATTCGACACAGTCGGACGGCAAAGTCGAAGCGACCGTCGAGTATAAGACCTGGACCCAAGTTCAAAACCTGGTGGCCGCGAGCGACGGGAAGTTGACGGTGATCGATTTGTGGTCGCTCGACTGACCGGAGTGTATCCGGGAATTGCCCGGATTGGTGCAGTTGCACCAGAAGCACGGTGACGACGTTCACTGCGTGACGGTGAGCCTAGACTACTATGGCGATGAAAAAGAAGCCGTTCAGTCGGACGTACTTGCGATGCTAAACGACAAAGAGATTTCCGTCACGAACATCATTCAAGAAGATGGCGGCGAGCTAGACGTGCAAAAGCAGCTACAAGTGGCTATTCCGGTGGTGCTGGTTTACCAGAAGAACGGTGAACTTGCCCACGCATTTACGAACAGCGAAGTGAATGAAGATGGCGAGTTGAAATACGGCAAGGAGGGATTCAACTATGAGAAGCACGTGATTCCGTTTGTGGAAGATCTGCTTCAGCAGCCAGAATGAGCGGCAAGAGTTACTTGCCTTCCAGCGATCGTTCCAAAAACTCGATCTGCATTCGCACGCCTTCCATGTCCGGATTAAGTTTGAGTGCTCGACGGAAACACTCCAGCGCCGCGAAGGCGTCATTCATTTCCAGATAGCAGTGAGCCATGCCAACCGCCGCGCCGTAGTGATACGGATTCAACTCCAACGTCTGATGGCAATCGTTCGCCGACTCCTCGTATTGGCCCATGTGAAACAACGCAATCGCCCGTTGGTTCCAAGCCTCGGCAAACCAAGGAGCTTGCTCGATCAACTGGCCCGCTTCGCATTCCGCATCCTCGAACTGTTCCGCCGCATTCAGTCTGGCGATCAGTTTCAAATCGTGCCGCTGCGATTCGCTTCCATCTCGTGACCAAAGTTGGCGGATGCCTTCCTCGGCCAACAAGCGGACACCGCGATCCGAATCGTGCATCGCTTGGCCCAATGTATGGTTCGACTCGTATCCGGCCAACATGCCGAGCGCCAGCACTGCCGCCCGTCGCGTGATCCGAGATCCACAATTGGCCAATCGTTGCAGCGTTGCGATTGTGTACTGTTGCGACACATCACGAATGAAGACAGCGACATCTTCACTATCGAGATATCGCGTATAGAGTTTGACCAGTTTGGCGGTCTTGGCCTTCTTCTTGCTCACATCCTGCTCCCGCGCCTGAGTTAACTTCTTTGACGGTCGATCCAGCGGCGAACTTCCGTGATGGTGATTCGTTCGAACCAGATTTGATCGCGTGTATTCTTCGAGTGTAATTGGTGCCCGCTCGCGAGACAATGATGCTGGAATCTTTTACCCAATCTGTTTAATTCTTTCCAACCGGCTAGATTTCGGGCACAATGGAATTATGCCGTAGCCAATTTGAAATGTCCGGTAGCAGAAGTCGTGAGACTACTGTATTCCCGCAAATTCCGAATTCTCACGAATCCGGCTACGGGACATTTTCAACAGACGGCGGCATACAGGACAGGCAAGGATCTAGGCTTGCAATTAGGGAATGGATGGAATGCTTGAAACCGAAATGAACGCCATTGCCAAAATCGAGAACAGACAACTAAGTACGTTGTTTGCTAGCATTGCGATTTCTCTGGTCATTTCCGTGCCAACGTCAGCACAGGACACACCGCCAAAGACTGGGGCCGAATTTGAACGCGAACTGCAAAATGCTGTTGGTGTGACGTGGGAGGGCGAAATCGGACTTCGGGACGCAACTGAAAAACACTCTGCCCACCACGGCGTCTGTTTCCTGTTGGATCGGCGAATCGATCCAGGCCGCAAAGTTCTGGCCGCAAAGAACACACGCCTTGAAACCGCGATTCGCGCGCTGGCCGAACAGCTCAGGATTGGCGTCTGTTTTTTCGATTCCGTCGCCTATTTGGGACCGACCGCCACGACATCCAAGTTAACGACGGTTGCCGCGGTGTTGAACGACCAACTTCGTGACCTGCCGGATCTCGTGAAGCGCCGTTTGATTCGCACGGCGAACATGAAATGGGACAATCTCGCCGAACCGCGCGAACTGCTCCAACAGCTCGGGCAGGATGCAGGAATCTCGATTGCCGGAGCGGACAGATTTGAACACGATTTGTGGGCGGCGAACCATTTGCCGGCGCTTGGTTTTGTGGAGCGAGCGACGTTGATACTGGCGGGCTTCGACTTGTCGTTTGAATTCGACGACAATGGCAAGTCGGTGCGACTCGTTTCGTTTCCCAAAGGCGTAACGCTGACCCGTTCCTACTCGATTCCGGGGGACATCGGTCGTGTGATGCGGATTCTCAAGGGCCGATTTCCCGATGTCGAGATGGGACCGGAAGGAGACAAACTTGTCGTCGTCGCCTCGTTGGACATCCATCAGGCGATCCGCGACCAACTGGCGGGAAAACCTCCGAAGCCGAAGGCACCCGCCGTAAAGACCGAAAAAGTCTACACGCTGAACGTCGAGAACAAGGAGGTTGGCGCCGTGGTGCTTTACCTGGCGAAGCAATTCGAATTGGATCCGAAATTCGATGCGGCGGCGCAAGGAAAGCTGAAGGATCTAACGAGCTTCAGCGTCAAAGATGCGAATGTCAACGAACTTTTCAAAGCCGTGCTCGACCCAGTTGGACTTTCCTTTCGGATCAACGGAAAACAGCTCGACGTTTTTGGGCCGTAGTGATCATCCGATGAATCGAACCGCCCAAATACTCTCGCTCGTTTTCGCCGTCTTGTGTGTTGCAAATTGCAACGCGGAAGATTGGTATCGCTGGCGTGGACCGAATCTAAGCGGAGTTTCGAGCGAGGTCAGTTGGCTCGATCGTTGGCCAGAAGATGGGCCTCGCATTGCGTGGAGAGGATCTGTCGGAACGGGCTATTCGTCTTTTGCGATCAGCGACGGCCGCGCGTTGACGATGGGCAACGCCGACGAAACGGATACCGTGTTCTGCCTCGACGCAACGACGGGCAAAGGCGTCTGGTCGCATTCGTATGGCTCGCCATTGGACGATCGTTTTTTTGCCGGCGGCCCGACGTCGACGCCCACCGTTGATGGTTCGCGCGTTTACTCGCTTGGCCGGCAAGGCGATTTGTTTTGCTTCGACGCGGTGACTGGCAAAGTCAGTTGGTCGAAGAACATCGCCGAGGAAGCCGAAGTTCGTGTCACTGGTTGGGGGTTCGCCAGTGCGCCGTTGGTTCACAAGAATCTGCTGCTACTCAACGTGGGCGAAGCGGGCACGGCCGTCGACAAAATGACCGGTGAAATTGTTTGGACGTCAGCGGATCGCGACTCTGGTTATTCTTCGTTCACCCCGTTCCAAAAAGGCGATCGATGGTGTGCGGCATTTGGATCGAGCAAGCATTACATGGCCATCGACATCGACACTGGCAAAGAGCTTTGGCGAAAACGCTGGCTGACGCGATTCGGTGTCAACGCCTCCGAGCCAATTGTTGTCGATGATCACGTGTTCATTTCGTCGGGCTACAATCGAGGTTCTGCGTTGCTTAAAATGGGTGACGCGGAACTAGAGTTCGTTTGGGAAAGCAAAGAACTACAAAACCAAATGAATTCCAGCGTCCTGATCGACGGCCACCTGTACGGCATCGACGGCGACACAACGTCCGAAACGTTCCTCAAGTGCGTCGAGTTCATGACTGGCGAAGTGAAATGGTCGCAAGATGGGATAGGGTCGGGGGCATTGATGGCCGCCGATGGAAAGCTGATCATATTGAGCGAGCAAGGCGAACTGATCATCGCCAAGGCTTCGCAGCAGGGTTTCGAACCGACGGCCCGGCACGATGTGATGGACGGCAAATGCTGGACCGTTCCGGTGTTGTCCAACGGCTTGATCTACTGTCGAAACGAAGTCGGCGACGTGGTTTGCGTGGATGTCCGCAAGGAATGATGAGGTGAATCTTATGAGCTTGAGTCGACGCCAGTTTATTACTTCCACCACCGCGGCGGGAATCGCACTCGGCGCCGCTCCGTTCATTCACGCCGCGCCGAAGGACAAGAAATATCGCACGGCATTGATTGGATCGGGTTGGTGGGGGATGAACCTGCTGGTCGACGCGATGTCGATGGGCAATTGCAAGGCCGTCGCGTTGTGTGACGTCGATCAAGACAATCTCGACACGGCTGCTCAGCAAGTTGAGGACGCGTCGGGGGACAAGCCTAAGAAATACAAGGACTTTCGCGAGTTGTTGGAAAAGGAAGACATTGAAATCGCCATCATCGCCACGCCCGATCACTGGCACGCATTGAATGCGATTGCTGCGATCGATTCGGGTGCCCATCTGCTGGTCGAAAAGCCAACGGGCCACACGATCCAAGAAAGCCGCGCGTTGGTCCATGCCGCAGAGGCGGCTGGGCGAGTGGTTCAAGTTGGATTGCATCGGCGCATCGGTCCGCATTACGTATCGGGAATGAAGTTTCTCAAAGACGGAGGAGCGGGTGATATCGGCATGGTACGCACGTTCGTTCACAGCCGCGGCGGACGCGAATTGCCGACCGCCAACAGCGAGCCTCCGGAAGGAATGGACTGGGACATGTATTGCGGCCCCGCGCCGTTGCGTCCCTTTAATCGCCGCATTCATCCCGGTGGTTTTCGCAACTTTCTCGACTTTGCCAACGGGACACTTGGCGATTGGGGCGTCCATTGGCTCGACCAGGTGCTTTCGTGGACGGACGAAAAGTATCCGAAGCGTGTTTTTTCGACCGGCGGTCGGCCGATCAAAGGCGAACCGGTTCTGAACGAGAAAGAGCAGACCACCGACGCGCCCGACAGCCAGATGGCCGTCTATCAATTCGAGTCGTTCACGGCCACATGGGAGCATCGTCGATTCGCCGGAAACAACGCCGAGAAGACGGCAATTGGCTGCTATTTTTACGGTACCAAGGGCACGTTTCACATGGGCTGGCGAGACGGATGGACGTTTTATCCCGCGAACTCTAGAGAGAAACCAATCCACGAAGAGGCAGACCTTCAACAACCCGATGGGCACAACATCAAATTACTGTGGGCCGACTTTACGGCGGCCATCGAAGCGGGCAAGCAGCCGAAGTGTGATGCAGAAAGCGGTCACTTGTCGACTAGTCTCAGCTTGCTTGGCATGCTGTCATACAAACTTGGCCGCAGCATCGAGTGGCACGGCGCGAACGAAACAGTGTCGAACGACGAAGAAGCAAATAAGTTGCTGCGTCGCGAGTATCGTAAGCCGTGGGAATACCCGGCGGTTTGACGCGCTGCATGGAATTAGTGAGCCGATGGCGCTAGCCACGGGCCTTTTTGTGTACGAATTCTCGCATCATCGCCCGACGCTAGCGCGTTCGGCTCACCACATTCGTCCGTTTGCCACGGTGACCCAAAGATCCGGTTAGGGAATTCTGTTGGATTTTAACGATTCCGTAAAGTTGAACGGCGACTGGTTCCGATGATTAGGAACTAGATTGGGGTGCTCCCGATTCGTCCTACCCCAATTGAAATGATGGACGTTGCTGTCAGTACTGTCGATATTTGACAGAGAGTTAAGAGTACGGATATGAAAAACTCAAAATCGTCTGGTTCAATGATTCGAATTGCGATTATCTTTGCGTTGCTGATCAGTGTTCGGGCTAATGCCGACGAACGTTGGAGTTCCCGATTGGCGATTCAAAAAGCAACGACTTCGGCTGCCGATGTTGCACTTCATCCCGGCGGTATTATTGACGGGCAACTGACGAACAAGTCGGGCGAGGCACGCTCGCACACTCCGATTTCTTTGATATCGGTGGTGGTGGCGAACAGGCAGGTCACGGTCGTTTCATCGACCACGTCCGATAAGAACGGCCGATTCGTCTTTCGCTCGGTCCGCCCAGGAAGCTACGAATTGCGAACCAATGATGGCCGTCGAGTCGTTCGGCTATGGGCACCTGGCACGGCTCCACCGTCAGCAGAACAGACGGTGCAGGTCGTGGAACAATCGCAGGTAGTCCGGGGCCAAGGCTTCTCGCCTACGTCATACATCACACCGGCCGATATTCTCTTCTGGGGAACCGTCGGCGTCGGCACTGGCGTTCCCATCGCATTGGCCGAATCGGGCAGCTAAAAAGCGTCAGACATCACCAAATATCGCGTCGATTGCACGCAATTCTTGACGCTCATGATCGGCACCTTCGAGCAAGATTCCGTCTATATCTCTGTCGGAATCCTCGTCAAATTCACCAAGAGCTTGTGCTAACAAACGCTCTTGGTGCAAAGCGGCTTCCGCGGCACGCCATGATTGTCCAAACACCGCCGCACCTGGCAAAACCGAACCGGCTACTGTTGGGTCTTGGCGATCGGCGCCTCGGACTATCACGTCTGGCGTCGCATTTTCAACATTGGCCGCGGTCGAAGCGCTTCCAGATGCAACGTGATACTCGTTGTTGACGAGGGACGGTCCGATGTCGACGCGGTCTGTACCGCCACGGTTTGCATAGACGTAAACCTGGTCGAAATTCTGAGCCCGGTTGTGGAATCCCGCTCCCGTGATGGAACTGAAATGGTCCCGGGAGTAAAGCGTGTCGTTTCCCGGCGAATCATGCATCCAAGCTTTGTCGTTGCCGCTGCTGGCCGAAGCTGACACGCTTTCGAATCCGCGCATGTAGTTGTAATAACCTTGGCCGCGCATCGTGCTAGATTCCGGTCGAGATTCAAATCGATCGTCGCCAGCAGAATCCAACGCGCTGGCCCGATCGTAGCCACCATTCTGTCCGACCGCGTAGATGCGATCGAAGCCGTCGACGGTGTTCGAGTAACCCGCGCCCGCCATGGTCGCGGCATTGGGACGGATGGATAGAACATCGTCGCCGCTGGAATCAAACATCCGCGCCCAATCGCCGCCCCCGCCGCCATTGATTCGTATGGTTTCGACAGACTCGGCACTGACCATGAAACCACGCCCGTGAAAGTCCACCGCGCCTGCATTGACAATCGCAAGTTCGCGGCCAGCGGTGCCGTTGATGGTGATTCGATCAGATCCACCTTGGCCGTCAAATACGAACGACTTTGTTCCTGCGCTTCCGAATTCGTAAGACACGCCGTTGACCAACATGCGGTGATCTGCGCCGGCAGTAAATGCGAACTCATCGTTTCCAGACGTGCCAAAAACGTTCACCGTATCGCCCGACTGCTGAACGAGATTGGTCAGTCGAAGATCAACGTCTGAGTTCGTGCCGCGGACGCGAAGCGTGAACGTGTCACCCGCCGATGCCGTGATGTCGAGCCGCTCGTGGTCAGTCATCGAACTGCTGGACGCCAGCAGTTGGTTGTCCGCGTCATACAACTCCATGTCGATGTTGCCGCCCGCGTGCACGAAGAATGATTCGACAGTCATGATGCCGTCGCGTGTTGCCGTGAATTGATAGGCGCGCTCGGTTGAGATGTTTTCGCCGTCGTGGAGTGCGGCGGCGATGGTTCCCAGGTCGACTGCAACCGGCGCGGCGGTTTCAAGCGAAACACCGACGTCGTAGTGTCCCAGCCCATTGCTGGAGGCCAGTGAAACTGTGTATGACTGACCGGCCTGGACATCGAACGTCAAGGAATTGCCATCGGCAGCGCCACCGCCTCCGACCAGTTGCCAATCGGAAATCATGTCGTGCGTCACACCGGCGGCCAGCGTCATCGTCCCCGACTCTGCTGCCGTGAAAGTCAGGAAGTCGACATCGTCCAACCGCCCGATTGTCCCGCCGAACGAATCGCTGCTGGACAACGTTCCCAAGTCGTGGGCATCGGCCGCGGTCGAACCGTACTCGTCTGCCAACAGCGTATCGAGCGCTCGTTCGAGGTTCAGCCGATGGTAGTTTTCGCCCGTCACCGAGTCGTAGATCAAGTCGGCCGTGTCACGGAAGTGGTCGTAAATGGCGTCTTGCGAAATGTTTTGGTGACCGGCAAAGGACATGGCCTCCCGCATGATCATGCTGGCACCGGCGACATAAGGCGCGGCCATGCTGGTCCCGGACACGGGCAAAAAGTATTGCGACGGACCGCTTCCGCCGTACAAATGCGACGGGATTGCACTGCTGATTTGCTCGCCGGGAGCGACCAAGACACGATCATTTCGCTGGCTAAAGTCACTCATCGTGCCGTCGCTGCCGTGACTGGCGACGGGCACCACGTATGGACTGGCAGCGGGATAACTCAACCCGGGCGAGTTAAAGTCTTGAAACGAATTGCCGGCGGCCACAGAAATGAACACGCCGACGTTGTCGAGCTGTTGGAACTCGTCTTCCAATTCCGCGTACGACGGAATCGAGTCCGAATTCCAAGTCGTACCGAGCGACAGATTGACGGTGGTGATGTTGTGCTGCACCCGATTTTCGAGCACCCATTGCAACGCCTGTTCGACCCACGCCATGTCGCCATTGCCCAAATCGTCGAACACGCGCAGGGCAACAAGGTCCGCTTCCGGTGCGACACCCGTGTGATATTCATGATCGCTGCCGACGATCCCGGCGACATGTGTCCCGTGAAAACCGGACGGGCCATCGTCATACGGATTGGAGTCATTTTCGGCAAAGTCCCAGCCACCTCGGACTCGCGATCCAGCGCCGAATCCGCCACCCAGTGACGTGTGATCGTAGGCCACGCCGGTATCGATCACGGCGACCGTTTGGTTTCGTCCCGTGAATCCGAATTGTTCATGGGCATAGTCGACACCGGACGATTGATTGACGTCGGCCAGCGTGGGCGCGACCTCGCCGTAGCCCGCTTGGAGTTGGGTCGACTCAAAGGCATCGACGACCAGACCAGCGATCGGCTGTGCGGACAGCACCAGACGTTCTTCGAACGACTCGTAGCGCATCTGTCGCCAGACGGATTCTCGTGGGTCGCGAGCAGGCATGAATCAAAGTGCGTTGAAAAGACAAGTTGCGGCGGCTAACAGTGATGGATGAAGCCAGCGTGACTTCTTAGAAAACATAGGTTAGCCGCGCAACGACTCAAACAATTCGCGGGAAAAGGATCAGCAATGATGCCGAACCGCAACGATGTTGTGAATCCGCATCACTCGTGCGGCTGGTCGTGCTGCACGCCCACGACCGGTTTGACTTCGCGGCGGCGCGACAATTCGCGTCGCTCGCTTTGACGAAAAAACGCACGGTCATGAACTTCGGGGTCAAACTGAGTCCACGTCTCGCGCATCGAATAGCTGCGAACTCGTCGCAGAGTTTTGCCGTCGAACCAAATCGTGACATAACCGTTGCGGGACCAGTCGCGAGATGGAACTTGGCCCGGCTGTTTCGCGAACCGCCAGGCAAACACATGGTGCTCGGCTCGCGCGTCACACCATTGCCAAAAAATCGCTTGATCAAAGATCCGCTTGCCGTTCTCGTCGAAATAGTGGTTCAACTCGATGACGTCAGCCTCGTCACTCACCACAACCTCGTGTGGCACGACGGACATGGCAGCGGTCAACAGGAGAGCGAACATTGCATTTGAGAGCCAATCGGGCGAGGAATAAAGGAGAACTGCCTCGCTCGCAACGCAAAGTGCGTTGTGGGCGGCCAAAGATGTTGGCGATCGTCCGTCACCAATCCTGCTGAATTATTCGCCCATCCCGCACAGAAGTCCCCCTGCCGACGGGTGGACAGTTGATTGTTCTCCAAAAGTTTCGCTCGCATCTGGCAAACAAAAAGCTATTTAATCAGAGGGCAACTAACAACATTTGGGGCAGCTTGCGACGACAGCCGAGGTGTCACATATGTTGAGTTCAGTCTTTTCGACCAGGGAGCCGGTGCAGCGAACGACCTCCGTTCCTGAAGGCGATCAGCTTGCGATCTCTGTGGATGAGAGCGGCGATCACGATTACACGACGGGTTACGAGACTTGCAAAGGCCGCTTGATTCGCGTTTCGGTCCATCGCTTGTCCAGCGGTATTCCAACGACGGCGTCCTGCCGCATGATCGAGCTTTCGCAAAGCGGTGCAAAGCTGGCCAGCGACACGATGATCCCGGTTGGCGAGACGGTCAGCCTGCAAATCAAGATCCCGCATCTCGACGTTCATTTCACGACTTCCGCCGTCGTGTCGTGGGTTGGGTTTCAAGGCGAGTACAATTGGTTTCTTGGTTGCGGTTTCGCGAATCAACTGTCGCAGAAATGCGTGGACCGCCTCGCCAATGCGAACTATATCGAGCGGCGCGAGTCGCGACGCGAGCGGATCATGATGGACGCACGCGTTGAAGTGAATGAGGAAGATTACAGCCAGCAAGTACGTTTGCTGGACTATTCGTCCGGCGGGTTTTGCATGAAGATTGACCGGTCGTGTGTGCCAGGCGACCGAGTGTTGCTGGAGATGACAAATGCCAACGGAACCGAAATGTTCATTCCGGCGGAGGCGCGCTGGTGTAATGAAGAGGGCTCGGAGTACGCCGTGGGCTGCCAGTTTCTGGGCAACAACGGCTTCGATGTCTTTCAAGACGCATTGTCCGGACGACCGACCAACATCGAAGTAGAGCGCTGGTGGATCGCGCGTCTTTCGTACTGGGGTTGGATTGGATTCGGCGCCGCGATTGGCCTCGGCCTGCTTTCGCTGATCAAGTGAACGCCTCACCTCAAAACCCATTCACTTCCGAAGTCTTCCTCGACTTCGGAAGTGTGACCACCATTGGAGACTTCCGAAGTTGAAGAAAACTTCGGAAGTCGGCACGCACTCAACGCTTTACGCGTTTCCAAACGGTGAGAACGGTCTTGTCTGCATTCGGTGCAAACTTCGTCGGCCGCGCTTTGTCTGACTCGGTCCGAGTGCAAATCGTAAGCGAATCACCCTCGAACTTGTAGATCCCCAGCTCAGTCACACCATCATTGTTTGTGGTGTCAAGATGGCTGGGAGTCTTCGAAGAATCGATCTTGATCGTCGCCGAATCGCGTTCATCCCCACCGCCCACCCGACTCAAGGTGTTGCCCTTGTAAATCGTTTGGAGTTGGGCCGCTCGAATCTTGTCTGGCGAGAACTCTTTTCCATTGAGATTCAAGGAGACGAGATCCCAAGTGCCCTGAAATTTCTCCAATTCGGCGTCCTGGGCGTTCGCCAGAAATGGCAAGACTAGTACAAATAACCCGGCAGCAACACCCACAAGAGATTTCATCGTCTTCGTCCTCGGATAATCGTCCGTTCCGTAAAGTTCCGAATCGCAATTCCTCTAGTCTTCATCACCACGCAACTTGGCGAGTACCGTGAAATCCTCCAGCGTCGACGTGTCGCCAGAGACTTCTTCTTTGCCGGCGGCTATGTCTCGCAACAGCCGTCGCATGATCTTGCCACTGCGAGTTTTCGGCACGGCGGCGGCGAAGCGAACGTCGTCGGGCTGTGCATGCGCGCCGATCTGAGTGCGCACATGCTTTCGAAGTTCAGCTCGCAATTCTTCCGTGGGCTCACCACTGGCCAACGTCACAAAGACGGCGACGGCTTCGCCCTTGATGTCGTCCGGCCGGCCGACTGCCGCGGCCTCGGCAACTTGGGGATGGCTGACCAGCGCGCTTTCGATTTCCGTCGTGCTGAGCCGATGGCCGGAAACGTTCAAGACGTCGTCCAGCCGGCCGAAGATCCAATAGTAGCCGTCCGCGTCACACATGGCGTTGTCGCCGGCCAGATAGGCGTTCGGCACCGTGCTCCAGTACTGCTGCTTGTAACGCTCGTCGTCGCCCCAAATGCCGCGCAACATACCCGGCCAAGTTTGCCGCATGACCAACATGCCTTGTTCCCCCGCACCAACCGCGTTGTGATTGGAATCGACGATTTCCGGGACGATGCCGGGCAGCGGCTTCGTGCAACTGCCGGGCTTCGTCGGCGTGGCTCCAGGCAACGGGCTCATCATGATACCGCCCGTTTCTGTCTGCCACCAAGTGTCGACGATCGGGCAATTTCCTTTGCCGATCTTCTCGTGATACCACAGCCAGGCAGCCGGATTGATCGGCTCGCCCACCGAACCAAGCAGACGCAAGCTGGAAAGGTCACGTTTGTCAACATGTTCGTCGCCCCATTTGATGAAGGCCCGGATGGCCGTCGGCGCGGTGTAGAAAATCGTCACCTTGTGCTTGTCGACGATGTCCCAAAACCGTCCTTCATCGGGATGGTTCGGCGCGCCTTCGTACATGACGGTCGTTGCACCGGCGGTCAATGGTCCATAGACGATGTAACTGTGCCCCGTGATCCAGCCACAGTCGGCCGTACACCAGTAGATGTCGTCGTCGCGATGATCAAAAACCCATTCGAACGTCTTCTTGGCGTACAAGTTGAATCCCGCCGACGTGTGCCGAATGCCTTTGGGTTTCCCCGTCGAACCGCTGGTGTAGAGGATGAACAACGTCGTTTCACTGTCCATCGGTTCGGCTGGACAGTCGGCCGACGCATTGTCCACCAGATCGCTCCACCAGTGATCGCGGCCTTCTTTCATCGTGACGTCGTTGCCACACCGCTTGAGCACAATGCAATGCTCGACCGTGGGCGACTTTTCGAGTGCTTCGTCGACGTTGACTTTCAAAGCAAGTTGCGAACCGCGCCGCCAACCGCCGTCAGCCGTGATCACTGCCTTGGCACTGGCATCGTTGTTGCGGTCCGCAATCGCTTCGCTGGAAAACCCACCGAAAATCACGGAGTGAATCACGCCAATACGAGCACAAGCCAGCATCGCGATCGCAAGCTCCGGAACCATCGGCATGTAAATCGAGGCCACGTCGCCCTTCTGCAATCCGAGCCCTTTCAGAGCGTTGGCGAACTTACAAACTTCGGTGTGCAATTCCTTGTAAGTCAGCGTCCGGGTGTCGCCTGGTTCACCTTCCCAAAGGATGGCGATTTTGTTTTCCCGCTCTGTTCCCAGATGAGCGTCAACGCAGTTGTAACTGACGTTCGTTTCTCCGCCGACGAACCACTTGGCGAACGGCTCGTTCCACTCTTGGACCTGGTCGAAGGGTTTAAACCAATGCAATTCTTCCCGCGCCAGCCCGCCCCAAAACGCTTCGGGATCGGCCTTTGCTTCGTCATACAGCTTTTGATAGTCGTCCATCGACCCGATCTGAGCTTTTACCGAAAAGCTCTCACTTGGCGGGAAAACTTGCTGGTCGCTGGAACTGTCGGACATGGTCTATCTCCTGGACGGGATGGTGGATAATGCGCGGTGAAGTCGAAATTTTAGCGCTGTTTCGCAACAGTGTCAACGAACGGGAGGCATAGCCGGATTCACAAGAACTCGGGAGACTTTGGGCAGGCGGGCGGGATTTCGTTTGCGCAGGTTTCGCAAGGCTCGTTCATCGCCCGATCACCTGCCGAGCAGTGCGAATCGAAGAATCATCAAAAGGGCCACGAACGCTTCACGCGTGTTGATTTTCGTCTGGCCAGCTTGCCGATCGACGAAGACGATGGGCGATTCCGCGAAGCGAGCGTCGAGTTTGTTAAGACGCCAGAGGATTTCTTCCAGATAAGAATAGCCCCGACTGCGGATTTCGTCCAAATCGATTCGTCGCAGCATCTCCATCCGATAACAACGAAAAGCTCCGCTGCAATCCCGCGGCTTCAGACGCAGCAGCCAACGGGCGTAAAAGTTCACTGCGCGGCTCATCAGGCGGCGGTAAAACGGCCAACCTTCGATGCCACCGCCCCGAGTGTAGCGCGAGCCGATCACCACGTCCGCGGACTCTGATTCATCTTCGATGCAAGCAAGAATCTCGGGAATGTGTTTGGGAGGATGGCTGAAGTCGGCATCCATCGTCAGGACCAACTCGTAATCGTGGTCGATCGCAAACCGAAAGCCCGCCATCGTGGCCGTGCCCAATCCCAACTTGGATTCTCGATGGAGACATCGAACGCGTGCATCTTCGGCGGCGCGTTCATCGCACCATTTCCCCGTGCCGTCAGGTGAATTGTCGTCGATCACCAGCAGGTCGACATGAGGCGCATGGTCGAAAATCTCGTCGACCAGGCGCGGCAGATTCTCGATTTCGTTGTAAGTCGCCACAACGACTAGTGTTCGCGGATGCTCCATTGCTTGAGTCTGTTCGCTCTCGTGAACCTCGTTGGCCAAGCGGTGTCCAGGCTACCAAGTTTATCCATCATCGGCGATTCCCCGATCTCACGCCAATGATTGGCATCAGCTACAATCGGTACTTTCCCGCCTTCATTCCCACGCCTTTTATGAACCTCTCACTTCAATCGATCCAGTCCTCGACGCCCATCGTCCCGCCGACGCAGAGTGCGGCATATTTCGAGAGCGGTGGCTACGACCGGGTGTTTTGGGCCACTTTTTTCGCGAACAGTGCCTTGATGGTGGCCGTCAGTCTACTGTTTCGCTATTCCGATTTTGTCACACACGCGGACGGGTCGGCGATTCATTTGGGAACGATCGTTGGCATCGGCACAATCGGTGCCCTGGTGGTACGCGTATTTCAAGGTGTCGGCATCGATCGCTTCGGACCACGGCGAGTTTGGCTTGTCTCGCTGGGCATTTTCATCGTCAGTATGTGGTTGCACGCTTGCATCACCAGTGTCCACGGCGTGTCGGTTTACATTGCTCGATTTCTGATGATGACCAGTCTCGCCGGCGCGTTCGGTGCGTCGATCACCTACATCTCGCTGCGCGTCCCCGAGCGACGAATGGCCGAGATGATTGGCACGCTTGGTTCGTCCGGCTTCATCGGAATCGCGCTGGGGCCGACACTGGGTGACTTGTGTTTTGGAACGGGTGCCGTCACGCGACTTCACATTGAACGCATGTTTCTGTTGGCCATGCTCATGGGAGTGTTGTCATTTCTGTGCGCGGCGGTGGCAACCAACAGTCAAATTCGCATTCCCGTGCGACGCAACCCATCGCCCGTTAAAGCTGTCCGCAAATACCATCCCGGCCTGATGTTGTTTGTGGCGATTGCGGTTGGTTGGGCTGTTGGAATTCCCGGCACGTTTCTGCGACCCTACGGGGAAGGGTTGGGGATCGCCGGTCTGCGCGTCTTCTTTTTAACTTATGCCGCAAGCGCATTCGTCGTCCGCATCAGTGCTCGACGGCTGCCGGAGCGCATCGGTTTTCGTCCGATGATCGTGACGGGGTTCACTTGCCTGGCATCCAGCATGTTGCTCTACCTGGTTGTTCGACATGAAACGCTGATGATGATTCCTGCCGTGATGGCGGGAGCGGGACATGCGCTGCTGTTTCCCTCGGTCACGGCCGGCGGATGTTCGCATTTTCCAACCCGTTATCGTGGCCTGGCGACAACACTGATGCTGGCCATGTATGACGTCGGCAGCCTTGTCGGACAGCCAGTGATCGGCAGCATCGTGGAATTCTCCGGCGCGTTTGGCCTGCCGCCGTACGCAACGATGTTTGTATCGATGTCGATCGGATTGTATGGATTCGCGTTGACCTACTGGCTGCTGACGATCCCGCGAAGGGCAAAGATCGATCAAGACGTTGAACCAGTCGAGGCAAACCGGCGAGTCGGAGAAGAGTTTGTTTCGCGCGAAAGCGTGGGAGCCGACGTATGAGATCGATCTAGCACAAAATCAACTGGCGGTAGTACTCGATCGACTTTCGCAGGCCTTCGTCGAATCCGACCTTGGGTTCGTATCCCAAAAGATTTCTGGCGAGCGTGATGTCCGCCATGCTTTCGCGGACGTCGCCTGCTCGTGGATCTTGATGTTCAGGCTGAAGATCGGTGCCGAGCAGGTCGTTTAACTTGTCGATCAAGTGCAGCAGATCGGTCGACTTGCCGTTGGCAACGTTGATCGTCCGACCCGCGATGGACGACGGCACGTCGGCGGCGAGTAAATTCCCGTGCACCACGTTTTCGACAAAGGTGAAATCTCGCGATTGGCAGCCGTCGCCATAGACGATCGGCCGTTCGCCCGCGAGCAATCGCGTGATGAACAACGGGATGACCGCTGAATACGGGCTGTCGGGATCTTGGCGCGGGCCGAACACGTTGAAGTAGCGAATGGCAACCGTTTCCAAACCATATGTGTGATAGAAGGCGTGCAGGTAATGCTCGGCTGCCAACTTCGCGGCTGCGTAAGGTGAAAGCGGCGACGGCAAATCCGTTTCACGTTTGGATGAATTAGGTTGATCGCCATAGGCGCTGCTCGACGCGGCGTAAACGACACGCCGTACGCCGGCCTGCCGCGCTTGGTCAAGCAAACTGACGGTGCCCGTGACGCAAGCCATGTTTGTATCCAACGGCGCTTCGACACTGCGCGGCACGGACGCGAGCGCAGCCTGGTGAAAGATGCAGTCGACGCCGCTCACCGCCTGGCGGACCAATTCGTAATCATTGAGGTCGCCTTCGAAGAATTCGACTTGGTCGCCGTGATGTTCAACATTGTGCCGATGGCCGGTCGACAAGTTGTCGAGCACTCGAACGTGATCGCCGCGTGCAACGAGCGCGTCCACAATATGGGAACCAATAAAGCCGGCGCCACCAGTTACCAGGGTTGTTCGCATCGTTCCGCTCATTTCAGCCTACGGACATCAACTAGTGTGAGGGTTGCGATCGGCCGCTACGATACAACCCATCACACGGCTTCCCGCGGTTCGGAGTTTTTGGACCGATCGACGCGCCTGATCAATGTCTGTTTGACCTAGTTCTACTAAAAGATAGGTCAAATCACAGCATCGTCCAAGAATTTGTGGCATCGGCGCATTACAGTAGCCGGCGTCGATCAATACGAACTGGTAATCCTGTTTGGCCTGGTGCAGTAAAGTTGCCAGATTCGGGGAGATTTCCGCCACGTTTTTGGCCTTTCCCGAGCCCGCGGCCAGGAAAGACACATGCTTGAATGACAGCGAAGAAACTGACTTTCGCCAGTCCACCTCGCCGCGCAGCGATTCAGCCACTCCGGTGTCCGCCGCGCGTTCGAACTGTTTCGTCAAGGTTTTCGACCGCACATCGCAGTCGATAATCAAGATCTGGCCCAATTCCTGTTCTGAAATGATCGCTGCCACGTGAGAAATGGTGTCGGCCGAGTCGTTGGTTTCATCCGCCGAGACACACATCACGGCCACGGATACCCCCGGCGACGTCGCCGAAATCATGGCGTTGGCTAGGCGCTGGTACTGATCGGCCAATTGTTTCGAAAGCAAGTTTGCATTGATGCTTGATTCATACTCGCACGGTTCGGACTCTGCCTCAACGTGCGGATTGAACTTCAGCAAATTGGCCAAATCGGCAAGCTTGTTCTCGGAACTGGTTGCCGGCTGGGCGACCGGTTCGAGTTCCGGTTCGGCTTCGGGTTCCGGTTCCAGATCATGTTCTATTGGTTGTTCTGATGGCAAATTCTCGCGAGGCACTTCCGTCTCGGTGCCTTTGATCTCGGGATCAGGTGCCTCGGTAATCTCCTCGACGGGTGCGTTCACGGCGTCCACACGATCACTCACCGGCGGGTCCACATCTTCAGTAACTGGTGCCGGTGCTTCCGAAGGCGTTTCTGTCGACGGCAGCCGAAACGGACTCTCCAAGGAGTCCTGATCCAATTCGACCTTCAACTGCTGTGAAATCGCATCGATTTCATTGTCAATGTTTCGCGCCGAGTCTTCGGAATCGACAGCGCCACCGTCGGACTCAGGCTCGACGTCTTCCATGCGTTTAGGTTGCGGCACGTGCGGTCGTGCTTCGGCGTGCACGCGCGAATCAATATTCTTCAATGCTTGCAGGATACGACTCATTGAGTTCCTACCATTACGAGAAACGTTCTAACCGCGACGCAGTTTTGCGAACAGTTGCTTGTACTCTTGCCGCCGCGGCTGTTCCATTCGCACCTTACGACGCACGGCGCTTCCATTTTCGTCTTCCACAATGATGATGTCGCGATCATCTTGATCGGTCGGCTGCTGAATCGTCGCGGCGGGCGATTGTGCAGCGTCCTCGGCCGTGAATTGAACCTCGGAATCGGGCATCACAGGATCACTAGCCGGATCGAAGTTCACCTCGATCGATTCTTGTTCTTCGACCACATCGTGACGAGTCACCGTGTGAGTCGTCTGGATTAGCAGCAGGGCCGCGGCAATTTCGCGGCTCTCGACACTTGACACGACAGGCCGCTTCCTGATGCTTCGCGCGTCGAGCGCGGCGTAGTGATCGATGACGATCTCCTCTTCATCGTATTCGCCGTCGAACGGTGTCGCGGGAACATCCACCACAATTTGGACGTGCGGCGGGCTGACGGTGATCGCCTCAGCGGATGGAATCTCAAACGTTGAGTCGTCCGCCGCCTCGACTGCTTCGTCGTCAGACGCGGCATCGTCGACGTGCTGCTCGATTTCATCAAAACGAACTTCAACCTGGTGTTGATCAAGTTCACCTTCTCGAGGTTCCACGTTTTGATCGGCCGTCGAGTCATCAGTTTCTTCTGGTTCCAGTTGGCCGAATTCGATCACCGTGGACTCGCCGTGAGCGTCGATCGAAATCACGTCTTCGGCCTGCGACAGTTGCGAAGGCAGTTGCTGCAGGTCCGTCCAAGCTTCGTGAACTCCTTCCGCAGAGATGGTTCGATGTCCACCTACGTCGGCCATCACGAGGGCATGATCGCACAACTGGTTGATCAAACGTGGGACGCCGTCCGTCCTTTGATAGATCTCGCTGATTGCATCGGCCGCAAAGACTTGGTCGGCAACACCGCCGACGTTGGAAAAGTGCGACTGGATATAGCGTTGCGTTTCGTCGAAGCCTAGCGGTAGAAGGTAGCAACGAGCCGCGATTCGCTGACCAAATGTCTGCAAGTCTGCATGACCCAATCGCTCCTCAAGCTGGGTGCCGCCCGCCAAAACCAAACGGACTCGCGGTTCGCCGTCACGGACCAGGTTGGTCATCATGCGAATCTCTTCCAGCAATTGTGTCGGCAACCGATCCGCCTCGTCAACGATCAACAACAAGCCGTTGGGACAATCTGGTCCCGGCTCCAGATGGTCCATCAACGACAAACGCAATTCCCCTTCGGGCATGTCCCGATACGGCAGACCGAGTTCGAACAAAATGGTTTGCAGCAGCGCACGTCGACTACACAGTTGGGCACTCGCCAGCACGGCGACTTGAAAAACATTTCCAAACTGCCGGGCCAGAAGTTGGCAGATCAGCGACTTGCCGGTGCCAGTCGGTCCGATCAGCACGCCAGGACCTTCCGCGCGCTCAATGACTCGGGCCAAATTCTGCCGCGCCTGCTCAGCACACTCGACAGGCACAAACTTGTCCACCTGCGGGATCATTCGAAATGGTCGGTCAGTCAATTGAAACGATTGTTCATACATAACTACGCTCGTACGATGATTGGGTTGTAAAAACTTGGCAGCTAAAAAAGAGGTATCGAAGTGCCTCAAAACAGCCAATGCTGCGTTCGGTCCACAGCTTCGGAGATCGTTCCAAACGGATCTCCGATCAAGTTGTTTCCGAAAGGACTATCAGAAAAGGAGCACGCGACCAGCACAAATACAATCAAAGCCAGCGTCACCTCGCACCCGCGGAGTGTCACGGCCGAAGCGGCGGAGCGAAGCGTCGTGCCGGGACGTGGGCCGGCATGTGCCGGTTCGCCAATCACTCCCGAAACGGGAATTCCCAACTCTCGCTCGACCTCGTCAACCGATTGAAGAACATTTGCACCACGCTTTGTTCGCGAGAGCCAACTGGCGATGCATCCGAACAAAAAGGACAAAGCGCCGATGACGATGATTCGTTGTGGCGATGGCTTGCCGCCGATGCGGGCCACGATCTGAGCCGGTTGGACGATCGGGATGACGGATGCGATCGCGAAGGGCGGGCGATTCGCTTGCGAGCCTCCGCTGAGGCTTGTGTTGACCGATTCATCGAAAGGCCCGCGCGATTGCTCGTATTTCTCTTTCAGTTTTTGATATTTCTCCAGCGAGGCCCTCATGGACTTTGTATTAACGACTAACAAGGGCGAGGAGTCTTCGTTTTTCGGTTTCGGCGTGACGACATCGGAACCATCTTCCGATGCAAAGCGGTTGATGATGCGAAATTGAGTGAGCTTGTCCCGCGCTTCGATGTTGCGATTGATTTCACTTTTCAATTGCAGCGCGTCGGGATGCTCGGGCGTTTTGTTGGCGAGTAATTCGTGATACGCTTGCTGCAAATCCTCAACCTTTTTGTTGATTGTCTGCCATTCGGGATTTGGTTCGCGCTTCGGCTCCGGTGTTTTGACAGCCCTGGGTTTCGGTTCGCGAATGGAAACCAACGGGGAAAAAAATGCGCCGCGTTCACGCTGCGGATCGTTCACCGTGTCGATCCCTTCTTCGAGTATGCCAAACACACGATCAACGTGTTGGTCGCGAATTCTTCTTGCCGAAATCTCCGCCTCGAGAATCGATTGAAGTTGTGGCCCTTCGATTTGACTTTTCGGTTGAGACGAAGAATCGTTCGCTTCGGTGAGCAGACGTCGCGTTGCGTGAGCAGCCAGCGCATCGACCATGCTCAACGCCAACTGCTGCTCGCGACCGAGATACGAAACTCGCAATCCCGACTGGTCTTCCAGTGCTTCGACCTTGAGTCCAGATGCGAGTTCATTCATGCTCACTTTGGTCGCTTCGTTCTGTTGCCTTGTCGCTTCAGTGAGAAACTCCCGATCGCCGAACCATTTCAACATGCCCTTCCGAACTGATTGTTCTTGTGACTTGATTTCCGTCGACGCGACGTACCCGAAAACCGGCGTCCGCCAAACAATCAAGAGAGTCAAGAAAGCTGTCAGCGTGGTCACCACAAACACATACCCCAGGCCAGCATTGCTCGATCTGGGAGGTGTGGAAGCGGAAGAGGACGGGCTTCGATTGCGGTTTGTTGCGTCTTTCGCCATTGATCGATTAACCCAAGAACCGAGCGGTTGCGTAGAGAACTCCACTTCACTGATCGACTGAATTGATCGTAGGCTTTAATTCGATTGGCGATTCCTGCGAGATTGGGCACCGGTTGGCAATCCCGCGGCTTCGCGTGAAAATACAGAATTGGCTGGTTGCCACGCTGACCCCCAATAACAATTTGTCACTCGATATCGACGAGATTGCCATTCTCATGTTTCGCATCAAGATTTGCGGTATTACACGAACGGAAGATGCGGTCGCCGCAGCGAACTTGGGTGCCGATGCGATAGGATTGAATTTCTACGAAAAAAGCCCGCGTTGTCTAAGCGTCGAAATCGCGACACGAATCGCTTCCCAAGTACCACCAATCGTCTGCAAGATCGGCGTCTTTGTCAATCATCCGATCGACCATATCAAGCGCATCTGCGACGAAGTTGGGTTGGACTTGATTCAACTACATGGTGATGAACCGAACGAAGTCATCCATCAACTCGCGCCTCGGCTGGTCGTTCGCGCCATTCGTTGCACTCAAGACGGCATGGAAATGGCGAGCCAACTTGCGGACAATTGTCCGACACGACTTTCGAATCTGTGCGCCCTACTATTCGACGCCCATCAACCGGGGATCTATGGCGGGACGGGCAAGCTGGTGGACTGGGAGATGCTCCAGGCTTGGTCCGCACAACACACAGGAACAAATGTAATCCTCGCTGGCGGTTTGAATCCTGAAAACGTGCTGGACGCGATTCGCGTGGCCAGGCCATCGGCTGTCGACACTGCCAGCGGTGTGGAGTCATCGCCGGGTGAGAAATGCAAGGATCTGCTAGGCGAGTTCATCGCGAACGCCAAACTTGGCTTCGAAGACATCCACGACACTGGCGATTGAGTTGCGTTCGGGTTGAGCGAATGAACTTCTCTACCTATGATACTCTCTGATCCACAGCCATCGGATCACACCACCACCAGACAAATCACAAGATATTGATTCAAAGGAGACGATTGTGTCGCAAGCTATTACTGAGAAACTGCCATTCAAAGTGAAGGATATCTCGCTGGCCGAACTGGGCCGCAAAGAGATCATGCTGGCCGAAAATGAGATGCCCGGCCTGATGGCACTCCGTAAGAAGTACGGTGACAGCAAACCGCTCGAGGGCGCTCGTATCGCTGGCTGTTTGCATATGACGATTCAAACCGCCGTCTTGATCGAGACGCTGATCGAACTCGGTGCCAAGGTTCAATGGAGCAGTTGCAACATCTTCTCGACCCAGGATCAGGCCGCGGCCGCGATCGCCAAAACGGGAATTCCGGTTTACGCTTGGAAAGGCGAATCGGAGGAAGAATACATTTGGTGCATCGAACAGACGTTGTTTTTCGAAGACGGCCAGCCACTCAACATGATCCTGGACGATGGCGGTGACTTGACCGCGCTGGTGCACGACAAGTTTCCTGAATTGCTGGAGGGCATTCAAGGCATCACGGAAGAAACGACCACGGGCGTCAAAGAGCTTCGCAAGATGCTCGAAAACGGCGTCTTGAAGGTGCCAGCGATCAACGTCAATGATTCCGTAACAAAGAGCAAATTCGACAATCTGTACGGTTGTCGCGAGTCGCTCGCGGATGGAATCAAGCGAGCGACGGACGTGATGGTGGCTGGCAAAGTTGTCGCGGTGGCTGGTTACGGTGACGTCGGCAAAGGCTGTGCGTTTTCGATGCGCAGCTATGGTGCCCGTGTGCTCGTCACGGAAATTGATCCCATCAACGCTCTGCAAGCCGCAATGGAAGGATTCGAAGTGACCACGATGGAAGAAGCCGCCCCGGTCGCGAACATTTTCGTGACGACCACCGGCAACCGTGACATCATCCGCGGTGAACATATGGAAGTCATGAAGAACGACGCCATCGTTTGTAACATTGGTCACTTCGATTTGGAAATCGATATGGCTTGGTTAAATGCGCGAGCGGGCGTCACCAAGGACCGCATCAAAACGGATGCCGACACCGGCGGCCCCGTCGATCGGTATACCTTCCCGGACGGCCATTCGATCCTCGTGTTGGCCGAAGGCCGGTTGGTAAACCTCGGTTGTGCGACCGGCCACCCTTCGTTCGTGATGTCGAACTCTTTCACGAACCAGGTGATCGCTCAATTGGCGCTGTGGCAGGAACCGGAAAAGTACGAGTTGGCCGTTCATGTGCTGCCCAAGGAACTGGACGAAGAAGTCGCCCGGCTGCACCTGGATCAACTCGATGTGAAGCTAACGAGACTCACGGACGCTCAGGCCAAATATATTGGCGTCGCGGTCGACGGGCCTTACAAACCCGAACACTATCGATATTAATCCCACCTGCGTAAACAAAGAATTCATCACCCTCGGGTTGCGTTCCCGAGGGTTTTTCTTTTCTACTCTGTATCAATACCGATCCCACGGCGCAATCCTGATGGAGCATACACATGCCCGATATTCAAGCCTTCCGCGGAATTCGTTATGACCTTGGACACGTTGGATCGCTCAGCGATGTAATCGCGCCGCCGTACGATGTGATCGATCCGGCGTTCCAAGACGAGCTGTACAAGAAGCATCCTGCCAATGCCATTCGGCTGATCCTAAACCGGGATGAGCCCGGCGACGATGAGCAAAACAATCGATACACGCGGGCGGCACGATTCTTGAAAAACTGGCAACGTGAAGGCTTGCTTCAAAGGGAAGCCCAGCCGGCCATCTACGTCTATCATCAGTCCTTCGAGTATGACGGCCAAACTTTCAATCGCCGTGGTTTCATGTCTCGTGTCCGCCTGGAAAACTTTGGCGAGGGGACGATCTATCCGCATGAGGAAACCCATGCCGGAGCGAAAGCGGACCGGCTGAAACTGTGGAATCATTGCGACGCCAATTTGAGCCAGATCTTTGGCATCTATCCCGACGAGACAAACGAAGCCCAGGAGTTGCTCGAACAAGCGATTGAGAACGTCGCTCCTATTGAGGCGACCGATCATCTGGGAGTCGTCCATCGGCTTTGGCCCGTCACCAACCTGGACGTGATCACCAAAGTGACCGCCGCCATGGCTGCCAGACCGACCTTCATTGCCGATGGCCACCACCGTTACGAGACGGCGTGCAACTATCGCGACGGAAAGTCTGAGCAACAAGCATTGCCGCCCGATCATCCGGCCAACTTCGTACTGATGATGTGTGTTAGCATGAACGATCCGGGGATGATTGTTCTGCCCACGCATCGGCTACTGCATGGGATCGAGGAACTCGATTCCGATCAATTGGCCGAACGCCTCGGAGATTGCTTCACGACCAAGGTGATCGGCGAGGGTGCGGATCTTGCCCACTCTCTGTGGCAGGTGATCGAAGATCAAGACGACCAGCGAACCATCGGGCTTTACACGGCGAAAGACTCACGCTGGACGCAGGCGACGCTTTCCGATGTCGGTTGGCAGAAGTTGTCCGAGATCGCCCCGGACCGCAGCGATGATTGGCGTGGGCTTGGCGTTAGCGTGCTGCACGAGTTGATCATTAAGCATTGCTTGAAATTCGACAAACACCCGAAGCCACAATACGTCCATCAGGTTGACGAGGTAGTCTGCGGGCTCAACGACGGCGGCGAAAACGGCGAGACCTTCGCACTGGCCGCGCTGGTGATGCCCGCCACGCTGGATCATATTCGAGCAATCAGCCACCACGGCGAGCGGATGCCTGCCAAGAGTACCTATTTTTACCCAAAACTCTTAAGCGGGCTCGTCTTCAATCCACTGAAGTAAGGAACGGCCAGGCAATTATTGTCGCGATTAGCCGTTTGGGCGTTAGCCCCGGTTCGTGCGTTGTTCCGTAGAAAAAACCGGGGCTAACGCCCAAACGGCTAATTCGGTGTTCCGTTTCACGTGAAACACGTTTGGGCAGACTGCACCAAATAGATCGACGGCGCGTTTCACGTGAAACAGTCAAACTGCGGCGTTTGAATGTTCCACGTGAAACATTGAATCCGGGCCGACCAAACTGGCGTATCTAGGATTGTGATTCTCTCGGTACAATCCCGCCCCTCATTCACAGGCCGAACGATTTGGACTCCTGGTTGTGGCGCGTATCTTGTGCATTGCGAATCAAAAAGGTGGCGTTGGCAAAACAACGACCGCGGTAAATCTGTCCACAGGCTTGGCCAAAGCAGGTTGCCGGACGATGCTGATCGACTTGGACCCGCAATGCAATGCAACCAGCGGCGTCGGTTGCGAACCAACCGAGCGGCATCCGCTGCTGCTCAACCAATCGTTGAAACACTCGCTGGTCGAAACGTCAACCAAGAGTCTGGATCTGCTGCCGGGCAGTCGGAATTTTCACGACGTCGATAGCCTGGCCCAGGGACGGAACTCCGATTCGACCGTGCTGCGCCACCATCTGGAAAGCGGCATGAGCAGCTATGACTATGTGCTGATCGACTGCCCGCCCTCACTGGGCCATTTGACGCAAACCGCTCTCGCGGCTTCGACGGAAGTGTTCATGCCCGTCCAATGCGAATACTTCGCGATGGAAGGGCTAACCCAGATGATCCACGTAATTCGACGCGTGATCCAACAACAAAACGGCCGATTGGAATTCGGGGGCATCGTGCTGACGATGTACGACCCAGTGCTCGAGCTGACCCACGAAGTGGAGACGGAAGTTCGCGAGTTTTTTGGCGACATCGTTTTCGAAACCGTCATACCACGCGACGTCGCGGTGGCCGAGTCGCCCAGCTATGGAACTTCAGTGATTGATTATTCGCCGCGCGCACGAGCGACGCGTGCTTATGTTGAACTTTGCATGGAGGTGCTAGAACGTGACTAGAGAAAAGAGAAGACTCGGCCAGGGATTGGCCGCGCTGTTGGGAACATCGTTCGAAGAAAGAAAAGAAGAAGCGGCCGAGCAAGAGCCCGAGACTCTGCGTATCTATCCCGATGCAGTGGCCGGCGACCCAGCTTCGAGTGCGCCGTCGGAAGATGACGAAAACCTCCGCCTGAACGTCTATGAAATTGACAACAATCCGTTTCAACCGCGACGGGAATTCAGCGAACCGGAAATCGCGTCCCTGGCCGAGAGCCTGAAAGAACACGACATCTTGCAACCCGTTCTGGTCCGGCGCGTTGGCGAGCGCTACCAACTCATTTCCGGCGAGCGACGGTTGCGGGCGGCCATTCAAGCTGGTTGGTCGACCATTCCCGCACGCATCCGGGAGGCCGACGATCGCCTGGTGGCAGAACTTGCCATCGTCGAGAACTTGCAGCGACAGGATCTAAATCCAATTGAAAAGGCGCTATCGTTTCGCCGCTATTTGGACCAGCATCAGTGTCCGCAAGAGGATCTGGCAAAACGGCTCAAGATTGATCGATCCACGATTGCCAATTTGGTGCGTCTGTTGGAATTACCAGATGAAGTGCAGCAGTTTCTCGCGAAGGGGACTTTGACCGCTGGCCACGCTCGAGCGCTTTTGCCGTTGGGCGATGACATCCAGCAGGTTCAATTCGCTCAGCAAATCATCGACGAGTCCATCAGTGTGCGGGCCACGGAGAAACTTGTCAGCGAAACGATCCAGGCCGAAGACGGCTCGACCGTCTCGATCGACGAAAGTGATACCAGTCGACGAAAGCCGACGAAGAGTCAGCAGATCGCCGCCTTGGAACAGGAATTTCGGATGGCGCTTGGGACCAAGGTCGACATCAAATTGTCGGCAAAAGGCAGAGGCCGTATCGTCGTTCACTTTAGCAATCACGATGAGTTCGAACGCTTGCGAGAATACATGACCGACGATGGCGAGCAGGTGTCGAGCGATGTGGCCTGAGCAGGGGAAAGCCTTTGGATTGGCTGAATTCCCCCAATTGCGTTGGCATGATTGGGTCGTTAGCATGTGGGAGTGATTAGTCGCGGGGCGTAGCGCAGCCTGGCTAGCGCGCCTGCTTTGGGAGCAGGAGGTCGCGAGTTCGAATCTCGCCGCCCCGACTATTTTCGGCATGGTTCAAAAAAGGGGTCAGGTACCGTTGTGCCAAGCACCCTGCGGGCCGTTCCGGCAACGGTACCTGACCCCTTTTTTGAACCATGTCCTTTTTTTCACCGGTTCGTCGCTACGTTCGGGGCAGAATTCTCGACTTTCTCTCTCTTCACACTGGCAACGCAAGCCCAAAACCAGTACAGTAAAACACTTCATTTTGTCCCTGAGCTGACATTTAGTCATTAATCATACAAGGCGACCATGGACGAGCCACTGTTCTTCGACGAGCTGCCGCTGGGCGGTTGCTGGAAAAGTCGAGCAAGAACAATAACTGAATCCGACGTAGCCGCATTTGCCGGCTTGACTGGCGATTATGATCCGTTGCATATGGATCATGAGCACGCCCGAAATACGCCTTTTGGCAAACCGGTCGCACACGGACTGCTCGGGCTATCATTCGTTGCGGGTCTAGGCAGCCATAGTCCATCCGTGCAGACCATTGCGTTTGTGAGTGTCGACAATTGGAGTTTTTTGCGTCCCCTCTATTTTGGCGACACCGTGCATGTGCTCACCGAGGTTGTAGAGAAGCAATCAAAAGGCCGCCGCCACGGTCGAATTCGCTGGAAGCGTCAGTTGGTCAATCAGCGCGGCGAAGTTGTCCAGGAAGGGTTTTTCGAGACCGTGGTCGCAATCTCGTCAGTCGATGTGCCAAGCAAGCCGCACTTTAGCGAGCGGCAGACGGATCAACCAGTAAAACCAAACGGTTAATTCTTTCGCCGAGTTGCTCTTTCTCGATGATCTGTGTCACTGGTTCTGATTTTGAGCGCCGATTGCCTTTGCTTATCACGGGGATTGCTAGCGTTGCGGGCTACAACGCGTTTCATTATTTCTCGCAACGGTATCCTGGCCAGGTGATCGGCACGCGGCGAGCCGCGTATTGGCCGTTGCGCGGCGAAGGGATCGTGGGATGCGATGTGGAAGACGTGGAGTCGTTGCGGCGGCTGTTCGACCGATATCAATTCCGATCGGTTCTGAATTGCGGCGGTAGCTGCGCGTTGAAGTCATGTGAACTTGACCCAAGTTTGGCTTGGCGGGCAAACGTTGCCGGCGTGGAGAACTTGATTCGCCAGATTGGTTCGACAAATGTTCGCCTTGTTCATCTTTCCATTGATCTCGTGTTTTCCGGCGCAAAGGACGGTGGCTACGTCGAAGACGATGCAACAGATCCTGTGACCGTTTATGGCAAGACCATGGTCGAGGGCGAAAACCGGGTGATTGAAAATCGAAGTGTTTGTATTCTGCGGATTTCGTTACCGATGGGCACAAGTTTCAACGGGCATGCCGGAGCGATCGACTGGATTCAATCACGGTTCAAGCACTCGCGTCCGGCGACGTTGTATTTCGACGAAGTTCGCACACCGACATACACCGACTGCCTGAATCGCTTGTTCGAACATCTGCTGTCCAACGACCTTGGAGGCCTGTATCACGCTGGAGGACCAAGGCGACTCAGTTTGTATGAGATCGCTCAGATCGTGAATCGAGTGGGCGGCTACGCTCCCGACGACTTGATTGGCTGCTTCCGCATCGAAGCTGGTCCGATTCCCCCCCGAGCCGGAAATGTTTCGCTGGATTCCGGAAAGCTAGAGCGTGCACTGGGGTACAACCCGTTCGATCCGTGGCCATTCTGCGATTCACTGACACCAAGTCACCCGAAATGGCACTACGAACGACCGGCCGGCGCTGAGCATTCTCCAGAACGACTTGAGCAAGTTCTGTATCGAAATCCAGATACGGCCGACGACTGATTCGAAAAGGTCACTGGCTTGATCGATGAAACAACTCGTAGGACAACAGCCCGATGATCGACTTCGCGTCGCTTATTTGTTCGTTGCGAACCATGTCGATCGCTTCCTCCCACGGCACCACCAGGTTCTCGATTAGTTCTCCCTCTTCGCGCTGGGGCTGGCCGATTCGCAGTCCGGTTGCCGCGTACAGGTGCATCTCCTCATCCAGGATTCCGGGCGAAACGACAAAGGATCGCATTGGCTGGATCTTGTCAGCCACATAACCGGTCTCTTCAATCAATTCGCGATGAGCGGCCTTTTCCGGATCTTCGCCAGCTTCCAACGTCCCAGCAGGCAATTCAATCAAATGCCGATTCACCGAGACACGAAAATTCCGAATCAAGCAAACGCGGTCGGGCTCCACGATCGGCAAAATGACGACCGCGCCGGGATGACGAATGACATCTTTTTCGATTTGGGTGGAATCATCGATTCGATGAATCAGGCGTACAACGTTGAAACGCTGGGATTGAAACATCGTCTTTTCGTGCTCGACCATAGCCCTATTGTTGGGCAAGATTGATTCGTCGCAAGACCGCTGATAAGATAATTTGAAGCGCGAGAACTCATGTGTGATCGACCTAAAACCGCGATCGAGCATCAACCATGCGGGATCAAACCATTTGGAGCATTTCGCTAGGCCGCTGGGGCGGCGTGCAAGTTCGCATCCATATCTTCTTTCTCTTGTTCGCCGTATTGACGTTGTTCCTGGCAACGAATCTGGCGGGCCAAGCGATCGATGACAATTTTGATTGGGCAGTGACCAGTCTCGTTATTCTGTTTGTAAGCGTCGTTTGGCACGAACTTTGGCATCATCGCATCGCACATTCGTATGGTGGCATCGCGGATGCGACCCTGTTGATGCCTTGGGGTGGAATTTCGTCGTTTCGACATCTGCCTGATGCGAAATCCGAACTGGTCGTTGGACTGGCCGGGCCCTTGTCGAATCTTGTTATTTCCTGTGTCTGCCTTCCGATCCTGTGGTTCGAGACGCACCTCAATCCGCTGTCCATGTTGCACCCGCTCCAGCCAATGCTTCAGACTTCGGATGAATCGCTGTTCGTGACGACCTTCGCGATCATCTTTTGGGCCAATTGGGTGTTGTTCCTGGTCAATCTGGTGCCCGCCTATCCGTTTGATGGCGGCCAAATTCTGCACGGCATTTTATCTCCAGCTCTTGGAAAACAGTATGCCGCGCGAATTGTCGATCGTTTTGCGCGCGTGGCCGCGATCGGCCTGGTGATCGCCGCGTATTTGCTGCGTCAACCGGCGCCGGGTGAAATCATTCCGATGTGGTTGGCCTTGCTCGTGTTGGCAATTTTCTTGTTCTTCAGTGGTGCTCCCTCGACACCTCGACCCGCACAAGAGGCCGATGACGAAGAAGACGTTTTGGGTTACGACTTTTCCGCGGGCTATACCAGCCTCGAGCGAAGCGTCGAGGCAATGGATGAAATGGAGCCGAGTCCAATCAGTCAATGGATCGAGCAACGGCGAGAGACGCGTCATCGCCGACAAGCAGAAATGGAGCTGGAAGAAGACCAACTCATGGACGAAATACTTGAGCGCCTGCATCTTCATGGCATGGAAAGTCTTTCGGATGAAGAGCGCGAATTGTTAGAGCGGGTGAGCGCTCGATATCGCAATCGTTCACGCGACCGCGGTTGATATCGTTCAATCTGCGGCATTTCTTGATACGCCAATCGGCATAATCCATTCGATTGGCCCCGACTTGCTCGTGGTGCCGGTCACGCATCGTTTTTGAGTCGCTGATCGCGATATTTCTTTGCGTATTGGAAGCCCATATCCTAGGTTTTTGCAGCGGCGAGTTTTTGGGGTTGCGAAGCATCGCCGGTGATCCAACACAACTGTCGTTTTCGCTGTCTACCCATCATGTCACAGGTCCTTGACAATCGATTCACGCTGCCCCAGAAGGCTGCATCGCATCCGCAATATGAACGAATGGCAGCAACCATTGAGGAATTGAGGTCATGGTTCGACGCCGAGTTTTCGCTGTGGGACGCCGAAACCGCGGAAATCATCTATCAATCGCGTAGCCAACCGGAAGGAGATCAAGGTTTGCGTTCGGCGATCGTCCGCGGCTTGCATGACAAATCCCGCGTCGAGATCGTTGACGACGCCGATGCCGTGGTCCTGTTGGCCATTCCAATTCAGCGATCAGCGGGCGGCGGCTGGATGGCAGTCTCTGCGTTCGCCTGTCGTCGTGTCGCAGAGGATGAAGCGCTCCAGCACGCAACACAACTGTTGGACGTGGATCGCGAGTCGGCCAAGGCATGGATCAACCGCCAGCGGACATGGGCCCCGCAGACGCTCGTCAAGCTCGCCAGCGCCGTCCATCACAAGTTGACGGCAGAGTCCAAAATCGAGCAACTTGAGTCCGAGGTCGAGCAGGTTTCTCACAACCTGGCGTCCACGTACGAAGAAATCTCGCTACTCTACCGGCTCACACAAAACCTTCGCTTGACGAGCACCAACAACCAACTGGGCCAACTGGCGCTGGACTGGTTATTGGAATGTATGCCCGCTCAAGGCGTCGCGCTGCAATTTACTCCCGAACCCGACAATCGAAGCGTCCAGTTCGAACTCACCGAAGAACCGGCTTTGTTGACAAACGGTGAATGCCCAATTAGCGCGAGTGAATTCTCGGATCTGGTGGCTACGATTTCCGCCGATGTTGACATTTGGCCTTACGTTGGGAATCGGCCGATCACCAGCACACCGATCTGGCGCTTCCCGTCCGTACGCCAAGTCATTATGACGCCGCTCATCGAAGGTGACATCGTTCATGGCTGGATCGCCGCGTTCAACCATATCGAAGACGGTGAATTCGATTCCATGGAAGCCAGCCTGATAAACTCCGTCGGAGCGATTCTAGGCATCCACGGTGGCAACCAGGAGTTGTATCGCGAACAGTCACATTTTATGGCGAGTGTTGTGCGGGCGCTGACATCGGCGATCGACGCAAAAGACCCCTATACCTGTGGTCACAGCGATCGCGTCGCGCGGGTGTGCGTTCGCTTGGCGGAACAACTGAATTGCGAACGGTCAATGATGAAAACGCTTTACATGGCTGGCCTGTTGCACGACATCGGCAAGATCGGCATCAGCGACGCTGTGTTACGCAAAGACGGGCGGCTGTCGGATGCCGAGTACGAGCACATCAAGCTGCATCCGGAATTAGGCTACAAGATTCTTGTCGATCTGAAGCAGTTCTCGGAAGTGTTGCCGGTTGTCTTGCATCACCACGAGCAATGGGATGGAAACGGGTATCCGCACCGGCTGGCGGGCGAAGACATTCCCTACATGGCGCGGATTTGCGCGGTCGCGGATGCCTACGATGCAATGACCAGCGACCGGCCTTATCGAAAAGGAATGGAGTTTAGCCGCGTTGCTGAGATCTTTCGTGCCGGCGCGGGAGCCCAATGGGACGTCAACATTGTCGATGCGTTTTTTGCGGCAAAAGATGATATTATCGCCATCGCCAAGCGTGGTCGCGACCTGCACCAAATGGATCTACATCAGTGGGACTAGGGTCTCGACCGACTGTTTGCGAACTTCTCGCACAAAGAAGCGCTTGGCTCTTAAGTCTCGCGAATGATTACCGCTCTCGGTAAATTCAAGCATTCATGGCAAGACACGAGCAACAACGCGAAGATCTATTGCGCGAAGCGACCGCGTTGGTTCGTCGCGTGGAATTAAGCTTGCCGTGGCACAAAGAGAATGTCGTGGTCGGCTATCGTCGCAACGAAGCCCCCAGTTTTTTCTTTGGCGAAGATCCGGTCTATCAGTTCAATGCAAATGGCGAACTGCGGCGCGCGTATCGGGACAGAAGATTGATCAAGGCGGAAGCAGGAAAACTCGCATCACTTCAACGTGTGCGCAACGGACGGGAAGTGTCGTTGGTCCGACACGACTTGACCAGCGACGAAACCGATCGGTTCATCGGCGAAATGACAGCCACTTTGAAACAGTTCGTTGAGACTCTGCAAGAGAACGACTATGAAATTGTCGGCCAGATTCCGTCGGATGAGAACGTCGTTGCATCGATCATCGAAACCACTCAAAGCATCCTGGGCGAAATTCGGATTGCTGACCAACCAAATGTGTAGGATTACGGGTCTCCCTGCCGAAGGTTCACAACCTCCGCATCTCCAACCGGACTCGAAAGCGTCGTTCCGGCGGCGAAATGCTCTCGTCGCACGTAGCCCAAGGCCAGCACACCGTCATATCGTGGCGAAACCGCCGCGGATGTAATGTGGCCAATGACTTTCTCTCCGACCGACAGCTCGGTTCCCCGCTCCGGGACTTGCTCACCTGCAAACCGCATCGCGACCAGTTTTCGGTTTACATGTCCCAGCGCGTCCAGGCGGGCCACGGTTTCCTGTCCCAAATAGCATCCTTTCGAAAAGCTGATCGCCGCCGCGTCTCGGTCCACCTCTTGGGGAAGATTCGCGTCGGTGATGTCGATGCCAAACTCGGGCACGCCATTTTCGATGCGACAGATTTCGATCGCCTCGCTGGAACAAGCCGTGGCCTCACCCGAGAATGTGGCGGTGAGTTGGTCAAGTGAATTCGCATAGAACACGATGGAGTAAGAAGGTTGACCAGCGGTCGGCACGCAACGAACCGCGACGTCGACATCGCTGATCTGCCGTGAAACATGGCCGTAGAGCTGCGTGGGAACGGTTGATGCCGACAACTTTTGCAGCAGTTCCGTCGATTTCAGGCCGGCCAGCAAAATCGTTCCAAACGTCGGTGTCCGATCGTGAAATTCAACATCTTCGCGGATCACGTAGCGGTTGAGGTGCCCAATTATTGCCTGCCCGTGCCCTGGTGCGGTCTCAAGATATAACGACTGGTCCGAGCAAAGAACGAAGACAAATCCGACCGTCTTCCCTTGCACGTTTGTGATGAAAGCCTCACACCCATCTCCCGGAGCGAGCTTTTCGATGTCGTTGGTACAGAAGCTATGAAGTAACTTTGAGCGGTCTTCACCCGTGATTTCAATTTGCGTGCGGCCGGCTAAGACTGAGAATCCAACGCCACTTCGCAGCGACTCGTATTGTCCAGTGAGTTCGTTCATCGATCAATCGTCGGGTGCCACGAGCACAGCATGTTGGGCGTTGGCGACCAGAATACACGAGTCGTGCTGTTGGCTGAGCCGAGCGACTTCGTCTTTCGACTCGATGTGGCCCATCCCCATCTCTTCAACCAAATCGCTATCCAAACCGCTGAGCAGAAAAACGCGGGCCCGCTCTTGCACAGCGGACAACTGATCCTCATAAAGCCGATCGAGTTCAACTTCCTGAAAAGGGTCGTCGGTGCTGGAATTCTCTTCCGAAAACGCTGGCAGATAAGGCGAGTCACGCAAATCAGAACAAATGACGATCGAACCATCGTCCGCGACTGCCCGCGTTGCGACCGACAGAGATCGCGAGAAATTGTCCCAAGTTTGCTGGGTGCTGTCGCCTTCAATCGTGGCCACGACGAGGCTCGCTCGCTTGGGGACGTCGAATCGCCAAGCGGCTTCGCAGAGTTGTTTGCCTCGCTTGGCAACGGCGTTGGTGTCCCCGGCGATGACATGCAGAACTTCATCGCCGGGCCCCGGAATGATTTGGATCGTAAACTGAACGCCTAGCAGCCAGCCCGCCTCGTCGGCAAGCTGTTGGCTCTGCCTGGATTGCCGCGAATCAATCCAAGGCGAATGGGACGATTGATCCGACGACGCGGTGTTCGAAAACGTTCGAAACAAGCTGTCATGAACGCCGGCCGGTTCCAGGTCGGGGCACAGTCGAAAAACGCCAATGGGAATGACCACGTCGGAATCCAGAACGACACGATTCACGTAGATCGGGTCCCCACTCTTCGCCGCGGCGAGATACGCCATCATGCCCTTTTCACCGGGCTGATGGTTGACCAATTGAATGGCGTCTCGAGTTTCGGGTGGCACCATCGAAACGGCCAACCCTGGGTCGAAGTTTGATGTAGTTGGCTTTTGCACAACCGAAATACTGTTCGGCTCGATTCCATTGGAAATCAAACTGTGCACAACTCCAGCCACAATTTCCCCGATTCGTGGAACACCGGGCTCCAACACGATGGCGATCGAATCGCCGGACACCGTCGCCTGGCCCAGCCCCGGGAATTCGATCGGATCCTCCACGGCCGCCGCCACCGCCGCAGCCGTATCGTCGATTGGCTCGACCCGTGGTGTCGAACAATCCGCCAAATAGGCCTGTGCGGGCAAATCGAATTCGATCGTCGCATCTTCGCCGTATCGCAAGGTGGTCGTCATGTCGTGCTCATTCGGTTATTCGGAATAGGTCAGTTCACGTGATCGTAACAAGTTTTCCTCCACGCAAACCGTTTTGTTCATCCAGCTTCGGCGGTGGAACGATCACGAAATCATATTCATCGAGCATGCCCACCGTCAAGAACTCAAGTGATGGCGGTGGCTGAAGCGAGCCATCGGACGGTTGAAGAATTGATATTTGCTGCCGCGAACGAACCGATCGTTTGAGCGACCGTTATAGCCGATACAACGCACACGGAAAAGGATAGGAAATCAGAAAGCAATGGGCAGCATGGTAAAGAAATGCGTTTCGGGTCGACGATACGAATTCGCAGAAACGTCACGCGTAGTGACAGACGTTCCATCAGATGAAGCCAGTGCCGCCGGTTGCAAGAAACCAATCCGGGGACGAGCGGAGTCTGGTAATCGAGCTGTTCCAACTTAATGGGTGTATCGTTTTAAGGATTTTACAAGGAGCCCTCCAAATGAAGACACGAGTTATGATTCCGGCATTGGCCGTTTGCTTGGTTTACCTGGTGAGCGCGTCGAATGCACAAGCGTTTGGTCTGTTGAAATTGGTTGGAAGCCATCACGGTTGTGGTTGTGAAGCGACCTGTGGTTGCGAACCCGAGTGTGGTTGCGAACCCGAGTGTGGTTGCGAACCGGCCTGTGGTTGTGAGCCAGAGTGCGGTTGCGAGCCGGCCTGTGGTTGCGAACCCAAGTGCTGCAAGAAGCGTTGCGGTGGTTTGTTGAAGTCTCTCTTCAGCCGTTGCTGCAAGCCCAAGTGCTGCGAACCAGTCTGTGGTTGTGAGCCAGAGTGCGGTTGCGAACCAGCCTGTGGTTGCGAGCCAGAATGCGGTTGCGAAGTCTCTTGCTGCAAGAGCCGTTGCCGTAAGCCGCTGTTCAACTGGCACCGTTGCTGCAAGCCCAAGTGTGGCTGCGGTTGCGAACCCGCTTGTGGTTGCGAACCCACCTGTGGCTGCAACTAGTTTCTAGAATGATCCAATGCCCTCGCGGCATGGACCGATATAATCGTCTGGCCAGACAAGAAAAACCCTCGGAATGACTCTGAGGGTTTTTTCGTGCGCAGTTCCAAGAAGGGGGGCTGCTCTTCAACTTTTTTCTCAATACTGCCACCGTTTTTGCACAATCCAACTCGGAATTGCTTGACTTCCATAGGCGATTTATGCGACCCTTTACAGTATCAGGGGTTTTGACCGTGAGGAACTGGAGAAGGGTTTCACATGAATTGCGCAAGAAGTCTCTTTCGACGCGGTATCGTCTCGTCGAACATGTTGTCCTGTGTGGTGGCAATAACTGCCACGATGTTATTTTTTGTCGCCGATCGCACGCATGCACAGGATCTAGGCGATCGCATTAACGCCCATTTGGACGCTGGCGAATTTGGCGTCGCTCGGGAATTGGCACGCGCCGCCGACAACATCACCATTCGCGATCGCTGGTTAGGCGACGTCGCCGCGGCTCAAGCGATTCGTGGTGCACGGCGGGCATCGGTGGACACCGCGTCACTGATTGACTCGGACCTGTCTCGCAGCCGAGTACTGAGCGATATCGGAACAGGTCCGCTGGGACCAGGTGCGGGAGGCGGTGCGGCCGCGGCCGACTTTGATTCGCTGATCGAGTTGATCACCACAACCGTGGCGCCCGAAAGCTGGGACGAAGTTGGCGGACCGGGAACGATCGATAGTTTTGAGGGCGGAGTTTACGTCGATGGAGCAGGCGTCTTGAAACTGGTCTTGGCGGATTCGGGCAGCGAGTCTTTGGCAACCGTGCGCAACCGGGCGGCTGCATCCACCGGCAACACAGACGTTCGCAAACGATCTCGGCTACGAAAAGTGTCGCTCAACCGGTTGGAAAAGCAGGTCCAGTTGCGACAAGCATTGGGCGAAGATCCCGACGACATCATGAAATCGATGGCCGGGATTTATGAAATTAAATACGTTCTGATTTATCCGGATACTGGCGACGTTGTGATTGCCGGCCCTGCCGACGACTGGACAATCAACGCTGAGGGGCGCAAAGTCAGCGCGTCGACCGGCAAACCGGTTTTGAATCTCGACGATTTGGTCGTCTGCCTCCGAAACGCATTTACCGAAGGCAGCCGATTCGGATGCTCGATTACACCGCGAAAGGAAAATCTGGCCGCGACACAACGTTTTTTGGCGGAATCTAGGCTGAAAGGTGAGGCGTGGCGAACAAAGCTACGCGAAACGCTGGGCAAACAAGACATCGAAGTTTACGGTGTTGACCCTCGAAGTCGCGTGGCGCGCGTGATGGTCGAGGCCGATTATCGGATGAAACTGGTCGGCATGGGACTGGAAGATGCCACGGCTGGCGTATCCAGCTACCTGGACATGGTCGAATTGGGCGCGGACGGCAAGCCGCCAGCCACGGACGTGGTCCGCTGGTGGTTTGCGTTGAATTACGACGCGCTGACAACGGTCGATTCGCGCGACGCATTTGAGCTTCGTGGCCAGGGCGTTAAAGTTCTGAGCGAAACCGAGTTGCTGACTGAGCGCGGCGAGCGAGTTCACACCGGCAAGTCGGACGGACCGACGCGCGAGTTTGCCCACAGTTTCACGCGGGAATTCGGCAAGTTGGCGGCCAAATACCCAATCTACGCGGAGTTGAAAAACGTCTTTGATTTGTCGTTAGTCGCGGCATTGTTAAAAGCGGAAGACGTGCCCGGCCAGGTCGGTTGGCACATGACGCATTTTCTCGGCGGCGAAAACGATCTGGCCTACCAGATCGAATATGGTCTGGCGGCCAAAGAGGTCGACACGATTATGAACCACCGCACAGTCCGAGCAAAACGAGTCATTCACACGGTGGTCGGCGTCAGCGGCGGAGTGGCCGTCGACACAAACCAACTGGTACGCCGAGATAAAATCAAGGCGGACACGTACGGCCTGATGAGCGCCGATCGCCGAGTCTCCGCCCCAAAAACGCTACCACGAGACGCGTGGTGGTGGGATTAAGATTTAGCTCGTTTACTTGAAAGCCCAGCATTGAATGAGTGCTGGGCTTTTTCATTTGAGGTTGAATCGGCGCTTCAATGTCGCGACTTGGAGTTCGCGATGATCGCTGGAATCGTAGGCGTCGAATTCGAGGGTCGTGCCGGCGATTCTCTCCAAGTGCAGATGGGCGGCCAACCGGTTTTCGGGGTTTGGATGGTCTAACAATACCAAGAAAATTTCTGGATCGCCGGTCAATTGCGCGACGATCCGATCTGCCGTGTCGCCAGATTGGCAGTCGAGCGATCTTTGCACGTTTCGAACTCGCAAAGCCTGCTCCACGGTGAGCGATGATGAGTCGATCCGTTTCAAGTATGAGTAGGCGCACTGTCCTATCTCGCGAAGTTGCCGGTCGGCGGATCGGCGTTTCACGTAACTCGGATCGTTGAGTTGGCGAATCAAGTTGGCTAGTTTTGCCTGATTGGCTGCCAGCGGCGCCTTGGCTGTGGCCAGTAACCCGGCGCGAATATTGTGGGCTGTGTCCGATAACCGCCATTCTGTCCGCAAACTTTCCAAAGCTGGCACCAACGTCTGCTCGCAAACCTGCGGATGTTCCAGCAATAGATGCCAGAACGATGCGCCGTCGTATTTCACTGTGGAGCCGTTCGCTTGGACGGTGAGCGTGCCGCGACCATTGGGCAGTTGCACGAAGTGAAAGGAAGTTGGGTCACGCTCATCAATCGTCTCTTCGCGAATCATTACGTCGGTGCCGGCATCGACCTCAACGAACACATGCTGGTGTGAATCGTGGCGTTCGTATTTCAGCGACGGCCGCTGTCCGCTCAAGCCCGTTTCGAGTTTTTCACGAACAGGACTTCCCGCTTCGCCCACCGAGATGGTCTTGCCGCGGGAGTATTTGGGGCGATGCGCGGTGATGCGACCCGAGATGATGTCGAGGTGGACCAGTCGCGATTGCGAGATGAGATTCTGCGACCGAGCTTCGGTTTGCGCCTGTGCCGTGGCGGTGATAGAAATCCCCGCGCAGCAAATGATCACTTGAAAAAAACCCGGCCGCCGCATAATGGCCTCGCATGAAACAAGTCGAAAAGTTACCCCATATTGGTGGAATCATGGATGAATATTCAAAGCTGCTATCACAATCATCGGTACGAGCGGTGGGCGAACTTTGGACTTAGCGTGTATTCCGTCGTGAATCCATTACACCTGCTGTCGCCACACATCATCCGCGAGACCGAATGATTGGATTTCGACGGCACCGCTTCGACGGCCTTCGAGCACAAAGATCGCCGCCCAATCAGGTCGACTTTCGCAGATCTCAAAAGAACGCTCAACGCCAAGAACGTAAAACGCCGTGGAAAGTGCATCCGCGACCGTTGCATCGGGAGCGATCACCGTGGCCGATAGCACGCCGTCGGCCGGATACCCTGTTCGCGGATCTAGAATGTGTCCGTAACGTTTTCCTTGATGCCGGAAGCTTTGGGCGGCGCTCCCGGATGTGCCAAGTGCTTGATCGCGAAGAAAGATCTCAGCCAGCCTCAAATCCGGTCGCAAGGGATGTTTGACACCGACTGTCCAACCACGGTCACCGCCACCCCTTGATCCACGTGCGACGACACTGCTTTGTCCTCCGTGAATCAAGAAGTCATCGACACCCTCGCTGTGCATCAACGAAACACATTGATCGAGTGCATGTCCCTTGCCGATCGCGCCAAGATTGATTTCCAGGCCATCGCGGAGAAACGCCACAGCATGGTTCTCAATGTCGAGTGCCAGCCAGCGCGAGCCAACGCGGTTCAAGGTCTCACTCAATTCCCGGTCGTTTGGAAAGCGGCCATCTCGTTTCAGAAATCCCCACAACTTGCTGATCGGACCTGCGGTGATATCGAACGCGCCGTCCGTCAATTCGGACGCCTCGACCGATCGGCTCAACAAGCCAAATAATCTGCGCCCAACTTCGACCGATTTGGTCGACGCCAAACGATTCAAGCCGCAAATCTCGCTGTCGTCCCGAAACACGGACAACTGGTCCTCAAGTTCGTCCACCAAATCGAGTGCACGGATCGCGGTCTCCTCGGCACCGATGTGTTGGCCAGCATTGAGAAACACAGACCACTCGCAAGCCATCGCTCGTCGCGAGATTTGCACCAAATAGGCCGGCCGCTCATCATGCGACGCCTGTTGATCGAGGACACTCGCACCGGATTCGGCTGGGAGCATTCCGCCCAACTCATCGACCACGGACTGTCCCAGAATGAAATCTCGTCGTGTCGTTTTTTCACGCTCGGCCATGCCTGCATTATACCCTCCGCTTACGCTTGCCATCGCGTCGCCCATTGCCGATAATCGCAGAAGGCCGCCTGTCGGTCCGTCAAAGTGCATTCCATCAACGCATCAACCTAGTCGACTCGTCATGAAGAAACTTGCCGCAGCTTTTCTCCTGCTTGGATTCGCAGCCGTTTTGTGTCATTCAATCGCCTGGGCACAAGACAAGAAGAAAACGATTCGACGCGCCAAGCCACCGACTTTCAGCGACAAAGACACCAAGCTAATTTTTTTCGACGACGTGTTTGCCGATCAGAACGGCGGTTTAGTTGGCGCTCGCCCAGCGGATCTTGGCAAGGTGGCCACCACGGTCGCAACGAGTGGTGGCGACAACACGGGCGGTTCTGGTGGCGGAAGCGCGGGTGGCTTGTACGGCTGGAAAGCCATCATCGATGGCGAGGCGATTGAAGACGAAGTGAAATCGATTGCGACCAGCTTGACGAAAAATATCACCACGCCCACAAAGTACGCCGGTGGCGGTTACAAACAGTCTCGTAAAGATTTTTCGATTCTGGCGATGCTATTTGCGATTTCCGGCGAATACGATGGCGACGTACGTTGGCAAAAAGACGCTCCCGAATTGCGAGACCTGTTTGCACACGCTGCCAGATCCGCGAAGGTGGGTTCACCGCAATCCTACAACGAGGCCAAGTTGCGTCGCGATGAATTGACCGACCTGGTTCGTGGTACCACGTTCGTGTCCAGAAAACCGGCTGAGCCCAAAGCGAGCTGGGATCAAGTGTGCGACGTTTCGCCACTGATGCAACGTTTGGAAGTCGCCAAGGACGAGTATCTCAAACCGTTGACAGGTAACGCCGCCGACTTCAAGGCGAACAAAGACAAGCTCAATCACCATGCCAACATCGTGGCAGCGATCTCCGAGGTCATGATTCAGGAAGGCATGGAGAACTTCGATGAGGAAGATTACAAGGGATTCTCAATCGAGATGAAGAAGGCGGCCCGCGACGTGGTGGACGCGATCCAACTCGACAACTATGACGGGGCCAGCAAGGCGGTCGGAGCGATGGATCAGGCTTGCGCCCAGTGCCATTCGGATTGGCGATAGATCCGCGAGCGACGGGGCGGCGGTTAGCCGATTTCTTGGCCGCAACGGGCCACTTTCCATATTCTTCACAGTACTTTGTTGCGCTGTATAATGGACTAGTCTTCCGTCAAGTCATTTTTTTTGTATGCCACTGGCTCCGCCAGTGATTCACAATCGTTGGTATAGCTTCACCTTACACTGGCAGAGCCAGTGGCACACAAACCGAAGTTTAGTGTAGACAGAACACTAGGTTTTGTGCCCAAAACTGTTGGAAACTGAATGGGAATTCGCTTTTATTGCGACGCATGCGATCGAAAGCTGAATGTCAAGGCATTTCTGGCCGGCAAGAAAGGGATCTGCCCCCATTGTGGTGCGCGGGTTTTGATTCCGGCGGAAAGCCAGATCCCGTCGTCCAAGGACAATAGAGAAGTCGCGGTTGCACCTCCTGATATGGGCAACGGACCTGCAGCGTCCACCCCAGGAGCACCCGCGGCATCGTCCGAGAATCAAAAAGCCGTTCCGGTGGCTACTGCCGTCCCGACGGCCAAACCGGTTGCCGCACCCGCCACGCCACCCAATCCAGATGTCCCCACGATCAAGGATCCAATTGCGGAAGCTCCCAATGCGATCTGGTACGTCCGTCCCCCGTCGGGCGGCCAATACGGACCCGCTGACGGAGAAGTGATGCGCCGTTGGATCGGCGAAGGTCGAGTCAGCGCTGATTCGCTAATTTGGCGCGAAGGCTGGGACGATTGGCGATTGTCTGGTCCCGAGTTTCCGGAACTTGGCGGTGAAAAAAAGACACCCGCCGCGCCGAGTCCCGCGACGCCATCGCCGTCCGCCTCGCCGGTCAGCGTTGGTTCGCCCACAAACGGCAGTCCAACGACCACCACGCGATCTCGCTCTCGTCGTCGCAGCAACAACGGCATGGGCGTCGCAATCATTGCGATTTTGGGACTGCTGGTCGTCCTGCTTACAATTATATTTGTCTTCCTACTGGTAAGCTCCGGCGGCGATTCGGATGAAGGTGAGTCCAGCTTGCGCTCGGCTCGCCCGCGAATTCACATTGTTGCCAAAATGGATTCTACCAGCACGCCACAACCATCGTCCAATGATACACGTTTGTAGGTTTCATCCAGTTGGCTCGACCGACCCAAGAAACCCCCGCCGGACGCTGCGATCGTCCCGGCCTACTGCCACAAAAAACGCCGTCCACGAAAGACGCAACGATGAATCGATCCCTCCTCATTAAATCACTCTTGCTGTTGATATTCATCTTACCCAACGCCCTCATGGCGAAAGACCCGCCGAAAGCCAAGATCATTCTGGCGGGAGGCAAGCTGGAACTAACCGTTCCCTCAACGTGGACCGAGCAGGAACCGAAGTTTCGTGCGATTGTGACCCAGGAGTTTGTCGTTGCGAAGGCTAAGGAGGACAAGGTTCAGGGACGAGTCACGGTCGGAGGCGCGGGCGGTGGTGTCGAAGCGATAACGAATTATTGGCGGGCGCAGTATTTCCAACCGGATGGAAAGCCAACGTCCGAACGCACGGAGGTGAAAGAGATTGAGGTCGCGGGACAAAAGGTCACGCTGGTCGACATTACGGGCACCTATCGCGGCAGCGAATATCGCAATGAACCGCGGCAGGCCAACTTTCGTATGCTGGGCGCGATCATTGCAACGGAAAATCTCGGGCGTTACTACGTCAAATTTTATGGTCCCCGACAAACGGTCGCGGCCCAAGAGAAGGCGTTCCGCCAGCTTGTCCACAGCCTTGTCGTCAAAAAATAAGTCCAGGTGATTCGGGAGCAACCGGCCAGGCGGCTTCGACAACATTCAAATCCTTTTCCTTTGAGCGTCGCGAGAGAATAATTCTCAGAGATCCTCATCCGCTGGGGGTTTACAGGCGCGAAATTCTCGTAGAACCTATTCTCCATATCCATTTGAAATTAGCTGTGTCGGAAGAGGGGTCTGACCCTCTAACAAAAGTAAAATCAACAGATTAAGAACGCTTTGATTGGAAAGGGTCAGACCCCTTTTCCGACAAAACCAGGCAGGACTTATGAAGGCCCAACAGTTTCTCGAACATCACGGAATTGAACGCAATCCTTTTGCCGACGAGGACGCGCAGACAGATCTTGTGTTCAAAGACCATTGCATTAGTACGACCTATCACCCGGCGTGGGACAAGGTCTATGGCGATCCCGCCGAACCCGCGACGTCGGTGGTCTTTGGCGAAAAAGGGTCGGGCAAGACGGCCATGCGATTGCAAATCGCGCGACAGTTGGCTGAATACAACGACGAACATCCGGACCAACGTCGCTATGTGATGCATTACGATGACTTCAATCCGTTTCTCGATCGCTTTCGATCCAGGTATGCTCGCAGAAAACGAGCCGATCGCGTCCTCAAGGAATGGCAGCTCTGGGACCACATGGATGCGATTCTTTCAATCGGAGTCACCGGTTTGGTGGATCGCGTGTTGGAAGTGCGACAGCCAAGCCATGCGGTTGTTGCCCGCATCGAACAAACTCGAGTCAATGACCTCGATCGCCATCAAGCCCGCGATCTCTTGCTGTTGGCAGCCTGTTACGACCAATCGACGGCGCAGACATTCAAAGGCCGCTGGGAAGAACTGCGGTCCCGTTTAGGCTTTCGTTCGCTAATGGCTTTCAAAAGTCTTGCGATTGGAATTGGCTGGTTTGTGATCGCGTTGATCATCGTCATTACCATGTACCGCAACGAGTGGTGGCTGCCACCGTGGTACTTTTGCCTGCTGTTCATCTTCGGCGGCTTTGCACCTTGGGTGAAACGATTTTGGGACCATTGGTCCCTTGCGCGGGCTATCACCAACAAAGTGCGTGTCGGTCATCATGACTCGACGGCGCTGCGTCAAGTTTTGATGACGTTCTCAAAACCAGAACTGGACGGCCAGCCGACGCCCAGCAAAGATCGCACAGACGATCGCTATGAATTGTTGTTTAAATTCCAGGGGATCATCGAAACGCTGGGCTTCACGGGCATCGTGGTCCTTGTCGATCGCATCGACGAGCCGCATTTGATTAACGGGTCCGCCGAGTTGATGAAGGTCGTGCTCTGGCCGATGTTGGACAACAAGTTTCTCAAGCATCCCGGCTTGGGCCTGAAAATGATGCTGCCGATCGAGCTGACCCGTTACGTTGAGCGCGAGGATCGCGAATTCTATCAGCGTGCACGGCTCGACAAACAAAACATGATTTCCTCTTTTGGATGGACGGGTGAGGCCCTGTACGACGTGGTCGACTCGCGCATCCATGCATGCTCGGACAACGGGTCGGGAGCCGGGGTTCGCGATCTGTTCGAAGAAACGATGACGGACCAGCGGCTGTTCGAAGCACTTCGGTCGCTTCGCGTTCCGCGTCATGTTTTTAAGTTCATGTACCGACTGCTCGTGGCGCATTGCAACGCACACACGGATCGCGAGCCGTCCTGGAAAATCAACTCAGAGACTTTCGAATCGGAATTGGCACTCTATCAGCGAGACCAGGACAACTTCGATCGCGGCCTCGGCGCGGGATAGCCGACAGTTTGTTTAACAGCAAGCCGCAACCAGCCGTAGGACGGAATTTCATTCCGTCCGGACGGATTGGAAATCCGTCCTACAGAAATGCGGGCAACAGAACAAGAAATCGCAAAGTAGTAGAACGAAGAAGCACAATCGTCATCCGACAAAGGAGAATCACGACGAATGAATCGACCTCATGCTCAAGAAGACACACCAGTTTCGCTCGAACTCGAACAGGGTTGGCATTGCAGCCACCTGTACTATCGATTCGATCGAGCCGCATTGGCGGGGATGAACGAAACTCAGATCCAACAAGGCGCACGGACGGTGATTGGCGCCCTCGCGCCAGACTCGCCGGAGGCGCCACTCCGCTTGCAGACCAGCATCGTCAGCGGTCACAAAGCGGATTTCGGGTTGATGGTCATGGACACCTGCCCGCTCAGAATCGACGCGGTCAACCAACAATTGATGTCCAGCCAACTGGGTCCCGCGTTGCAGCAAACCTACTCATTCGTTTCTGTCACCGAGATCTCGGAGTATGTCCCGTCCATCGAGCAATACGCTGAGCGGCTGATTGCCGAAGGCGAACAGAGGGATAGTCCATCGTTCCAAGCCAAAATCAAGGCTTACGATGCGCGGCTGCCGGCGATGAACAATCAACGTTTGACACCGGAGTTTCCCCCGTGGCCGGCGACGTGTTTCTATCCGATGAACAAGAAACGCGAAGTCGGCGAAAATTGGTTCCTGACACCTTTTTCCGCTCGCAACAGAATGATGTCTGAACACGCACGCAGTGGGATGGCGTTTGCCGGCAAAGTCTCGCAGTTGATCACGGTGGGCGTTGGTTACGAAGATTGGGAATGGGGCGTGACGCTGTGGGCGCGGAATCCTGAGTTCCTCAAAGACATCGTCTATTCCATGCGATTCGACGAAGCCAGCGCGCGATACGCTGAGTTCGGCCCCTTCTATACGAGCTACATTACCTCGGCGGAAGAAATGTTAAAGCACTGTCGCGTCCTCTGACAAACACCACTAAGAGTACACTGTGTCCAACGCAAAGAAAGGCGCTGCAAGCGACAACTTCGTAACCTGAATCGTCGCGAAGTGCATCTCCCTACTTCTTCTTCCCATTCTTTCGACGATTGTTTTGATTACGGTTCGATGAGTTCAATCGCTTTTGCGTGGCCTCGAGTTGCTTCAGCGCCGACCCACCTTTCTTGATTGTCGTCTCGGCAGTCTTCGCGACTTGCTGCGCCTTTTGCAAACGCGATCGCTCATTGTTGCGGCGAATCAATTTCCCTCGCAGCGATGCTTCCGCGCCGGCCAGTTCGATTCTGGCCTCGCTCGCACCTTCGGCAGCGGACGACCAGCGAGGGTTCTTGGCCAACGCCTCGCGGCGAACTCGTGTGTATTCCACATTCGCCTGCCGCACGTCGTCCAAAGCAGCTTGATAGTCGGCACTGGCGGCAAGCGCTTCGTCCAGCAATCGAGTCAATGTCTTGGTATCACCCGCATCTTCAATTGGTTTTAACTTACGCTGTAAACCTGAAGATTCAAGCACTCGAGTCTTTGCCTCTCCGAGACCTTGCTTGGCTTGCTCCAGAGCTTTTTTCACGCGATCGAAGGATGCATCGTTGGCCAATGATTCCTCAATCTGGTTTTCCAGCGATCTGAGATTTTCTGCGGCTGCGCGGGAATCGGACTTGACGCCGTCAACGAATCGCGCGGCGGCTTGAACTTCGCCCTCAGCGGCTCGCAACTTTGGCGTAGCATTCGCAATTGTCTTTTTGGCGCTATCGAGTGCTTTCTTGGCCGCACCGACCTGCGATTTGACGACTTGAATCTGCCGTTGCACTTGTTGACGCTGAAGTTGAATTGCCCGGTTGTTCTGTGAATTCTTGGGTTGGTTCTTGTTCTTATTCTTGTTATCGGCTTCGGTCACGGTTGACGAAATCAACACGCAGGCGATCCCCAGCAACACGACTCGTCCCATCTTGGCTTCTCCTTATTTCAAGTTTATTTTAAGCCACCAGTCATCGTGCAACAACGGAAATGTGAGAAAGGAGGTGGCCCAATGCCGAAAAGTCGTTTGATCGTCGTCACGGGTGCCAGCCGAGGTCTTGGCCGAGCCATGACCGCTGGGTTTATTCACGCAGGACACACCGTGGTCGGTTGCTCGCGATCGCCGGCAGCCATCCTCGAATTACTCGACCAGCACGGACCGCCGAACAGTTTTGAAGTCGTGGACGTTTCCGACGAAAAACAGGTGGGGCAATGGGCCACATCGATCCTTGCTGAATTGGGACCGCCGGACATCTTGCTGAACAGTGCAGCGACCATCAACGAAAACGCGCCGCTTTGGGAAGTCTCGCCTGAAGAGTTTTCCAACGTTGTCGACGTCAACATCAAGGGTGTTTACAACACGATCCGGCATTTTGTCCCGGCGATGATTGAGCGCGGCAGCGGCGTGATTGTCAACTTCAGTTCCTATTGGGGGCGATCCACTTCGTCCGACGTGACGCCGTATTGCACAACGAAGTGGGCCATCGAAGGATTGAGCCGGGGCTTGGCCGACGATTTGCCGAGCGGTTTGGCATCGGTCGCTTTTAACCCAGGTGTGATCCACACCGACATGCTGGAGAGTTGCTTCGGATCAAGCGCCGCGTCGTATCCCAGTCCCGAAAAGTGGGCGGAAAACTCGGTGCCGTTCATTTTGGAACTCGGACCGAGCAACAACGGACAAGCGGTGACCGTACCAGGTTTCTAATCGACGGCATACCGCTCAGGTTTTTTTCTTGCGCACAAAACTGACAATCAACAGAAGTAAAAACGCCCCGATCATAGCTTTGGCAAGGTCCGCGAGCGGAATCGTCGGAAGTGGGTTCAAAAAGTCGTATTTGCCGTTCGTCAATTTCATTACCAACGCGTAGACGACCGGTCCAACGATTGCACCGGTGACACCAAGCACCAGATTTCCCAACCAGCCGAAGCCTCTGCCCTTTGTCAGATACCCCACAAAAAACGCGGCAAGAACGCCGATGATCACAAACGATACCCAGGAACCAGTGTCAAATGTTGGCATGTTTTATCCCCTAACGTTGAACAAGAATCGAGGTTTTGAATCCGTTCACATTTTGCGGCCTGTACAATCGTATTTTCTACGCCAATGAGTTTCCATCGCAAGCCACCCGCGAAAAATGCCATAACTCTTGCTCTCATGGCAATTTGAGTTGATTTCAAGAATCGAGCCACTTACACGTCACCGAATAGATGCGGTGAGTTCGGATTGACGAATCACGGTGAAAATGGCAACTTATCGTCCCCAACGGGGACCTCGCCTTTACGAAATCCCTCCAAAATAGAGGTGCAAGGATGCACGCCGCGACAGTTTGTGTTGCCTATCTTCTGACCGCTCAAGTCGGTCTCGATCCGTTCCAAGAACCTCAATTGCTGCCGCCACGGCCAATCGATGCGAAAACGATTGACCTCACACCTCCAACCAATTCGGCGTCGACACAACAACCGTCGCCGACAGTTGATCTAACACCGCCAGTCGTTACACCGGCGGCGCCCACCGGAACTTTTCCGACAAGTCCCACAAATTCACCCGTGATCAATGCGACGCCACCGAACCAGGAATCGATTCTGCGGCGTAACGAATCGGACAGAGGGGCGGCTCCTGCGTCAGCGGAAGTTGAAGTCACGGCAACTCTCGACCGCGAGAATCCCGCGTTGGCGAAGTCTCTGCTCTCACAAGCATTAATGCTCGCGCAGCAGGCTCCGATTCGAGGCGTACCAGTCGCACTGATCGAAGCAATTGACGGCGCGAAGGATCGCTCACAACAACTGGCGGCAATTCGAGCCTACTGGCGATTGTCGCTTGCTTTGGCCGACCACCACCATGCGTCGATTGAGTTTGATTTGTTGTCAAATGTATCCCCGCCAGAAACCGTTTTGGAAAAGTCATTACTTCAATCCGCTGTTACCGCTTCAGCGGCTCGACTGAAAGAAGCAACTCTGTCGGCCGTTGGTTCACAGCACGATCTTGCCCCGTATCTATCGGCTGGTCAACTTGAATCGCTGCCGATCCCGGAAGACCCGCCATTCGTTGGACCGTATCAGACGAAGTTCGATGATTTGTTTCAATCGCGAGCCGTCCCGTTCGGCGTTCGAAAGCTGAACGATACACTGCCGCGGCTGCTGGAGTTGATCTATGCCCGCGCCTCGGCGGTCGAAGCAGCAAGACAATCTCTGGCGGCTTCGATCGAGTCTTTTCATGCGCAACAAGTGCCCGTTTCATTTGTCGTCGACTCGTTTGAAAAAATGCGAGACCAGCGGATCGCCTTCTTGGCAGCCATTCGCGACTACAATGTGGGGATTGCGGAATATGCCCTGAACGCCGCAAATCGATCGCTATCGAACCACGACATTATCTCGATGCTGATCGTTGTCAAATCCGCCCAAGAATCAGCGGCGCGCCCGGCTGCTCGTACGTCGCGCGACGACCGATCCATCCTTCGGTCCGCGCCGCCTACAACGTTGGAGCCCATTCCGCTAAACCAGAATCCCGTTGGAGTAGTGCCTGTGAAACCTGCGCCACCATCAGCCGCCAATTCACCAGCTTCTTTTGCGCCCAGTCTGCCAAGTTCCGCGATCGAAACGCCACCGACCGGCGATGGTTTTGTGCCGCGACAAGGTACATCCGAAAGCAACCCACCGCCAACCACGTTTGAATTCGACGGCGACTAAGGCATCGAAACGATGGCAGAATTCCAATATCACTCGTCGTCCGAAGACTGGGGCTTCGGTTCGGACTGGGGCTTCGGTTCGCTGGGAGGTGGTTCAAACTTCGGTGCCGTCGCCTCGTCATAATCATCGTAGTCGTCATACGACCGACTCGACGAATTACTGGACGGCGAATTATAAGAGTCGCTTGAGATATCGACCGTCGATTGGATGTCGGACAATCCTTGACGGAACTGCTTGTAACTCTTTCCTAACGACTTGGCGACCTCGGGCAGCCGTTTGCCAAACAGCAAAACGGCAACGATGCCGATGATGATCACTTCGTTCATTCCGAGTCCGAACATAGATAGACCTCACGTTGTTAGGACTAAAAGACTGGTTGCTGGTTTTCCAAGGCTACTCGTCGTCTTCGTCCGAGCCTTCGTCCTTGATCTTTTTGTCTTTGCTCGAGGCATCCTCGACATCATCGTGAATGTCGTTGACACCCTTCTTGAACTCGACAATCCCCTGGCCTAGCGATCGCATAATACCTGGCAATCGATGGCCAAACAGCAGTAACATAACAGCCCCGACGATCAGGATCTCGGGCAAACCAGGCATTCCAAAAGCGAAAATGGTAGACATCGCAGCGCTCTCGTACCAAAAAAGGGAGGTGGGAAAACAAAAGGTACGTCAATGCGAGCGGCGAATGCGGGTTGGTGCCCGGTCGAACGGTGACGACCCGTTGCGATCTGAGGGGCTTAACCAGAACCGACTCGTAGATCGTTCCACACAACAATTCCACAAGGGGTATGTGGAAACGGTCACTTAACAGTCATTCATTTTAGTCATATGTCGTGGTGTGTCAAATGGGGCTCGTCTCCCCTTTTTTGACCGCGAATTGGATGATTCACGACGTGCATCTCAAGCATTGACTGTTTACAATCCAGGCTACACTTCACGACGCCCCTCAACTCCCCGCCCAGAATTCCAATTCACTGGAGATATCATGAGATTTTCACATGCACTTTGCTCTCTGTCGACGATCTTCGTCACTTCGCTCGCAATGGCCGGGGAAGATCAACCGAAGGAACGCCCCCCGACCCACGCCAACGTTTCCTACGGTTCACACAAGGCAAATGTACTGGATATTTGGGTCGCCAAAGGCGAGGGACCGCGTCCGTTGTTGGTCTACATTCATGGTGGCGGTTGGATCGGCGGAACAAAGAACCGCACCGCCGCTCACGTTGGCCCTTATTTAGACAAGGGTATCTCTTATGCAGCCGTCGAATATCGGCTGACTGGTGTCGCCTCGCTGCCCGCGCCGGTACACGATGCCGCGCGAGCGATTCAGTTCATTCGCACCAAGGCGAAGGAATGGAATATCAAAACAGATCGCATCGCATTGACCGGCGGCAGCGCCGGAGCCTGTACTTCGATGTGGATTCTGTGCCACGACGACATGGCGGACCCCAAGTCGGACGATCCCGTGCTACGCGAATCGACGCGAGTCACGGCGGCCGCCGTGGCGGGAGGCCAGACTTCGATTGATCCGAAAGTGATCGAACCGTGGCTGGGTCCAAACGTGCTCAAACACAACATGATCAACATGGCCGTCGGCGAGCGAACTATTGCGGGGGCGCTGAAGAATTACGAGAAGTACCGCGATCTTTACGTGGAATTCTCGGCGTACAACCACGTCAGCGAGGACGATCCGCCGCTGCTGATGAGCTACGGAAACAACATGAAACTACCGTCGGAGAGCGCTGGCCACGGAATCCATCACCCGGTGTACGGTGTCAAGATGAAAGAAAAAGCAGACAGCGTTGGACAAGAGTGCCACTTGCTGATCCAAGGCGTATCCAAATCGAAAAAGTACAACGGTGCAAGCGACTTCCTGTTGGATAAGTTACTGAACTGAAGCCTAGTGCTCTGTCAACTTCAAATTCTGGGATCGTGTGCCACTGGCTCTGCCAGTGCAATTCCTGATGGTGTTGGTACTTGCGAAGCACTCGCAGAGCCACTGGCACCCCAACTTTCTACTTTGACAAAGCACTAGGTTGTCCACGAATCGCAGTCGGAGACCCAACCTACATGGTACTTCACCGTTTCTTCGAAGGGCGGTAACCGGGAAACTTCGGCGCGCCGCCGAGGTATGGGAAACTGTCGAAGTCTGGACCTTTGCCGGTGACCCGTGGATCTCCCGAGTTTTCCAGCTCCGCGAAGAGACGGTCCTTCAATTCCTTGACGGTCTTCGTGTAGGCGGGATCCGAGGCAACGTTGACGAGCTGGCCGGGGTCCTTCTTGAGGTCGTAGAGTTCGTCGGCGGGGCGCTTGGCAAAGGAGAGATCGTACAGCTTACGGTGCTGGTCGTCTCGGTCACGATTCTCAACCATGTAAGTTTTCGTCGGACCATTGTCACAGTCGGCCAGCCAGGCCCCCGGGATCACGGCCTTTTCGTAGTTGGGCGTACCGGCAGGCCAGCGATTCGGACGAAAGTTATGAAGGTAAAGAAAATCGCTTGTGCGAATGGCACGTGTCGGAAAGCCGCCCATGTCGGGAGATTCCTGACCGGGGACATGACGTTCCTTGCCATGCAGCACGTAGCTGCGGTCGCGCGAGTCCTGGCCGGCAAGCAACGGCAACAGGCTGCCGCCGCTCATGTCGTCGGGAATCGTCAGGCCCGCGGCCTCAAGGAAAGTCGGAGCAATGTCGACCAGGCTCACGAAATCGTTGACCACTGTGCCCGCCTTGATCTTGGCCGGCCAGCGAATCACGAGCGGAATGCGTGCGCCGCTGTCATAATTGTTGCTCTTGCAGCGGGGGAAAGGCATGCCATGATCGCCTGACATCACGATGATCGTATTATCCAGCTCGCCGGCTTCTTCGAGGGCCGCGATGCTGTCTCCGACAAGTTTGTCAAACCGTTGTACTTCGAAGTAGTAATCGGCCACGTCGCCGCGCACTTCGGGCGAATCCGGGAAGTGCCGGAAGAGTTTAATTTTGGACAAGTCCATGCCGCTTTTGGCTCCGGAGTCTTTCACATAGCCGCGGTGCGGGTCCGAGGTGCCCAGCCAGTGGCAAAACGGTTTTCCTTTGGGACGGTTTTTTAACAAGTTGCGAAGTGGGTCAACTCCGCGCGACGTGCCTGTTAGCTGCCGACCTCTCGTCTCCGTGCGTCCTGGCCCCCAGGCTTTCGCACGCGTGCTTGCGAAATACCCTGCTTGGCCGAGCAGTTCGGGATACGTGTCGAATTTGTCCGGGAAAACGCTCCAGAGATTCCCCGCGCCTTCGAGCCGCCAAAAATGTTGCCCGGTGAGAACCGCGCCGCGCGAAGGCGTACACGACGGCGAGGACACATAGGCGTGATGAAACAGGGCACCTTCCTTGGCCAGGCGATCGAAGTTCGGTGTCTTCACCACCGGGTCGCCATACGCCCCGGCATGCGGCCAACCCCAGTCATCCGCGAACGCGAACAGGATGTTGGGCCGGTCATCCGCTCGCGCGGGGCTGGCCGCGGTCAACAGTGCCCAAGTGCAAAACGTGAGGAATGTTCGAAAACTCATTCTGGTTCTCCCATCGCTGATCGTCGGTCAGCAAAAAACAGTGTTGGGTCGATTCGTTGCGGCAAACGTCGTGCGACTTTCAGATTGACCACGGCCCAAAAAGGGGACAGGGGGAGAGTACGCTGTGGGAGAGAACCTGGAATGTGTCGTTCCTCTAATGGTCCAGTTTCCCGATTGCCGACCGAGTGACAGCCGACGCGACGGTCAGTCTGATTGACATGTTGACGAATCAACACGAGGGACGGTGGGTTACATCCAAAGCGGAGGGCAAGGGATTCGAACCCTCAACCCCGTAAGGGGCGCCGCATTTCGAATGCGGTTGCTAGCCATTCGCATACCCTCCAAACGCGTACTAATTATTTAACTTAACTTGCCCCAACTAGGCAAGGCTTGCCGCTCAGCGTCGTCCGTTTTTGAACCATGCCCGTTCTTTTACGCGTGGTTGGCAGGCGCCGGCAACTGCATTCTAATAGACTTGTCTGGCCCGGACGCTAGCTCTTGTGCGGCAATTGGAATGCGGTGTTGACTGGGTTTTTATCTCGCGATAGAATCCCCCGCCGTGCAATGGACGGCACTTTCCGTTGGTTCCCCAAAAGCCAACAGCACACGCATGTGCATGGAAGTGACACGGCCGTGGCCAAATTGGGTTTCCCGTACTACCCCCAATGCCACAGGAGTAGCCGGTGTCTCTCGGACCCGCCTTCGACGCCAAGGAACAGGTTCGCCAGGCGATCGATATCGTCGATCTGGTCGGCAGCTATATCCCACTGCGCCGTCAGGGCCGCATCTTCGTTGGCCTCTGCCCGTTTCATGACGACTCGAAGCCGTCGTTGCAAGTCAATCCAGATCGTCAATCGTGGAAATGCTGGGTTTGCGGCGATCGCGGGGGCGACATCTTTGATTGGATTCAGGTCAAAGAGGGCGTCGAGTTTCGGGAAGCCCTGGAAATGCTCGCCGAACGCGCCGGCGTCGAATTAAAGGCGAGCAAAGCAACGCCGGTCCAGCCAGGAAGTCCCAACGACAAGAAAACGCTCTACGAAGCCGCCGCGTGGGCGGAAACACAGTTCCACGAATACTTGCTCAACTCACCCGACGCCGAGATCGCTCGACAGTATTTGGAAGACCGGGGCATCACACCGAACAGCGTCGAGCGATTCAAAGTTGGTTTCTCGGCAAACTCGTGGCAATGGCTTTCGGATCGGGCTCGAACGACGAAGTTTTCGCCCGAAGTTTTGGAAGCGGTGGGGCTGAGCGGTCGCAGCGAATCGAGCGGACGGTATTACGATCGTTTCAAAGGTCGCGTGATCTTTCCGATTCGTGATACACAACGACGTGTGATCGCTTTTGGCGGTCGAGTGTTGCCGGAACTCGCCAAACAAGAAGCCGCCGAAAGGAATCGTGAGCCGGCGAAATACGTCAACTCGCCTGAAACACGTTTGTATTCGAAGAGCGATACGCTTTATGCATTGCATCTCGCCGTCGATGCGACTTCGCGCGAGAAGGACAAGAAGTCGCGGCATCTCGTGGTCGTCGAAGGATACACTGACGTTATCATGGCTCATCAATGCGGTGTGAACAACGTCGTGGCGGTGTGTGGAACGGCGTTGAACGAGCGGCATATTAATCTCTTGCGACGATACGCGGATCTGGTCACACTGGTGCTCGACGGCGACGAAGCGGGCCAGCGACGGACGAATCAGATTTTGGAATTGTTTGTCGCGGCAGACATCGACTTGCGAATTCTGTCGCTTCCGCAAGGGCTCGATCCGTTTGATTTCTTGCGAGATCAAGGAGCTGGCCCGTTTGAAGAATTGCTCGACGGAGCGCGTGACGCGTTGGAACACAAAGTGACGACGGAACTTCAAGGTGTCGACGTGGTGCGCGATACGCATCGAGCGAGCCAGGCATTAGATAACATTTTGGCGACTGTCGCGCAGGCACCCCGGCTGAAATCGACCACCACAACCTCCGCGCGGCTTCGCGAACAGCAGATTCTTTCACGGTTAGCGCGGACGTTTCGGATCAACGAATCGGAACTGCGGACGCGTTTGAACGAGTTGCGGCGAAAGAAAGAGTCCAAACCTCGCAAACATGCACCGTCGCAACAACCGCTTACCCGCACCTCACCGGGCGATCCAAGGGAATGCGAATTGCTAGAGATCTTGATCGCACATCCAGAACTCATCAAAACTGCCGCCACCGAAGTCCGCCCCGATTGGTTGTCGTTTAGTGCTGAGCGAGCTTTGTTTGAAACGTTTTGTCAAATTCACAATAGCGGCGAACTCGCCATCTACGATCGTGTCATGACACATTTGGGTGACGGCCGACTGAAAAACTTGCTGATCGAGCTTGACGAGTCGGCACGAAACAAGGCGCAACATGTGCAAACGGATGCCGCGATTCGTTTGCAGGATTTAATCGAATCATTTTTGGAAAGCGAACGTGAAGTCGAGCGTCGTGAACATCTCGCGGCACTCGACGAAACGACCCTCAACGAACAGGAGCAATTGGACATCCTGAACCAGCTCATTGAGCAAAAACGGAACCGGCAAGGTATTTCCGCACCCACGGACGGGTAGCAAGCCTTGACCGGGGGAACGACTCAGTTGCCTCAAATCTTCGTAGCGGAAGTCGCCAAGACTTCCGTCCGAACTCTTGGCGAGTTCGGCTACGAAGAAAGTAGACAAGGGAAAATCGTCTCCGCAGGTCACAACCCCGCAACCGGCTGCCAAGCCAGCCACATAAATCGCTGACCGCCGAGACGATGGTCCTACACAAGAGCCGTTCCGCATGATACTGTCACTTGTAGCGCAAGAAAGCGCGGGGAGTGAAGATGAACGACCTAGAACAAGAACTTCAAGAACTCATTATCAGAGCCAAGGAACAAGGCTACCTCACTTACGACGAAGTCAACGAATATTTGCCGGACGAGGCCGTCAGTGCCGAAGCGCTCGACAATCTCTTAATCGCCTTGGATGAGCAGGGCATCGAACTGGTCGACGAACCGCCAGAGCAATTCGAAGAGCCCCCGAAAGAAGGCCCGTCGGCCGAAGATCTTCAAAAGCAGCACGAACAGGCAATGCTGCAGCTCACACCGCCCGAAGAGCTTCGCAAGCTGCAGAGCGATCCGATTCGGATGTATTTGAGCCAGATGGCGGTCATCCCGCTGCTGTCGCGAGACGAGGAAATCGCGATCGCCAAAAAGATCGAGATTACGCGCAAGCGTTTCCGTCGCTCGGTGTTGAACTGTTTCTTTGCGTTGCAGTCGACCGTCGAAACGTTGGACAAGGTCTATCGTGGTGAGTTGCCGTTTGACCGCACAATCAAGGTGTCGCTGACTGAGCGTTTGACGAAGGAGCAAATCCTTGCTCGCATGCCATATAATCTGAAGACGCTGGCTCAACTGATGGAGCAGAACCGCCGCGACTTCAAAGTGTTGATCCGTCGCAGTGCTTCGACCGAAGAACGAAATGCCGCACGCATCCGTTTCCTGCGAACGCGCAAGAAATGCCTGACGCTGGTCGAAGAGTTATCGCTGAGGACACGTCGCGTGCAACCGTTGATGGAGCAGATGGCCGACTTCAGCCGACGGATGGACGAGATCCGCGCCCGACTGGCCGAGGTTGAGGACGATTCACTGGCCAAAGACGAGCGGGCGAATCTTAAACGCGAACTGCGCGACTTGATGATGATGACGTTGGAAAGTCCCACAAGCTTGCGTGTGCGGGCCCAGCATTGTGAAGAGCAATTTCGGGATTATGAGGAAGTGAAGCGTCAGTTGTCCAGCGCCAACTTGCGGTTGGTCGTGTCGATCGCGAAAAAGTATCGCAACCGCGGGCTGAGTTTTCTGGATCTGATTCAGGAAGGTAACACAGGCCTGATGCGTGCGGTTGACAAGTACGAATATCGTCGCGGGTTCAAGTTCTCGACGTATGCAACATGGTGGATTCGCCAAGCGATCACCCGTGCGATCGCCGACCAGGCTCGCACCATTCGCATCCCGGTCCACATGATCGATATCCTGTCGAAATTGCGAAATATCCAAAAGAGCCTCTTGCAAGAAACCCGCCAAGAGCCGACAACAGAAGAGATTGCTCGCCGAGCCGACATGGACATCGACGAGGTGCGTCGCGTGATGGACATTGGCCGTCATCCGGTCAGCCTCGACCGCCCGGTCGGCGACAGCGAGGACGCGAGTTTTGGCGAGTTTATCGAAGACAGCCACAGCGACAACCCGGTCCACAAGGCCAACAATGGCATCCTGCGCGAGAGAATCGAACGGTTGCTCAAAACGCTCACCTATCGCGAGCGCGAGATCATCCGTCTGCGATACGGCCTCGGCGACGGATATACCTACACGCTGGAAGAAGTCGGCCGCATTTTCAAAGTTACGCGCGAACGCGTCCGGCAGATCGAAGCCAAGGCAGTACGCAAGCTGCAACATCCGGTTCGCAGCCAACACCTCGAGGGCTTCCTCAAAGGCGTGGCGGGATAACGAAACGCCCGACTTCCGAAGTTTTCCCAATCTTCGGAAGTCTGCATCACACAACAGCAAAGCCGCTGATCCTTAGGTCAGCGGCTTTTTTTCGTACAGACATTGTAGAGCAATTGTCCCAATTGCTCCGGGAACAATTGGGGACAATTGTTCTACGTATGGAAACCGCAAACTAAACGTAATCGGAGCAACTCAAACATGGCAATTGCCGACCAACTTCGCGTGCTTCACCGCCTTCTTCGTCAGATCAGTGATCTGCGCGGCCGACTGGAGCGAGGCCCCAAGCAAATCAAGGCGTCTCTGGCAAACGTGCAGCAATTCGAAGCCGAACGCGAAGCCGCCAAGGAAGCGCACAAGAAGGCCCATATGACGGCCGACAGCAAGCAGCTTCAGTTGAAGGGACGCGAAGACCACATTACGAAACTGCAGGGCCAACTCAACACGGCCCAAACCAACATTGAATTCACCAAGATCAAGGAACAAATCGCTGCGGACGAACAGGCCAACAGTGTGCTGAGCGACGAGATCCTGGAAGTGTTGGAAAAGATGGACGAATGGGAGGCGGCCATCAGCAAAGTCGAAGAAAACGTCGCGGCGGCCAATGCCGAACTTGAAAAAGTAAAGGAGAAGGTGGCGGGCGAACAAGCCACGCTTGAATCAGAACTGGCACGGGTGACAAGCGAACTTGAAGCCGCGGAAGGCGAATTGAAAGGTGATTTCAAAAAGGAGTATCAGTTCCTGGTCAAGGGTCGCGGCGAAGATGCTTTGGCCCAGGTCGAAGGCGAATCGTGCGGCGGATGTTTTACGATGCTGACTCCGCAAACCATGAACGAACTCATGATGGACAAACCAGTGTTTTGCAAGAGTTGTGCATGCCTGTTGTATCCGCCGGAAGATAGCTCGGCGTAACATCATGATTCTCGGCATTGACCCTCGAAATGATTACGCGTTCAAACGCGTGTTTGGCAATGAGGACCATCCTCGCGTTCTGGTCCACATCTTGAACGCTGTGCTCAAACCGCCCGCCGATCAACTCATTGTGAGTGTCGAGTTTATCAACCCAGCTTTGATGGGCGACGTGATTGACGAAAAGCTCTCTATACTGGATGTGCGAGCGCGAGACCAAAGCGGCCAGCAATTCAACATCGAAATGCAAATGTCGATGCATGCGCATTTCCACAGCCGGTTTCTTTACTATTGGGCCAGGTTGCACGGCAGCCAATTGGAACGCGGCGATGACTACGGATTGCTGCGGCCAACGATTTCGATTTGTTTTGTTGACGGTGTCTTGTTTCGTGACGTAGCTGATTGCCATCTGTCGTTCGCGTTGATCGACCAGCATCACGGCGTGCGGTTCGTCGACCAGATTCAATTCCACGTATTTCAGTTGCCAAATTTCCAAAAAACGGCGGACGAGTTAGAAGATGCGCTGGAAATGTGGCTCTACTTTCTTAACAATGGAAGGGAGATGGACACGGACGCCGTTCCGCAAAATATGTCAATTCCCGAAATGCATGAAGCGTTGGAGATCTTGGAAATGTGTAACATTTTAGCCATCTGAAGTTGGTCTTGGAGAAAATGAGCGTAACGATTATC
>CAYFJO010000005.1:0-76696 GCA_964343305.1 uncultured Pirellulaceae bacterium | reverse complement strand
ACGGATTAGGCAATCCGTCCTACGAAAAACACGAAATTGATTTTGGACAACTACTAAGATGAGATCCACTGCCTGAGGACGGCGTTGAGTTCTTCCAGCTTGGGTTCTAGTTGGGCCATCGAGTTGGCTGCAGTAGCTGGTTCGAATTCTCCGGTTTCTACTCCGATGCGGCCCAGTTTTTCGATGGCTGATGCGGCGTCGGCCAACCCACTTGCGCCGAGATAGAGCAGCGATCCTTTGATCGTGTGCGCGGCGCGGCGGACGATAATCGGGTCGGACTGGGCGAGGCCAGTTCGTAGGTTGGCGAGTTGCGTGGCGCACTCGTCGAAGTAGGCATCGATGACTTCTTTGAGCAAATCGCGGTCGCCATTGACGTTATTTAGGGCATCGTCCCAATTGATGAGGTTGCTGTTCGACGACGGCGCAGAGGCCGACGACGCTTGCGGTGCGTCAGAGGTTGGTTCTTGTTCCATGTTGCATACCCTGGCCAGGGTTTCCGTTAGTTTTTGAATGCGGATGGGTTTTGACAGGTAGTCGTCCATTCCCGCGCCGAGGCAGCGTTCGCGGTCGCCTTTCATGGCGTGGGCGGTCATGGCCACGATGGGAACTCGGCGAACCGAGTGCGAATCGGATTCGCGAATGGCACGTGTCGCTTCGAGGCCGTCCATTTCCGGCATTTGAATGTCCATCAAGACGACGTCGAACGATTCGTTTTGCAGCCGGTCGACGGCTTGCCTGCCGTTGTCAGCGACGGTGATCGAGTGGCCTTGGCGCTGGAGGATGCCGATCGCCAGCTTTTGATTGACTGGGTTATCTTCGGCCAGCAAGATGCGAAGCGGCGGGATGGGGGGGGCATTGGCGAACAGTTCTTCGGCGCGCGATTGATCTTCGGCGCAGGAAACGCCGAGTGCCCGCACCATGGCGTCGAACAGTTCGGACTGTTTGATCGGTTTGATCAGGCTGGCGGAGATACCAAGTTCATCGCGGCGCTGGATGGCTTCGGGGCGACCGTCCGATGTGAGCATGATGATCGGCAGGTCGGCAAGCGAATCGTCGTCGCGGATCCATTCCGACAACATGAAACCGTCGTGCTGGGGCATGTTGACGTCGGTCAACAGCAGATGGAACGGCGTGTTTTTTTCACGTTCAACGCGCAGGATTTCGATCGCCTGCTGGGCATTGGAAACGGTGGTCGGAATCGCACCCCAGTTCAGCAGCATTTCTTCGACAATGCGACGATTCGTGGCGTTGTCGTCGACGACCAGCACTCGCGAATTGCCCACGACCGCCGGCGAAGGACGTTCTTCGTGGAACGCTTCGTCCGCGACGCAGAAGCACGCGGTGAAAAAAAACGTACTGCCCCGGCCCCCTTCGCTTTCGAGCCAAATGCGGCCGCCCATCAGCTTGACCAAACGCGATGCGATGGCCAGTCCGAGTCCCGTGCCGCCGAAACTGCGTGTCGTCGAAGTGTCGGCTTGGACGAATTCATCGAAAATCGCATCTCGTTTATCGGCGGCAATCCCGACGCCCGTGTCGGAGACGGAAAAACGCAAAGTGACTTCGTCGTCGTCGATCAACTCGCGCGTCGCGCGCATCACGACTTCGCCCTGCTCGGTGAACTTGATGGCGTTGCCAACCAGATTGACGATCACTTGTCGCAGCCGGCCAACGTCGCCTTCGACAAAATGGGGCACTTCCTCTTCGATGCGATAGGCAAGTTCAAGATGCTTGGCGTGGGCTCGCAGGCCGAGTGACTTGAGCGTGTCGCCAAGACTCTCGCGCACTTCAAACACCGTGGGGTCGAGTTCCAGCTTGCCGGCTTCGATTTTGGAAAAGTCGAGCACGTCGCTGATCTGCTGCAAAAGTGCGTCGCCCGAAATGTTGACCAGTTGCATGTATTCGCGCTGGGTGCTGTTCAGCGGTGTGTCGAGCAACAACTCGGTCATGCCGATGATGGCGTTGAGTGGCGTGCGAATTTCGTGGCTGACATTGGCCAGAAAATCGCTCTTCGCGCGGTTGGCGGCGTCCGCCTGTTCTTTGGCTTCCAGCAGCTCGAGTTCGGCGCGTTTGCGTTTGGTGATGTCACGGCCGATGCCGACCAGTCCAACAACTTCGCCATTGGCGTCGCGGACAGGGACCTTGGTCGTTAGCAGCCAGCCTTCGCTGCCATCGGAATGGACCGTGCCTTCTTCGCGATTGATCAGTTCTTTGCCAGACCGCAGCACATTGAGGTCGTCTTCTTGATAATGGGCGGCCAGTTCGGGAGGCGAAAAATCGAAGTCCGTTTTGCCGACGACGTCTTCCACACCTTTGACATTCAGCACAGGCAGCAGCGATTTATTGACGGTGATGAAACGTCCATCCGTATCTTTGACGAAGATCAGGTCGGGCATGTTGTCGATCAGCGCTCGCAGCAGGTCGCGTTCGCGAGCGAGTGCCTGTTCGGCGGTGATTGTCGGTGTGATGTCGCGCGAGATGCCGAAAGTGCCGATGACCTCGCCGTGTTCGTCTTGCAGCGGCAGCTTGGTCAAAGTGACCCAGGTGACATTGCCGTCAGGCCATATTTCACGTTCGATCCTGCCGACGATTGGCTGGCCGGATTGCATGATTTCTTGTTCGTCGCGTCGCGTGGCGGCGGCGTGGTCTTCGGAGTAGAAATCAGCATCGGTTTTGCCGATTACCTCGCTGAACTCGCATACGTTGAAGCGGTCCAGCATGCTCTTGCTGACGCGGATGAAGCGGCTTTCGGCGTCCTTGAAATAGATGCTGTCGGGCGAGCTTTGCAGCAAGGCGTGCAAAAGGCCACGTTCGTGCTGAAGAGCCGCGGAGACGGGGTCGCCGCTCATTGGTGGGTCCGCCAACAGGTGCAATAATGCAGGGAAAAAGGTAAATTTCAAATGTAAGGGTTTTTGGGTGCGTTCGCAAGCAAAGCGGGATTCGGGTAGTGTCCCAATTCCCATCAATTCCAGGGGTTTACACCCCTGGCTACATGATGCCGTCCCTGCCGGGACAAAGACGACACGTGCCGATTCCTTTGCAAATTGTTTTGCAAATGATTGACGACGTAACTAACATGGATGTTGGCAGGTGGTAAGTCTGTTCCCAACCGTCTGCCGCTAAGCCAGCTAATCAAAGATCAAAACACATCTCAATCTCAACGGTACAGAGGAGAGAGGACATGTCTCACCGCACATTCGTGCTTGCGTTTTTGGTGATGGTCGCCAGCTCGACCGCACTTCTCGCGGCGACGAAAGCCGAGCGGCAAAAGGCCGCCGAAGCGCTCGTCAAAGAAGCATTGCAACGGGAAGTTTACGGCATGACCGCCGAACGCAAACAGTTGCTCGAACAAGCTTCGAAGACCGCCCCCGACTACGCGCCTGCCATGTGGCATCGCGGATATGTGCGGCACAAGAATGAGTGGATCAAGGCCGAAGACTTTGCGCAGATTTCGTCCGACGATCCGCGAATGGTCCAGTACACAACGATTCGTCCCAAGTATAAAGATACGCCACAAGATCAAATGGCACTGGCCAACTGGTGCGCCAAGCGTGGTCTCAGTAGCCAAGAGCGTGCTCATCTGACCAAGGTCGTGAGTCTCGATGCGGATCACCCCGAAGCGCGCGAGCGGCTCGGTTTCCGTCGTGTTGACGGCGCGTGGATGCGAGCCGGCGAAATCGGCGACCGAATCAAAGACTTGCAAGCCGACCGCGTGGCACTCGCCGAGTGGCGTCCCAAAGTCGAAGCAATCCTCAAAGGCTTGACGCAGCGCGGCGAACTGAAGCGCAACGCCGCAAAAGAGAAACTCGCCGCGATCAAGGACGGATCCGCGGTTTTAGCGTTGGAAACGATTTTGTCTGCCCGTGGCTCCGAATTGTCGCTGCTGGTGCTCAAGACGTTGGACGCAATGGAGGACAACGAAGCGACGCTGTCGATCGCTCGTCACGCTGTGCAATCGCCGTGGCCACAAGTTCGCCAGGCGGCTTCGCAGATGCTGAAATCGCACACGAAAGATGTCTATGTGCCGTCGATGTTGTCGGCCATGTACACACCGGTTCAGACTCGCATGGAACTCTACGCAGGTCCCGGCGGCCGCATGTGTTATCGCCACAGCTTTTTCCGTGAAGGCCAAAGCGAAAAACAATTGATGGTGATGGAAACGGCTTACAAGCGAATCGCCCGAGTTGATGGCGATCGACGCGACGCCGAAGAACGAGCTTTGACCGACATCCAGCGCAGTGCGTTGAATGCCGAACAAGCCGCACTACAGGAAAACCTTCGCACTCAGGAATTCAACACCCGCATTGCCGACGCGTTGGCAACGGCGACGGGCGAAAAGCTGCCAGCGTCGCCCGAAGCGTGGTGGCAGTGGTGGAACGAGTACAATGAAGTCTTCGTCGAGGGCCAAAAGCAAATCCGCACGCTTGAGCAAACTCGCGAAGTGAAGATTGTCGACCGAGTTTCGCCGGACGCGATCACTGCGAGCGGCGGCGGACAAGGCAACTCGCAACGTGGCTTGCAAGGGCGTCGGGCTTACCCGATGGATTGCCTTGCAGCCGGCACGTTGATCTGGACAGCAAACGGTTTGATGGCCGTCGACAAGATACAAGTTGGAGACATGGTACTTTCGAAAGACGCCGAGAGTGGTGAGCTGGCCTACAAGCCCGTCTTGCGAACGACGGTTCGACCGAAAAGCATCCTGGTCAAGCTATTGGCTGGCACGCAAGCGATCGAGACCAGCGGCGGGCATCCGTTCTGGGTCTCGGGCGAAGGTTGGACGAAAGCTCGCGAATTGGAACCGGGCATGGAATTGCACACGGTCGCCGGCTCGACACAGATCAGCAAGATCGAGCGTAGTCGTGAAGAGCAGACGTATAACTTGATTGTCGCCGACTTCAACACCTACTTCATTGGCGAAGCCAAGATTCTGAGCCATGATAACACGATCCGCGAAACGACGGAGATCGTCGTGCCCGGTTTAACGGATCAATAGATCTGAATCATGCCAAACTCAGGGTCGTCCAAACGGCCCTGGGTTTTTTGTGCGCAAGCGATGCCTGTTTCGGCGCTGTCTTTGTAGCGGAAGTCGCCAAGACTTCCGTGAACGGATCGGAAACTGAACTCTTGGCGAGTTCAGCTACGAAAAATGGCGGGGTCACTACTGAGCCAGCGGCGGTTGATAGGGATTCCCTGTTTCGAATTGCTCGGATTCCGGCTCCTCTTTGACGCGGGCTTCTTCAAAATACGTCTTTGCTGACTGCAACAACTGCTCAGCCGCATCGGCCGAATCAAATGCCGACTTCGGAATCAAATAACCAATCTGCGGTTTGACGAAATAGACGGCAATGAACCGATCGCTGTCTTCAATCCCACCGAACACACTCCACTGTTGAAATTCTTCCATCGCGTTTCTGATCGACGCGATTCCTTTGGGCGAAATCACCACCTTGCGCGGCAGCAATGCTTCGTCGTCCACATGGCCGAGCGACCGGCGGCGTTCGATTCCGAACAAGGTGACGGCGAACACAATGAGCATCACAAAAAAGCCAAACGCGCCGGCAATGATCTCGGCGGCCATGCCATCCACCTGGCTCGCGAAGAGGATCATTAACGTTGCGATCGTCAACGCCATCATCCAAGCAACGAACGAACCCGTTCGATCCGAAGTTGGGCTATCCGCCAAACCCTCGTACTGAACCGTGACCAGTTCTTCGCGCGTGTTCTGATATTCGACCGCTGCCACTGGCATCTCTTGTGCGGCCAGCCGTTCGGTACTTTGTTTGGCAACGAATGCCGTTTTGGGACCCACCGCCTGCTTTAGTGAGCGTTCTAATTCGTGAGCAAAATTGTCGGCTGCCAGCGACGACTCGAAGGCTCTTTTGGGAATGACAATCGCCGTCAGCTTGCCGACGAAAATGAGGATGTGCTCGGCCGTCGTGTGAATGCGATGGACCGCCGACCAACATCGGCGACTCCACCCCAGCTTGCTTTCGCCTTCCAAAGCGTCTGGCGTTAACCGAATGGTGCGATCCTCGGCGGACACCTTTTCAAACGATGCATGATGTCTTCGCCGGTTGACAAGCCAATGCCAGACCGCGGCCACAAGTACCAAACTGATGATGGCCCACGACATCAAGAGCCCGCGCCACATACCCAGCAACGCCAGCACGATGGTTCCCGGCGTTGCACAAATTAAGATAAACCAGAGCAACCGAAATCGCCACCACACGCGCTGCCAAAATGGGAACGCCTTGGCGAGAGCTTCGAAGTCGGTGACCGTGTTTCGAAAAGTGATCTGCATTGTTCAGTGTTGTGGGATAGGCTTCCATCACCGCTGAACGCGTGTGTTATCAATTCCTGGGTGCAATTTGGCGTTCATTTGAAGTAGCATAAAGCGATTGGTCAATCCCGTGACAACCGGAGCTTATCAATGAGATTGCAACTTGCTCGACACCTGTGTTGGACCGTGTCCGTTTGCTGTGTGTTGTTCACCACTTCTTCAACCGTGCTGGGTGAAGAACCGTACGGAATCGAGAAACGCGCTCCTTGGACCACGTCGAAGATCACCGGCTCGCCGGAACCGCCGCTGCCGTTTCGCATTGCGCGTGTGTTTCCGAACCTGACGTTCACCAACCCCGTCGAGTTGGTGACCGCACCGGGCTGTGATCGATTGTTCATGGTCGAAGTGGACGGCAAGATCCACTCGTTTGCGAACGACCCGAAGGCAGACAAAACGGACGTCGCATTTGATTTGAAGGACAGGATTGAAGATGACAAGGCACGCGTCTACAGCTTGACGTTTCATCCCAAGTTCGAGACGAATCGCTACTGCTACATCTGTTACACCACCAAGCCGGACATCGACCACGGTACACACGTGTCGCGATTCAAAGTTGATTCACTCGACCCGCCGCACATCGATTGGGACTCGGAAGAGTTGCTCATCTCGTGGAAATCGGGCGGACACAATGGTTGCTGCCTGAAATTCGGCCCCGACGGCTGTTTGTATATTTCGACTGGCGATGGCGGCCCCGCGTTTCCGCCCGATCCGTTGAAGTCCGGCCAAGACGTCTCGAATTTACGATCATCTGTTTTGCGAATCGACGTCGATCATCCCAACGGCGACCTTCTGTATTCGATTCCCAAGGACAATCCGTTTGTCGAACTGGATGGCGCGCGAGGCGAAGTTTGGGCGTACGGTTTTCGCAATCCGTGGCGGATGAGTTTCGATCCGAAAACCGGCGACTTGTGGGTCGGCGATGTGGGGTGGGAGTTGTGGGAGATGATCTATCGGGTCGTTCCCGGCGGAAATTACGGTTGGAGTTTGGTCGAAGCCAGCCAGCCGGTTCATCGCGAACGCAAACGAGGTCCCACGCCGATCCTGCCGCCAACGATCGAACACCCCCACATCGTTTCGCGATCCATCACAGGCGGTCTGGTCTACCACGGCACGCGGCTCGAAGACCTCGCGGGGCAATACATCTACGGCGACTATGTCACTGGAAAGATCTGGGGTGCGACGTTCAACGACGCGGGCGTCACGAAAGTCGAAGAGTTGGTCGACACGTCGCTTCAAATCATATGTTTTGGCGAGGGCCCGTCCGGCCAAATGTACATCGTCGACTATCACGGCGGTATTTATCAGCTCGAAGCGAACGAGCAAGCCGGCGCCAACACGGATTTTCCAAAGCGACTCAGCGAGACGGGATTGTTCGCCGCCGCCGACAAAAACAAGCTCGCCCCGGGCGTCATCCCATATTCGATCAACGCCGAACCATGGGCCGACAACACGACCGCCGAGCGCTTCGTGGCGCTGCCGGGTGAAGAGAGTCTCGGTATTCACGACAAATCGAATGTTCAGATCGGCTACATCCAAGGTACATGGAAGTTCCCCAGCGACACCGTGCTGGGCAAAACCATTTCGCTCGAAATGGAGACGGGCAACCCGGCCAGCCGTCGTCGACTTGAAACACAGATCCTGCACTTCGACAAAGCCACCTGGCGCGGGTACACCTACATCTGGAACGACGAACAAACCGACGCCGAGCTTGCGCCGAACAAGGGCATCGACCGATCGTATTCGATCAAAGACGCCGGCGGCATGCGAACGCAAACGTGGCACTTTGCCAGCCGCGGCGAGTGTATCCTCTGCCACACGACGCGCGGCGGCACGGTCTACGGATTCAATCCAGAGCAGCTCAATCGCGAGCATGCTTACGGCACAGTGACCGACAACCAACTTCGCGCGCTGTCGCATATCGGTCTATTCGAGAAACCAGCTTCCCCGAACACAATTCCATCGCCCTACGACGAGTCGGCCGATTTGGGCGATCGCGCACGATCGTATCTGCACATCAACTGCGCCCATTGTCATCGTCGGGGCGGCGGCGGAACGGCGGCGATCGTCCTGCAACGCGAGCTGACGCTCGACAAAATGAACATGCTCGACGAGCGACCCACGCAAGGCACCTTTGGCATTCACAACGCCAAAGTCGTTGCACCGGGCGATCCGTATCGCAGTGTGATGTACTACCGGCTGGCCAAGATCGGCCGCGGTCGCATGCCCTACTTTGGATCAAACATCGTCGACCGGCGCGGGTTGAAATTGATCCACGACTGGGTCAAAAGTCTCCCGTCCGACGCGAAATTGATCGCTGCGATCGCTGCGATTGAAAACGGTAGCAACTTGGAAGCAAACGTTGCAACGGCGCTGTCCACCAGTGCCGGTGCGTTGCGGCTGCAACGCGCGATTGACGACGGACGAATCAAAGAGGATGTCCGCGCGAAGACCATCGAACTGGCGATCGCCCACGAAGACATTCGCATCCGTGACCTGTTCGAACGATTCGTGCCGGAAGAAGAACGGACCAAGCGTCTTGGCACGTCCATGGATCCGGCCCAGTTGCTCGCCTTGCGCGGCAACGTGGATCTCGGTCGCAAGTTGTTCTTCGAGACCACCGGCGTGCAATGCAAAAACTGTCACAAGATCCAAGGCAAGGGCATGGAACTTGGCCCGGATTTGACGAAGATCGGCAAGAAATACAACCGAGCCCAATTGCTGGAAACGATTCTCAAGCCGTCCAAGGCGATTGATCCCAAGTATTTGCCGTACCTGGTCGAGACGGTCGACGGTCGTGTGCTGACGGGCTTGCTCGCGAAGAAAGATGATCAAGAAATCGTCTTGAAAGACGCGAAGAATAAAGAGATCAAGATCACCGCCAGCGACGTCGAATTGCTCGCGCCGCATCAAATATCGCTGATGCCCGAACTGCTGCTACAAGACATGACGCGAAAACAAGTCGCCGACTTGCTCGAGTTCTTGCAAACATTGAAGTGAGATCGAAATGGCCAACAAGAAGTCCAAGGACAAAGCACGCGACAAGCCGGCGACACGTCAGTACGTTTACCACGCGATTGCGCTGGTCATTGGCATCGTGTTATTGTTCGTCATTTGTTTTGCCAAAGAGCTGCCTGGTGGAATGCGGCTCGGAACGACCGGAAAAATGATCGCCATCGTTCTTGTGATCCTGATCGTGGGAACCTATCTGCGCCGGTTCAGTTTGACGAAGCCGGACTGACGTTTATTCACTCGGTCGTGTCCTAGTTTTGAGTTACAGACTTCCGAAGTTTTGGAAGACTGCGGCGTCTGGTTCGGGCCAACACACTAATTGGACATTACCATTCACTCCGCCGACACGACACATCGGTCTGGCGATGCTAGAATGAAAGCATTCCGAACAAACAGATCTGGAGCCCCGTCATGGCTACGACACTGAATGATCTGCTGGTAAAAACGCCTGGAGTATGCGGAGGACGCATTCATATCGATGGCACGCGGATCACCGTTCATCGAATCGTCGTGCTTTACAAACAAGGCCAATCGGCCGAGGACATCGGACGGACCTACCCGCACTTGTCCCTAGGCCAGATCTATACGGCGTTGGCGTACTACCACGCCAATCGCGACCAGATCGAATCAGAACTGGCCACGGATGACGGGGAATACGATCGGTTGAAGCAGCAAAATGATCCGCCGGCATCATGAGCGATGTTCGTTTATACGTCGACGAAGATGCATGTGAACACGCCGTCATGTACGGACTGCGTGCACGAGCGGTCGATCTGCTGACCGCTCTCGATGCCAGCCAAGCTGGGATGACCGACCACGAGCAGCTTGAGTACGCGGTTCAACAAAGGCGGACAATCTATACGTTCAACGTGCGCGATTTCGCGCGGCTTCATCGCGAGTGGCTTCAGCAAGGCCGCAATCATTGTGGCATCGTCGTGATCCCGGACCAACGCTATTCGATTGGCGAGAAAATACGCCGCCTCGCAGCGTTCACTGCAACGTTGACGGCCGAAGAAATGACCAATCGTATGGAGTACTTGTGAATCTTAATCCACGGCCAGCGATCTTTATTCATTCGGCTGCGCCTTGTTCTACAATTCCGAGCTATCTTGTTCTCTTGCGCGCACTTTTTCTCTGCGTCTGTCGCGCCTCTGTGATTTTGGTCGACAATTCTGACAACCGCAGAGGCGCGACAGACACAGAGGTCTTGTTGTGGCTCCGCTATGCCGTTTAACGCTCCCACAACGCAACTCAAATGTGTTAGTCTCAATACAAAGTGGCGTTGTCCAACTAGTCTTTCCTTTTTACTACTACGCAGCTTCACATTGATCGCACAGAGTTGCGGTACGCAGGAGAATCAAAATGCCATCACGAGCGGAAACCGAATATCGATACGAGAAGCTGACGTGGCCCGAAATCAATGATGCGATTGAAATGGGCAAGGTCTGCGTTTTGCCTTGCGGCGCGGTTGAACAACACGGGCCTCATTTGCCCTTGGATGTCGATCTGGTTTGCCCGACCGGAGTTGCTCGCGGCGCGGGCCAGCAAATCCCCAACAAGATGCTGGTGCTGCCGATCGTCGCCTATGGCTACACCGGCCACGTGATGGATTTTCCCGGCACGATTAACAACGACTTCGAACATTTCATGCACCACGTGCTCGACATCACCAAGTCGCTGGCCTATCACGGCTTCAAAAAGATCATCTTGCTAAACGGCCACGGTTCGAACATGCCCAACCTGGACCTGGTCGCGCGGCGGACGAACTTGGAGACCGACGCCGAATGCCTGCGAACAGCGTGGTGGCAACTGCTAACGGTCGACCCAGACTTTTTGCCAAATTGGCGCGAAAGCAAGTTCCCGGGCGGTTGTTCACACGCGGGCGAACTGGAAACGTCGCTGTACCTGTACCTGGACGGCGACAACGTGCGCAAAGATAAAGTCAAAAGCGGCGAGATCAGTTTCAACAAAGAAAACAGCCCGTTTATGTATGTCGACCTGTTTGGGCATGGCCCGTCGAACGTTACTTCGTGGACCAGCAGTTACAGCGAAACGGGCGTGCTGGGCGAAGCGGAACTAGCAACCGAAGAAAAAGGCCGCCGAGCGTACGAAGAAGCCGTCAAGCAACTGGTCACCTTCATCACCTGGTTCAAAGACCGACCGAAAGACCAGCGCCAAGATCGACATCGCCAGTCACCCACAATGCCGATGCCTTGGGGCCAACGACCGATCGACGGGTGACGAAGGACTCCACCGATCACGGTCGCGGAATCCCCAACTGGTCACAGATGGCTCGTACCGCCGTGTCCTTTATTTCGCGATGTCGTGGCACGGCCGTACAACGACCGTTGACGGGATTACGGTAAATGGAATGATTGCTGCCCTCGCGGTCCAATTCACAACCATTGCGAGTCAGGTGCCGAATGAGATCACGGCGTTTCATGCGACGGGTACGTCCACGGTAAGGCTCTCCCAAACCGCAGTGCCAGGCAAGTCTTGCTTGGCGTTCGCTCGATAGCTCTCCAGCAGCAATTCAATTGCTTCCTTGATCATGGTCCGCGCCTCGTCCATGTCCCTTCCTTGGGTCACCGCGCCGGGAAGGTCTGGCACCGTGGCCATAATCCAGCCATCCTCGACTTCCTGGAAAACCACCTCGTATTTACGCTTCATCGAAACATCCTCAGTTGAAAACAAGCAGTCGACCGCCTTCCATTTTACACAAATCGTCGCAATCGCCGGTCGATTTCTTCGCCGGAAAGTTCCATGTCGGTAAGCAAATCCCGACAATTACTCAGAGACGCCCGCAAATTGAGATGCTCGTGTCCGGTTGTCTCGTTGAATCTACATAAGACCTCCACGTTGCGGCGCATCAGCGGATCGGCCTCCGCGAGTTTGTTTGTCGTATAGAGTATCATGACCGTCATTTGTGCGTACGTCGTATTCGGACTGTTCTGGTAATGATGGCAACGCGAATCAGGCCAAAGTATAATTGCAACCAATACCATTGAACGACAGAAAAGGAATCACAAATGCCCCATTCAATGATTGACCGACGACAGTTCTTAGCGGCAAGCTCGGCCGGCCTCACACTATCAACTCTTCGGCTGACATCGATCTCGACCGCCGCCGACGTTACTCCGAAAGTTGAGGATGGTGTTGCCTGGTACAACGTCGAACAATGGGGTGTCGAGGGCAAAGGCTGGCCAGAGACCGCTCGGTACTTTGATCGGTTGCCCGCCAAGGCCGAGAAAACCGTCCGAGCCGCCGTGTGGGGACTGAGCCGCCACAGCGCCGGTATGCTCGTTCGCTTTGAAACCAATTCGCCCGCGATTCAGGTGCGATACACGTTGATGTCGCCAAGGTTGGAAATGTCACACATGCCCGCGACAGGCGTCAGCGGGATCGATCTCTATGCGCGCGATGCGGATGGCAAGGACCGTTGGCTGTCGGTCGCACGTCCCGCGAGCAAAGATGTCACGGCGAAACTGGTCAGCGATGTCGACGCGCTAGACAATGACCAACCACGGTTGTTCACTGCCTATCTGCCGCTTTACAACGGCGTCGATTCGCTGGAGATCGGCGTCAACAATGGCACAAAGTTCCAAGCGGTCGCGCCACGCAAAGACAAACCGCTTGTTTTTTACGGAACGTCGATCATGCACGGGGCCTGTGCTTCGCGCCCCGGAATGTCGATCACGGGGATTCTCGGTCGGCGGCTCGATCGGCCCACGATCAACTTGGGATTCTCGGGCAATGGCAAGATGGAAATCGAAGTCGGCAAGCTGCTGGCCGAACTCGATCCGTCGGTTTACGTGATTGATTGCCTGCCGAACATGACGGGCGACGCCGTCGCCGAGCGAACACAGCCGCTGGTCCGACAACTCAAAGCCGCTCGTCCCAAAGCGCCGATTCTGTTGGTCGAAGACCGCACGTACACTTACGCCCGATTCCGCAAGTCGGCCCGCGAGCGACACACCGCCAGCCGAGCCGCTCTGCGCCAGGCGTACGAAGGTCTGACTGGTGCCGGCGTAAAAGGCTTGTACTACCTGGGCGGCGAAGCACTGCTGGGCGACGACGGCGAAGCGGCAACCGACGGCTCTCATCCAAACGATCTGGGAATGATGCGCTACGCCGATGCGTACGAGAAATCGTTGCGCGGGATTCTCACTTGACTGGGTCGCGTAGCACAGCCAGCTTGGCTGTCTGCAACACTGAGACAACAGGCTGGCAGCCTGTGCTACGGCCTTACGCCACGTCTTCCAACGGTTGGACCCGCTTTCGCATCGTGACAACGTTGCCTCTTCCCAGAAACGTGACTTGGTCCATCGCGGAATGCATCAGCAGCAAACCGCGACCGCAAGGTTTAGCGATGTTTTCTCTGTCACAGGGATCGGATACCGCCGAGATGTCAAAGCCAGGGCCCTCATCGCGAACGCTGAACTCAACAGCTTCATCCGTGACGGTTGTGGTCAACTCGACCAATCGCCGGAAGAAACGTGATTGCTTTTGGCGCCGCCTAGCCAGTTCAAAGAACGCGGCCGGGTCGTTGCGGTAGATCGCCGAGTCGATCTCCAGGTTGCCGTGATAGATCGCGTTGGCTAACGCTTCGCGCAGCGCCAATTCTGCATCAAGCAGCCAGTGCCGGGACGTGATCCCCAACCGGGCGATTCGCTCCCTTAGCGACCCGATCAGCGGTTCTACGATCGACGGATCACTTTCGCCCACAAATCGGAATTGTCGCGGATTGAGCGTAGCAATTTCAATCAGGCCAAGATATTCGCAATCGTGTTTTTCTAGACTTTTGCGACTCATACGTATTTCGCGATATCGGTGCCAGCCGCGGTTTTCTCGCGTCGATTTGTGGTTGTGCGGCTTGCAGCGGTCACAAAAACTGTGCGGCTTCTATTCCGCGTCCGCGATGGTTCCCAACCGCTTGATCATCGTCACCTGATTGCCCTTGGCGTTAAAACTTACGCGAGTCATGCAGTGCCGCATGATGGTCAAACCGCGTCCGAAGGGTTTGTCGATTCGCCCAGGCTGCACGGGATCCGGCACCGTGGCAGGATCAAACCCCGGTCCTTCGTCGCGGATGGAAAACACGACGTGGAATCGCGACAAGACCTGCCGGATATGAATCTTCCGGTCACGAAATGGCGACTGCGCGAGACGCTGCTCGGCTAAGTCGTGGAACGCGCGATCGTCGCCGACGCGCAAATCCGATGTCAACTCCAAGTTCCCATGAAAGAGGGCATTGGACAACGCTTCATGAAGCGACGATTCGATGGAAGTCAACGTCATTTCGCCACACTCGGCGAATTGATCGACGTGCTGGCAAAGCTTTGTGACGAGCGAATCGAAGAGCGAGGAATCATTGTCCAGCACGAACGAAAGCTCGCTACGTCCCAGCCGATTCATCAATTTCATCCGGCTGCGCGAAGCGTCCTTGACGGAGCGACCTCGCGGTGGTTGCACGAACGAAGATATGGTTGGAAGTGGAGGAAGGGTCAGCACGGCAACACTCCTATCAACGAATGATTTGGGCGTGGTTCAAAAGGGGTCGGGGGTCTTCTGTGGAAAGCACCCTCCGGGCCGTTCCGGCAAAAGACCCCCGACCCCTTTTGAACCACATGATTCGAATATGATTGTTGCCCCGTCGGCAACGCTGGGTGGTTTCCCAACGTCTGTGTACCCCAGAGGTTCATGAACGATCGAGTTGATCATTCGTGACGAACCGAACATAGCAGTTTTGTCGTGACCACGGGAAGCGTTTTCGATACGAATGCTCCGTTTTTTTGATTTCAGCGCGAGTCGTATCGATGGTGGAGCGTCTGTGGATATGGCAACGATGCACGGTCTGCGAAGGGATGACGATTGCGAAAGAAGTGAGTCGTAAAACCGCCGTAGCCCAGTGGCCCACGCCTTGCAGTGCAGCAAAAGACATCGTCTAGAACGAAACCGACACAGCGTTTCACTCCGACGCGTGGCACGTAGGGCCTACGATTATACAATTCCTAAGAAGAATTCGGACATTGGCTGCGGCGTTTGATCATCACGACTTCGTTGCCCGATTTGTTGAATGTTACCTCATCCATAAACGTTCGCATCAGCAGGATGCCTCGGCCACCAAGGTCGTCTAGATTGGCTGAGTCGCGTGGGTCGGACAATTGGGTTTGTTCGAATCCCTGGCCGTCATCGCGGATGGTGAATTTGGCCTGTGTGGCTGAAATCTCCGCGGAGACATAAATGCGACGATCCCGAAAGGGCGGCTGCTGACATCGTTGCTCGACTTGACGATGATACTCATCCGGCGTCTTGTCGCGCACGTGAGATGACAACTCAAGATTGCCGTGAAACAAAGCATTCACCAGGGCCTCGTCCAACGCCACGCCGATTCTCACTCGGTCCGTGCGGTCGCACAAACCAATGTTCGTCACTTCGTCCTGCAAATAGCCCACCAAGGGCGGAATCAGCGTGTGATCGTTCCGCAGCTCGAACGAGCACACACTGGTCGTCATACATTCCACCAAACGTGCATGCGAGCGTTTTTGACTGGACCACTCCAGCAGATGATTGATCGTTTCGACCAGTTCGCTGGACAGGCAACTTTTGGGAATGTAACTGGCCGCCCCGGCACGCAACGCCTTGACGGCAAACGTTTCGTCGCCTCGCGACGTCATGAGAACGATCGGCACCAAGGGATGTTTCTCACTGGCGAGCCGGACTAGTTCCAAGCCGTCCATGTTCGGCATCGCCAAGTCGGTGACCACCACGTCGACATGGTGCTCGTCCATCAACTTCAGGGCATGTGTTGCGTCTTCCGCGCAAACGACCGTAAACGGAGATGGCTCTTTCTTCAACAGCCCCTCGATCATGGTTCGGTCCACGGACGAATCGTCGACGATCAGCACGGTTGGCATGTTGCTTCCTATTGAGCATGTAGCCGAAGTCGCCGAGACTTCGGAGCAACGCGCAAATCCCCGAAGTCTTGGCGACTTCGGCTACAAAAAGTCACAGACCCTTTGATTCAAGTATTTGCAAAAACGCTCGACTCGGAGAGTCAAGCTACGCAACATCGCCACTCACGCTGTTGCTCGTTTGACCAGGGTCACTTCGTTTCCGTCCTCGTTGAACGTGACCTCGTCCATGAACGTTCGCATCAAGACGAGTCCCCGGCCACCTTCGCGCTCGAGTGCCGATGGATCGCCCGCCGCGGGTACGGATGCTGTGTTGAATCCCGGACCCTCATCACGAATCGTGATGCTGGCTGATTCACTGGTAATCTCCACGTCGACGTAGATGTGACGGTCGCGATAGGGCGAGATTGAACAGCGCTGCTCCACTAAATCAAAGGCGTCCTCGTCATCTTCCGCCATCCGCTGACGTGCTTGCTGCAACTGTTCGGCGGTCAGCACGAGATTACCGTGCAACAACGCATTCAGCAACGCCTGTTCGACCGCGATCCCGGCACGCACTCGCTCGGTGGCATCACAAAGCCCAATGCCGGAGATCATTTGCTGGACGAGGTCGACCAGCGGATCGATCAAAGCCGGGTCGTTCGTCAACTCAAACGAAAATTCGTTTCGTTTCATACAGCCAATCAAAGACGCATAGCTGCGATCGGCGCGCGAGATGGCCAACACATTGGCCACCGTCTCTGGCAGCACGTCGGCCAGTTGCGACTTGGGAACATAGCTTGCCGCGCCTTTTTCGAGGGCTTGTGTGGCGAGTTCCTCGCTGCCCTTGCCAGTGATGATGACCACGGGCAAATGGGGAAACTGGAGGTGGACCGCCTGGACAAGGTTGAGTCCGTCCATCTCCGGCATCTGAAGATCGGTCAAGACAATGTCGATCCCCGCCTGCTGGATCATGGCGAGGGCCTCGGTGCCGTGTTCCGCGAATTTGACTTCGCAATTCGTTTCTTTCTCGATCAGTCCACCGATCAACTTGCGGTCCATCGCGGAATCGTCAACGACAAGTGCAGTTGGCATGTGAATCTTTTGCTCCGCGACGAGGTTATTTCCGTCCAGCATAGGCTTTTCACTGGACGAATGCAAAGCGTGGTAGACGTTGGTCGAATCTCAATAACGTGTTGCTAGAATGTCCAAATCCCAATGACCAATGACCAACAGTGCCGATCGCAGTGGTACATGGGCATTGGTCACTGGGGCTTGGTCATTCTCGTTTCTGTCAACACATGATTCCCACAACCCAGACGCTCAATCATGACTCAACGGGATCGTAAAAAAGAACGTGCTTCCTTCTCCCGGCTGCGACTCGAACCAGATGGTGCCGCCGTGCCGCTGAACAATTTTTCGGCACGTTGCCAGGCCAATTCCACTGCCGGCGTATTCGTCTTCACTGTGCAACCGGCGAAAAACCGCAAACACTTGGTCGGCATATTGCGGGTCGATTCCGATGCCGTTGTCTTGGACGGCGAATCGTGCGAGCGTGCCCTCTTGGCTCGCGCTGACTTTGACTTCCGGTGTCCGATCGCCGTGATACTTGATGGCGTTGCCAAGCAGGTTTTGAAACACCTGAACCAATTGGATGTGATCGGCCACCACGACTGGCAAGTCGTCGTGCGTCACGTTGGCATTGCATTCCTCGATTTGGATCGCCAGATTCGAAATGGCCTCGTCGACCGCTTCGGTGCCGCGGACCGCTGCGGGTTTTCGCGGGCTCGTTCCCGCCCGGCCATACTCCAAGAGTTCAGAGACAAGCTCCTGCATCTGATTGGTGCACTGGACGATGAACTGCAAATACTCCTCGCCTTCTTCATCGAACTGGCCGGAATAATTGGCCTGCAAAAGCTCGCAAAACGCCTTCGTGCGACGCAGCGGCGCTTGCAAATCGTGAGCGGCTGCATACGCGAACTGCGACAACTCTTCATTGCTGCGGGCCAATTCTCCGCGTTGACGATCCAGCGCCATCATGAGTTCATTCTTTTGAATCGCACTGTCCACCGCCCGTTGGAATTCGTTTTGTGAAAACTCGCCCTTGACGAGGTATTCCTGGGCGCCGTTCTTCATTGCTTCCACGGCAACCGTTGCGTTGCCCACGCCGGTCAGCATCACCACAGCCGTTCGCGAATCCGACTCCATGCCAAACAGCTCATTCAAAAACTCCAGACCATCCAGGTCTGGCAGATGATAATCGAGCAGCACACAGTCCGGTTCGCCGCTTGTGCACCTTGCCAAGCCGTCCTCCCCGGAATCCGTCTCGCTAATCTCGTACTCGTAGGTCGAGTCTTCACGCAGTAGCCGTCGATACGACTCGCGGTCTTCCGCGCTGTCGTCCACAATCAAAATGCGCCGGGTTTCTTTCATTCTGCTCGTTACCGAATGGCGGTTAGTTGTATCGGCGGGCCTGCTTTCTTATCACCTCGAATTTGCGGAAACTCAATCAGTATTCTTGGGATAGACGACGATTTCGAACCAGTAGTCGTGGAGCCGTTGAATCGACTCCATAAAGTTGTCCAAGCCGACCGGCTTTTGGACATAACTGTTTGCGCCCGATTTATAACAGGAATCGATGTCGCGTGGGTCGTTGGACGTGGTGAGCACAATCACCGGAATGTCTTTCAGAAACTCGTCTTGCTTAATGATGTCCAACACCTGCCGGCCGTCGGTTCCCGGTAGATTCAGATCCAACAAAATGATTCCCGGACGCGGCGACCTGGCGGGATCCTCGAACTTGCCGCGATGATAAAGGTAGTCCAAAGCCTCGTCGCCGTCCTCGCAATGATGAAAGCCGTTGTGCAAACCGGCTCTCATCAACGCTCGACGAGTTGCTTCATAATCTTCCGGGCTGTCTTCAACGATCAAGATGGCTTGATATTCTTGAACAATGCTCATGCTCGACCGTTTCCTAGGTGTCGGCTGGAATCGTGAAATAAGTGGCCCTTCCTTCTCCATCAGTCGATTCTACCCAAATCTTGCCGCCGTGTCTCTCTGCGATCTGTTTAGAAAAGGTCAATCCCGCACCCGTGCCGCCCTCAAATTTGTTGCGACCGTGCATTTTTTCACACGTTCCAATTGCATGCAACAAGGCCACGATCACATCAGGGAACGCCCCATGCCGTCGGACCTAGTGCGAGCGGCTACGGCACACCACACTCCGAGGCTGTGAAGAAATCACGTAGGTCAGTCTCTCCGAGACTGACACCGCGACAAAGTTGCGGAATTCCGAGTCTCGGAGAGACTCGGCTACGTGGACTTCTCCCGACGCTTCAGTTTTTTCACAGCCTCTCCGAATTGTTTGACTGTCCTTTGTGATGGCCTAAGTTTGAAATGCTATCCGCATTCACCCGCCAAGGATTCTCATGATGCCAAAAACATCGATCTTCTCGATTGCCGTGGCCGCGTTCGTGGTACCCATCGTCGCTGTCGTGGCGATGAACTATGAACAAATCAAAGAGAGCCAAGAGGTCGATCCCAAAACCGCCAAGGGAAAAGTGCTATTCTTCACGTCGTCCTCGTGAGGCGCGTGCGTGGCCATGTACTCGACGGTCGCCGAGCTAAAACGAGAAGGTTTTCGCATCCAATCCATCGACGCCAATGAACGCCCCAGCCTGTGCGAGAAGTACGGCATTTGGGCGCTGCCCACGTTTGTCTATGTGATCGATGGCAAAGTGATCCGGCAAAAGGCGGGTTACATGGAAAAAGACCGACTCAGGCAGATGTGGCGCAAGCCGTTCAACTGGTTTTCCTAATGCTGTTTCTGTCGCGCAGAGCGCGACCTACACGGAGACAAACAATGCTCGACCACGAATCACAAAACGAATTAAACTCACTCACCAAGGTCACACAAATCGTCGTTGGCGCACTTTGCATGAGCACGATCGTCGCCGGCTGCGTCATTCACTTTGCCTTCAGCCCGCGAGCAGGCCCGCTCGGTGAAATCAGCTACCTCGGTTTCGCGGTCGCGCTGGTCTCGGTCATCGCCAGCATCGCTGTGCCACGGATCGTCGGTCCCATTCTTGTCCAGCAATCTAAGCAAGCCAAACTGCCCAACCAATTGAAAACCGAAGCCGGAAAACTCACCGCCATTTTTCAGGCGATAACGCTGATCCGCTGCTCGATTCTTGAAGGGGCCGCATTTCTGTTGTTGTTCGGCTACCTCCAGGAAGGACACTGGGCAACGATCACGCTGGCGGGATTGATGCTGTTTGCGATCGCCACACAGGTGCCCACCTACACAAGACTCGAAACCTGGGTGCTCGACCAACAAAGAAGACTGGCTGAAGACCAAATGCTTCAACCATCCGACTCGCCCTATCAATCGCACTCATCCAAAACACACTGGGCTTGAGCGATTCTATGGTGCCACGGCTCTTCCAGCCGCGACACAAGGTCGACAACACCAGATGGTCCATTTACACTCGGCGGTAACGATTTACGCCGTCGATGACCATCGGTACTAGACCATGATCGACTCTTCGCGACTTCAATCTTGCTACGAACGAGCCCGCAACGATCTGCTTGCCGAGCGCACGGCCAATGGCCATTGGATCGGTGAACTGGCAAGTTCCTCGTTGGCAACAGCAACCGCCGTCAGCGCCTTGTCGCTCGTTCGTCGCGAGCGGAAATCAAACGACTACGACACGTTAATCGACGATGGCATCGCTTGGATCATCTCACAACAAAACACCGACGGCGGCTGGGGCGACACCGACCGAAGTTACTCCAACATCGCCACAACGATGCTGGTCGTGGCGGCATTGCATCTCGCCGATCATGCCGGTGAACACACTGAAGCCATCGAGCGAGCGGAAAAGTACATCGACGCGAAAGGCAGCATCGACGGACTTAGGCAACGTTACGGCAAAGACAAGACATTCGCCGTGCCGATCTTGACCAACTGCGCCTTGGCGGGTCTTGTGCCGTGGAGCGAAGTGTCGTCGTTGCCATTCGAAGCGGCCTGCGTACCGCAAAAATGGTACCGGCTGATGCAGATGCCAGTGGTCAGCTACGCGATTCCCGCGCTGGTGGCGATCGGCCAGGCGATTTATTTTCATCGCAAGCCTTGGAATCCGATCACGCGGCTGGTGCGATGGTTGTCGATCGGACGAAGCCTGCGTGTGTTAGAAAAAATGCAACCTGCCAGCGGCGGCTACCTCGAAGCGGCTCCGCTAACTAGTTTTGTAACGATGGCTTTGGCTGGAACCGGAAGGGCGGATCACCCCGTCGCAAGAAACGGCGTGAAGTATTTGTTGTCGTCCGTGCGCGAGGATGGCAGTTGGCCGATTGATACCAACCTCGCAACTTGGACGACAACGCTTTCGATGAACGCACTGGTGGGCGGTGGCGAACAAATCGCCGATCTAGAAGATTCCCAAGAACTAATCGATTGGGTCCTTTCCTGTCAGCACACGGAAGTTCATCCATTCACGGGCGCGGAACCTGGTGGATTTGGTTGGACGGACTTGAGTGGTGCCGTTCCAGACGCGGACGACACACCCGGAGCGCTGCTCGCGCTGGCACACTGGGCGGCGTCGAACTGTGACGACGACACACGAATTCGAATCCGCGAGGCGGCTCGCAACAGCGTGAATTGGTTGTTGCATTTGCAAAATCGAAATGGTGGTTGGCCAACGTTTTGCCGCGGATGGGGCAAGTTGCCGTTTGACCGCAGCGGGTCGGATTTAACAGCTCACGCCATTCGTGCGCTCGAAGTATGGCGGGACGAATTCGAAAGCGACCGAATCGAGTCGGCAATTCGACGCGGCTTCGACTATCTCGATCGTCAGCAGCAAAGCGACGGAAGTTGGTTGGCACTCTGGTTCGGCAACCAGGATCACGCCGACGAAGAGAACCCGATCTACGGCACCGCCAAGGTGCTGTTGGCCTATCGAGACGACGGGCAGAGAGGCTCCGAAGTTATGCAACGGGGTTTAAACTGGTTGCGACAAGCGCAAAACCCCGACGGAGGTTGGGGCGGAGGACTTGGAATCGAAGATTGGCAAGTTGATCCAAACAAGATAAGCACTCCGGCTGCTCCAAGCAGCCGGAGTGCTGGCCCCAGCAGCGTGGAAGAAACGGCCCTCGCCATCGAATCGTTGCTCATCGCGGCCGACGATCCGTCGACACAAGATGCTATTAACAAAGGACTTGAGTGGTTATGCTGTAAAGTCGAAAGAAACGAGCACGGAGAATGTTCGCCAATTGGTTTTTACTTCGCCAAGCTGTGGTATTATGAAAGGCTCTATCCACTGATCTTCACGGTTTCGGCGCTGGGCCAGGCACTACGCCAGTCCCACCCAAGCTCGGAGTCGAAAACCGAACCCGCACACCTTACCTAAATCGCCGAAACTCAACCAACATGTGGGACGGATTGCTAATCCGTCCACCACAGCAGCACGGACGGATTAGCAATCTGTCCTACAGCGGCACCACTGAGGAAACAACTTTGGCTACCGTCACCGAAAACGCGACCGATATCATCGCCCAAACAAAAGGTGAGTCCAAGCGCCGAACCCGTCGCCGCAAGACGTCTCACCTCAAGATTGTTCCAGACTCGAAAGCCCTGCGCGAAGAAATCCGCCAGCAATGCCAAGCGGTCGCGGCCAAGCTCGACAAGTCGCGACCTTTGTCCAAAGACGAAATGGAAAAGATCGTCCGCAAGTTGTTGGACGACATGGGACATCCCCAGGGATTCGTCGGCTGGACAATGGTCATGTTTGCAACCGAATTCTGGCGCGATCAGGTGGCCGCGATCCCGCCCGAGCGGCGATTGTTTTTGCTGCCGCATTGTTTGAAACACGCGGAAGGTTGTCCGGCCGACTACGATAAAGTCGGACTCGATTGCAAGACATGTGGCGCGTGCAGCATCGCCGACTTTCGCGCGATCACCGAAGAGATGGGCTACAAAGTCCTTGTCGCCGAAGGCAGTCCGATCGTGTTGAAGATCATCGTCAGCGGCTATGTTGACGCGATCGTCGGTGTTGCCTGTTTAAACGTGTTGGAAAAAGCGATCGACAAGATCTTGCTTGCCGGCATTCCCTGCATGGCCGTGCCGCTGTTGTCCAGCGATTGCCGCAACACGTCGGTCGACGAAGACTGGGTCTGGGACATGATCAAGGTCGAGCAGACTCAGCCCGTCCAGCAAACGCAGAGCTACGTCCACTTGATGCGAGCCGCCGCACGGATGTTCGAGCCAGTGAACCTCGACCGTATCGCACCGCGAAGCCGAGGCGGCCCCCGGCTTGCCGAAGTCAACGGCGAAGGAGTCGGAGGTCTTGATCCCATCGCCGGCACGGAAGCGATCGCGTACGGCTTTTTGTCCAAGGGCGGCAAGCACTCGCGTCCTTTCATCACGCTCGCGGTCTATGACGCACTGACGGGTGGCCACGGAACGTCGGGCGATGGCGAGCAACACGTCGCGAGTTTCTCTGACTCCGTACGACGCGCGGCGATGTCCATCGAGACATTTCACAAGGCATCGCTGGTCCACGACGACATTGAAGACGATGACCAGTTTCGTTACGGCGACGCGACGCTGCACAAGCAACACGGAGTCCCGACCGCGATCAACGTCGGCGACTATTTGATCGGGATGGGATACCGGTTGGTTAGCCGGGAATCGAAAGCGCTGGGTGCCGAAGTTGTAGCCGACATTCTCGATTGCCTGGCCGACGCTCACACTCGACTGTGCGAAGGACAAGGTGCCGAGCTGTTGTGGCGTGACTCGAAAAACAAGCGTCTGAAGCCCATCGACGCGTTGAAGATCTACGCGTTGAAAACGTCGCCTGCATTCGAAGCGGCGTTCTATTCCGGCGTTCGACTCGCCGGACCGGCCGAGGATTACATCCAGCCGATGAAGGGCTTCGCACGAAACCTCGGCGTCGCCTTCCAGATTCTGAACGACTTGAAAGACTGGGACGGCGACGACAACAACAAGCTGCTCGCTGGCGGCGACACGCTTGGTGGTCGCCCAACGGTTCTGTGGGCACTCGCACTCGAAGGCCTGTCGGAAGAGAAACAAGCAGAACTTGAATCACTAGTCACCGACAATTCGCGAGCCAGGGACTACCGAGTCAACCGCGTTCGGCAGCTTTACAACGAAGCGGGCGTCTTTGAAAAGGCGCAACGACTTGTCGACAAACACCAACAGCGCGCCGAAGCCATCGCGGACGATATCAATCCTGACGAACTTCGTCGGTTGTTATACTATTTAATCGACAGCGTGCTCGAACGACCCACCGAGAGCACGCCCGAATTTCCCGTCATCGGGCTCGAAAAACTAATGGCTCATGTGTGACTGTAAGACGGAATGCCATTCCGTCCGGACGGATTAGCAATCCGTCTTACAGCCAGAAAAGAGACGTCGACAAGCAAGGCTGCTCGTCGTCACGATCAAAAGGAATCCTCGCCGTGAATCGCACACAACGCACTTCGCCGGACCTGCACTCGTTGGCCGATTTGTTCTATGGCGCGCCCGACGATCTCGGTAAGTTCGAAGAAGTTGATGCCACCTCGGTGCCCGCTGTCTATCGCCAGTTGCTCGTGCACGATGCCCACATGACCGTCACGGTCGAAAAACACCACGGTTGCCCCGTCGATGTCGAAGTGTTGAGCACCAAAGTCACGGACTCTCACTATTCGCGAAAGATCCTGCTCACGCGGCAATCGGATGGCCAAGTGGTTCAGTACGGCATTGTGCGTCTCAACCTCGATTACCTTGGCGATGAGGTTCGGCGGGAGATCGAGGAGCAAGGTACGCCGCTTGGCCACATTCTGATTCAGCACAACGTATTGCGGGACGTCAAACTTCTTTCCCTCTGGAAAATCACTCCGGGTGACGATCTGCGCAAGTGTTTCGGGCTGCAATCTCCGGAAATCTGTTACGGTCGTACGGCGCTTATCTACTGCAACGGTGTGATCGCGGTTGAGCTGCTGGAAGTGGTGACACCGGAATGAAACCGGGTTAGAATTCGTTTAACGCCGAGCCGGCAGGCGACGGCTTCCGCGATTGTGAGCGCCGTCGCCTGCCGGCTCGGCGTTAAACGACCCACCTCAAACCACCCACCTGTTTTGTCTTTGGTCCTTTGTCATTGGTTAGGGACACTCGCTCGCATTGACAGATGACTAGTGACCAATGACAAATGACTAACATGAAAAACTCGTACGACTGTGTTGTTGTCGGGGGCGGACCTGGGGGATGTGCGACGGCTGCGCTAGTGGCCCAAGCGGGCTATTCGACGCTGCTGCTGGAACGCGAAAAGGTACCGCGATTTCACGTGGGCGAGTCGCTGATGCCCGAAACTTATTGGGTCTTCGAGCGGCTTGGCGTGTTGGACAAGATGAAGGATTGCGACTTTGTCAAGAAGGTCAGTGTCCAATTCATTGCTGGTTCCGGCAAAGAATCGCAGCCGTTTTTCTTCAAGGAACACGACCCGCGCGAGTGCTCGCAGACGTGGCAAGTCGAACGGGCGGACTTTGACAAGATGTTGTTCGACAATGCCGCGGAAAAGGGCGCGGATTGTATGGACGAGACCCGTGTGTTGGATGTTCTGCTGGAGGGAGAACGAGCAACGGCGGTTCGCGTCGAGCGATCGGATGGTTCAACACACGATGTACCGTGCAAAGTCCTCGTCGACGCCACCGGCCAGCAGGCACTGCTGGCCAATCGATTGGGCCTTCGCCGCGACGACCCGAAGCTTAAAAAGGCGGCAGTCTGGGGCTACTATCGTGGAGCCAGCCGCGACCCGGGTGAACATGGCGGTGCGACCGTCATCATGCACGCGCAAGACAAGCTGTCGTGGTTCTGGTACATCCCAATGCGTGACGATATCACCAGCATCGGCGTTGTGGGCGACAACGATTATCTGCTCAAAGGCCGAGGCACACCGGGCGAAATCTTCGAAGACGAATTGGTTAAATGTCCGGGTCTCGCGGATCGGTTGATGCGCGCCGAGTTGACGAGCCAGTTTCGCGTGGCAAAAGAATTCTCGTACGAAACGAAACAACACGCCGGCGACGGCTGGGTCTTGATCGGTGACGCGTTTGGATTCATCGATCCAATCTATTCGTCGGGCGTTTACTTTGCATTGAAGTCGGGCGAGATGGCCGCGGATGCGATTGTTGATGGCTTAAAAAAGGACGACACATCGGCCACACAACTTGGCGGCTGGACCGATGAGTTTAAAGATGGCACACAATGGATTCGCAAGTTAGTCAGCGCCTATTACTCGAACGAATTCAGCTTCGGTCGCTTCATGCGAGACTTCCCACATCATCAGGGCAACTTGACCGATCTGCTCATCGGCCGCATCTTCTACGACGGTGCCGGAAAGATCTTTGACGACATGGACCCGGCGCTTAGAATAGTTGGTAGCGAGGAGTCTGAGAATCCATCCTTGCGGGCGTCAAATTAATTCACCCGCAGTACGTGGCCACCGGCTGATCCATGAGCATTGCACCAGAAAAAACACAACTTGAAATGGGCGTCGTGCTGACCCAGATCGATTGGAATAAATACCTTGAGCTGCGCGACGAGGACGCCAATCGAAAAGTCAAAATGACCTACAACCGGGGGTGGTTGGAACTCATGTCACCGGGAAGATTGCACGAACGGATGTCTGAACTGGTAGCCCGTCTCGTTTTGGAATGGACTGTTGAAAACGACGTTCCAATTCAAAGCGGCGGACAAACCACGTTGAACAGAAAAGATCTCGAAAGAGGATTGGAGCCCGACAAGTGCTACTACATCGAGCACGAAGCTGCGATGCGTGCGCGTGACGAGTCAGATCTTACAGTCGATCCGCCGCCGGATTTGGTCCTGGAAGTCGATGTGTGGTCGACGTCGAAGGTTCGAATGCCGATTTATGCCGCAATGGGCGTACCGGAAGTTTGGCGGTGGAAAGACGAGTCGTTGGTGGTGTTTCGACTCAATGAAGACGGACAATATGTGGAAACAAGCCAGAGTGAATGTCTTCCTGGCTTCCCGCTTGACCATGTGACTGAACTGTTGCACCAACGACGCGAGATCGACGAAACGACGTTGTCTCGAACCTTTCGTCAGTGGATTCGGGATCAGAACACCGATTAATCTTCGCCGACAGAATCGTCTTCTTGATCATCGGCTGGCGTCGAATCACTGTCCGGCTCTTTGTCAGAGTTCGCAGTGTCTGAACCGTCTGGATTGGATTTTGCAGTGCGCCAGTTGATTACTGCCATCACCGCGAACATCACACCACCAACGATGTTGGCAATCAAACCAATGTTTTTGCCCGCGACCACGATGTCCGGCGAAAGCATCAGCGCGGCGGCAACCAAGCAAATGGCACGGGCGATCATTGACAGCGGGGCACGCAGAAAACCCGTGATGCCGGCCGCCAGCGACACAATTCCCACTGCCGCAACACCGACCGCGAGAACGACAGCTTCTATCGTCAGCGTTTGTCCAGGTGGCGCCATCAACAAAAGGGCGGGACGATAGATGAACATGAAAGGCAGCGTAAATCCGACCAATGAAAACCGAAATGCGGCTAGCGCAGTCGGCATGATCTTCGATTTGGCAATCGTCGCACTCGCATACGCTGCCAGCGCAACCGGCGGCGTTACCATCGACATCATGCCAAAGTAGAAAATGAACAAGTGCGCGGCCAATTCCGGCACGTTCAGTTGTTTGAGCAATGAGCCCATCATGGTTGCCATTAGCAGGTAGCAGACGACCGACGGCACACCCATGCCCAAAAAGATCGAGCAAGCCATCACGCCCAGCAGCGCGAGGAATAAACTGTCCGCGACAACCGATTTGATCTCGGCACCGAAAGCGTCCGCAACTCGTGTCGCATCGACGATGCCAATCACGATACCGACACAGGCACTCGCCGCGACGAGAGCGATGCCGTTCTTGGCAGACTTTTCGAGTGCTTCCAACGTCGTTTTCCAAGTGATCTTGCGACCGAACAGTCCGAGCAAAACGATGACGCCCAACGAAATCGTCACCGACAAAAACGGCGTTTTCCCAATACACAAAAACGTGAGCAACGTGACCAGAGCGCCGAAGAAGACGAGCCCTTCAAATGTGAACAGCACCTTGGTCATCTTCTTGGGTTGTACGGTTGCCGCTTCGTCGGTCGCTTTGCCACCCAACTTCAAGGCAAAGAAGTGGACGATCATAAAGATCGAAAAGTAATACAAAACGGCGGGGATAACGGCGGCCTTGGCAACTTCTAAAAACGTCAGCCCTTCGACAAACTCCAGCATCATGTAGGCACCCGCGCCCATTACGGGTGGAACGAGCGCACCGCCCGATGCCGCCGCCGCGGTGATGCCGCCGGCGATATGCGGACTGAAGCCTGCGTTGCGCATCATTGGGATCGTGAAGGTTCCCGTCGTGACCGCGTTTGCGACGGCGCTGCCGGACAACGATCCCATCAAACCGCTTCCTAAAACCGACACCTTGGCCGGCCCGCCACGCGATCGTCCAAACAGCGACTCAGAAAAATCTATGATGAACTGTGTCGCCCCAGTCACTTCCAAAAACGACCCGAAAATGACGAACAGGAACACGTATTTGAACATCACCCCGGAAGCTTTGCCGAACACACCTTGGCCTTTGAGAATTGTGCTGCCGACAATGTCTTCGATCGTCATGCTCTTGAACGGAAACATCCATCCGGGCAGGTCGGCGCGGAAATACGCGTAGATCAATGCCGCGACCGCTAACAGCGGCACGGCCCAACCGATCGAACGGCGAGTGGCTTCGAGCACGAGGATCAGGCCAACCAGCCCGATCCAAAAGTCCGTGCGAAACATGCTGCCCGCGCGATTGCCCAGCGACGAGTCGCCTAGCCACAGCGTTCCGCGAAACATCGATTCGTTTTGAATGACCACATAGCCGCAGCAAACGACGACGCCCAAGGCCAGCACCAGGTCAACACTTTGCAGAATCTTGTTGTCTTTAACCTTCGTGTGCAAGGGAAACATCAAGAAGCAAATCACCATGCCCAGCATCGCAAAGATCGCGCGTTGCGACGTCTCTTCAAGATGAGGGTAGTTCGCTTCGACAAGCGTAAACAAGCACAGGATGACGCTGAGTACCGGAACGAGATGTTTGCGAATCCGCTCATGCATGGGCAGATTCTCCTACTCGCTCGACGCGGCGGCTTTCGATTGCTTTGTGATAAACATCGCTATGTTTGGTGCCAGCGTCATCACGGCGCGAATCTCATACTTCTTGTCCCAAGTGGCTTCGCCCTTGGATGCAAAATAGCTGATCGCCGCGTTGGACAATGCGAGCTCGATCTTGCCGTTGTCCAGCAAACGAATGTTTTCTTGCGACCCCTTGGTGCCTTGTGCTTGGACAGACCAGGGGTTTTCCCCTTTCTTGTCATTGAGCACTTCGGCCAGCGCGCCGCCGACTTGTGCAAATGCGCCACCGATCGGAGCCGTGCCGATACTGATGAATTCAGGAGTGTCGTTCGACGATTCGACGGCGTCGGGCTCGCTTGCATCTTCGGGCCAGATTCCTTTCTTCTTATAGAACCGAATCGCGCCGGGATGGAAGTCGATGCCCGTGTTTCGGGTCGCTCGCTTTTCGATCGCACGACCAGCCGGATGTTTTTCAATCACCGCTTCCGCGTTCTCATAAATTGTTTTGGTGATTTGGTAAACGACTTCCTCGCTAACATTCGCATTTGTAATCAAATGCATCGAACCGACGTTCAAGCCTTGGTAGTCTTCAATTAAATCCGAATACGCATCCTTCGGAATCGTGGCTCGCTCGAAGAACGGATACTTCTTGAGCAACTCCTTGACCGCGTCCTCTTCGTAGGGGACGAAGAAAATGTTATTCGTGGCACACGCCTGAGTGATCGATCCGGTTGGAACCGCACCGCCGAGAAATGCAGCCGCGGCAGCCCCGTCACTCAACATATCGACGGCTCCACTCTGTCCGCTGTGCAATGGCGAAAAGTCATCGTACGTCACACCATGTTCTTCAAGGATCGGCTTGAGGAACATTTCAAATCCCGCTCCAGCCGGCCCCACGACAACTCGTTTGCCTTTCAGATCGGAAATCGTCTTGACCGAGGAAGTCTCCCCTGCTGGACCGCCTGAGCAACCGGCAATGAAAACGGCAACCATCGCCAACGGGACAAGCCAACGAAAGTTGTAGATATTCATAAACTGAAAACCTTCGTGAAAGGTGGAAGAATGTGAGAGAGATGGATTTCAAAATCCTAAAACGGCGAGATTGATAAGGATGAATTTAACATGCAGAAATCCCTTTTGCCAGTCTATGGGATGCGTCCGGATTGCCAAAGACGGCATCTCGACTGGTTTCGATTTCGTGGGTTAATTAAACTACTGCTCCCACCGTTTCATGTCCTTTACCGCTTTCTCTTACAAGCCTTCAAATGAAATATCTCGTTTGGATCATGGTCGTGGTGTTGGTCATTTTGCACCAAGATTATTGGCAATGGGACAACTCGACGCTGGTGTTTGGCTTCCTGCCCTATTCGCTCGCTTACCATGCGGGGATCTCCGTCGCCGCGGCGATTCTCTGGACGTTGGCCGTGTTCCACTGCTGGCCCAAAGGACTCGATGACGTCGAGGCCGAGGCGGATGACGAGGTCCAATCATGATTCAGTTGGGCATTATCATTGGCTACCTCGCCTTGTTGCTGGTGCTGGGGCTATTCGCCAGCCGCATGTTTCGCGGCACTTCGAAAGACTACATGCTGGCCAGCCATTCGATCGGCCCGTTCTTGTTGCTGATGTCGTTGTTCGGCACGACGATGACCGCGTTCGCTTTGGTTGGTTCGACGGGCAAAGCATACAAACTTGGCGTGGTCGTCTATGGCATGTTGGCGTCCGCCAGCGGCATTGTTCATTCACTGTGCTTTTTCCTCGTTGGATTGAAACTATGGGCCATCGGTCGTAAGCACGGTTATACGACGCAACTCCAATTCTTTCGTGAACGGTTGGAAAACAACTCGATCGGACTGCTCTTGTTTCCCGTGGTTGTTGGTTTGGTGATTCCTTACTTGTTGATCGGCGTGCTAGGGTCCGGCTTCGTCGTCAACGGCGTGACACACGGAACGTTCAAAACACAAGGTTGGTTTGAATCTTATCACCACGGCGTGCCACCCTGGTTGGCATCGCTGGTCATTTGTCTAGTCGTATTGACCTATGTGTTTTTCGGTGGCATGCGCGGCACGGCGTGGGCCAACGCGATGCAGACGGCCATCTTTATGATCTTGGGCATCGTGACCTTCATCACGATCGCCAACGGGTTGGGCGGCAAGGAGAGTTTGTTAGAAAACATGCAAGCGGCGACGCAAGCGGTCGTCACACCAGATGCAAGCGCCGATCCAGAAACTCAGCAGGCACAAACGGCGGCGGGAATGCACAAGATCTCGATCAGCGGCAGAATGGCACCGTCCTACTTTTCATTTTTGTTAATTCCGTTGTCAGTCGCGATGTTCCCGCACGTCTTTCAACATTGGTTGACTGCTCGCAGTGCGAAAGCATTTCGTTTACCAATCATCGCTCATCCGATCATGATCTTGATCGTCTGGCTGCCCTGTGTAATGATCGGTGTTTGGGCGACGGCTCCAACGGCGCTCGGACCGGACGCAAAGGAAAACCTCGTGCTGGCGATGATGGTCCAACGGCTCGCCGGGCCGGTTCTCGCTGGGTTGCTAACCGCCGGGATCCTAGCCGCCATCATGTCGTCGCTCGACAGCCAGTTTCTCTGCCTCGGCACGATGTTCACCAACGATGTCGTCCTGCACTACGGAGATCGCGATCGATTCAGCGACAAGCAAATTGTCTGGATGGCGCGGTGCTTTGTGGCTGTCATCGTCGCAGCGACGTACGGGATCAGTCTGCTTTCACCTCGCAGCATTTTTGACACAGCAATCTGGTGCTTCAGTGGGTTCGTGGGTTTGTTCCCGTTGGTTTTTGCGTCGATCTATTGGCGAAAGCTGACCGCGGCCGGCGCCTGGGCCAGCGTTACGACGACCGTCGTGATCTGGAACGCGATGTTTTATCAATGGTGCCAGTTGCCCGCAAAATCGCCGCCTTATTCCTTTCCGGGGAGCCCTTGGCCAAGCGCCGAGTTTGTTTTGATTCCGCCGTTGATGCCCGTGGTGACCATCTTTGTCGCCTCGTCCATCGTGCTGGTCGTGGTGTCATTGCTGACCAAGCCGCCGAGTGAAGCGACGTTGACCAGGTTTTTTGGCAAAAGCTGAGCGGAAATCCCCCTCGCGTCCAATTCGGCTGGCGTGATAGGATAGGCAGATTGTCCACGAACTCGGATTTTTGATTTTGAGGGCCGAAAGCATGGATGCATGGCAATGGATTTTGCTGGGAGCAGCGGCGTTTGTCGCGGTGGTGTCACTCGTGCGTTTGATGCAAGCCCGGCGAGACGAATTGATCGCCGACATGCGACAACAAATGGAAGCAGAACAACAACGCCGCGAAGTGGAAGAGCGTCGAGCAAAACGCAAAGCCCGTCGCGAGAATGCCGCGTGACCCGTAGGACGGATTGAAAATCCGTCCTACAGAAAACTATGAAAAAGCTCTACATCGAAACCGTCGGTTGCCAGATGAACTTGCTCGACAGCGAGATGGTCGTAGCCAGTCTGCGCCGGGAAGGTTACGAGCTGTCGGCAAGCCGCAATAAGTCCGACGTGATGTTGTTCAACACCTGCAGCGTCCGCCAACACGCCGAAGACAAGACATACAGTTCACTTGGCCGACTGCGACAAATGAAAAAGCAGCACCCCGAAAGAATCATCGGCGTGATGGGCTGCATGGCGCAGAAGGACCAAAAGTTGATTTTCGAACGCGCGCCGTACGTCGATTTCATCGTTGGTCCCGGCCAGTTGGAACAAGTCCCCGATCTGATCCGCAAGGCTCAAGCGGGCTCCGAGCAACAAATGGCCGTCGGCCTCGATCGCACCGACGGTTCCGTCGACGAAATCAAACGCAGCCACGAAACGTTCGACCCACTGCGCGATCCCACCATGCGGCCAACACCGTTTCAAGCCTATCTGCGAATCCAAATCGGCTGTGACAAGTTTTGCACGTACTGCATCGTCCCCTCGACGCGCGGCCCCGAACAAGGCCGACCGCCGCAGCAAATCCTCGACGAAGCCCGCGCGCTGGCCGATCAAGGCTGCCTTGAAATCACACTGCTCGGACAAACAGTCAACAGCTACAAGTACGTCGACGGGGACAAAACGACGCGATTGTCCGACTTGCTGCACATGCTGCACGAAGTGGACGGCGTCCAGCGGCTGAAGTTCGTCACCAATTTTCCCAAGGACATGACAGACGACTTGTTGGAAACGATTCGCGACCTGCCGAAGGTGTCAACCTACCTGCACGTCCCCGCACAAAGCGGCGCGAACTCAGTGCTCCAGCGCATGCGACGCGGCTACACGGTGGAAGAGTACCGCGACATGATGCAACGTATCAACACCACGATCCCCGGCGCGACGGTGTCGAGTGATTTCATCGTCGGCTTCTGCGGCGAGACGGAAGCGGAGTTCGAAAAGACGATCGGCCTGGTCAAAGAATGCCGCTTCAAAAACAGTTTCATTTTCAAATACAGCGAACGCCCCGGCACCAAGGGCGCGGACCGCATGGAAGACGACGTCCCGTACAAGGTCAAGCAACGCCGCAACAACGAGTTGCTGGCCATCCAAAACGCGATCAGCGAAGAAGACAACCAGGCATTGCTCGGCCGCACGGTCGAAGTGCTCGTCGAAGGCCCCAGCAAAAAAGCTCGCAATGTTGAGGACGAAAGTCCGGTCGTTCAAATGGTCGGCCGCACGAACTGTGACCGCATCGTTGTCTACGAAGGCAACCGCCGCCAAGTGGGCAACATTCTTCCAATCGCGGTCTACGACGCAACCGCTCACACGCTGATCGGAGCCGTCGTCACCGACCACGTCGGCCCCGAGATGCATGTGCTTCAAACGGCCTGATGCTCGCGGAATCTCATCATCGAGTGAGTACTTTTCTGGTATAAACACGTTTGAAGGGTTGGCCAGTTTCTTTTCTCGTCCGCCATTTTAGAAACTTCCGATTGCTACGGAGATATTCGATGCATCGCACGTTGGGCCCCGATTGCGTGAGGCTCGTCTTTGTGGCAGCGTGACGACAATCAAAACCCGCTCACCGATTCGCCGCCGTTTTTCGTGAACAACGCGCGCAACTTCTTCAGATCGATCTTGTCAGGCAGCAGGTGTGATGAGCCGTCGCAAAACGCCGTGATAAAGCCGCCCGACTCCTGACCTTTTAGGCCCTTCAGCGGATCTTCGTCGTCGACTTCGAAATCCTCGGGCTTGGTCCAAATGACTGCTCGCGAGGGATGTGTTTCGACCAGCATGATTGTGTTCGACGTGCCGTCCTTGATGGCCGCGAATTTGATGCCACCCTTTTCGGAAAACACGGTGTCCTTGCCGACCGGCACTTGATACACCGTCTTGCCGTCTTTGCGCGGGCCGGCGTTGGGGCTGTTAAACACGTTGGGCATCTTGGCAATTAACTGGCGATTGTGGTCGCTGTCCCATGGCTCGTCGAAATTGTACTGGTTAAACAGATCTTGATGCTCGATGAATGGGAGGATGGCCACGCGCCAACTAAACGGGTGCTTGGCCTTGCCCGGACGGACCTTTAGCTCGATGTTTTCGACGGCGGGTAAATGCTGCGAACCGTCGTAGAAGTTGTGAAACGCCAACGCAATTTGCCGCATGTTGTTGACGCTCTTGCGGCGGCGCGATTCGGCGGCCACGGCACCCACGGGCGGTGCGAACGCACGAAGGATCGCGGCCAACCGCTTGTCGCCTTCGCCGATCGAAATGCGGAGTTGGCTGTTCTTGGTTTCCGGCGTCAGTGCGGCGAGGACCTCGTCGATTACTGGCACGGCGTTGCGGACTAAATCCGTTCTAGCACACTCCAAGTAAATGCTGGACAGCACGCCTTTGACCAAACCCGCCGATTCGGCGTCGCGCAGTTGAATGACGCAGCTCAATTGTGGACGCGGCGGAGCGTTGATGCCAACCGCGATCCAGCGAAGGCCATCGGCGACCACTCTGCCGCTGCCGCCACCCAACTCGTTGGGCAATCGTGGCATCATCTCCCGCAGCACGCGGCGATGGTCGTCCGTCGGGATCAGCAGCAGTTGCATGTCGGTGTCGCCGGCGGCTTCGAACGCTTTGGCCAGTTCCGGCCGAGCGACAGGTTTGCGGGCCTTGATCCGCCGGAGCATCGACTTGGTTCCGGCAAACAGGGCGTCGTTGATTTGCTCACAAATCTGCATCGACACGATCGATTCGGCGGGCTCCTCGCCTGCCGCCAGTTTCGTCGGACCGCCGGATTTGCCGCTGAACAACAGCCCGGCGAAATGTTGATGATGGCCGGGAATCAAGGCCGCTCCGTTCGGCACGCGCACCGTGGCGATCAGAAAACCAAAGCTGTCAGGAAACTCGTCCAACGAGCCGACGAAGAATACTTCGCCGCCACCGAGCCGTTTCATTTCAGCCAGTTTCGCCTTCATGATCTTGACGTTCGTTTCGACGTCCTTGAACGTCTCGCCGGGAGCCACGACGGGATGCAAAAACTTGACGGCCGCGTCGACGTCGATTCGCGTCAAATCGATGCGAGCCACGACCATGGTTTGGTCGTCGACATAAGGTGCAATCGTGGCGGCGAACTTCGCGGGATCCTGCGCCGTCACGGAAAGTTGCCGGACGGTCGCAAATGCAACCAAGGCGAGGATCGTGGAGCGAGAGATGTGGTTCATGGCTTTATCCTCGGATTCCTGAGAGACAATTCAAAGACGCGCGGCCGTGGCAGTCGGATGGTCGACCCTGGCGGTCTGGTCAGCGACAGCATCGCCTTGCCATCCTTTAACTCGTACACAAACGATTCGCCCGTCAACGGATCGCGCGGCACTGGGACGACCGAAATCTCGCCCAGGGATTTGGGAAATTTGCCGCCACCAGCCGCGTGCATGCGGATCGCTTCGATGACCCGCAACGCGGCCAGGTCCCGCTGCAATCGAATCCCCGCCTGCGAGGCCGCTTCGGTCGCGGGCAACAGCAGTGAAACGATCGGCAAGATCTCTTTCGCATCGGCCCCCGTCTTCAAATAACCTTCGCTGCGAAGTTTGTCCAACGAACGCTGCATCTTCGGCTGGGCTTGCCAGAACGGCAGCAGCGACCATTTGAACATCTCCTGATACGTGTAGCGATAAACGTTGCTTTGATGAATGGCGATCACCTGACCAACCGGCATCGCCTCGACGCGCTGCCGATCGTAGCCCAGGCCGATCAATTCGCGTTTGGCCCACGGATAGCCTTTCATCGCGATGGCGGTGGCCACCAGTTGTTCCTGCCAGGCGTTCAAGTAGCCGATTTGATTGCTGTCGCCACCCAAGTCCTGTAGATCGGAGATCGCCGTGATGATGAACTGACGCCACTGTTCGGGCGATCGACTTTCCTGTTCCGGGTCTTTGAGGAATGGAAAGATCTTCAACGGCAATTGCATCTCGTACTGCATCGCGGGGCGCAAGTCGATCAACGGCGTGGGAACTTGTGCCAGCGCCCAGTACAAATTGGGCGAATCCGGCGACGCCACAATTTCCAACAGCGTCTCGTTACAAACGCCGGCGACGGCGATGCCCACCAGATCGTTGACCAGCGTCTTCGGCTGTGCCGTGTCCTGTGCCAACTTGTAGCCCAGGAGCAGCGTCTCGACAGCCTTGCCGAGTTCGCCATCCGCGACTTCCAACTTGGCCTTGAGCGACAGGTGCCGGGCGAGTTCTCGCATCTCCTGAACTTCCGGCAACAAAAACGCAATCGTGTCCATGCCGCGGAGGTCCCGAAGGCGCAGGTCCCAATCGCACTGTTCACGATAGACCGCCGCTTTCAATTCGCTCATGGCACTGCCGCGAATCAACATCTGGAGACCATCTCGTGGCAAATCTTCGGGCCGGGCAGACAGCCACTCTTGGTAAAACTCTTCACCATATTTCTCTTGCAGATGCTTGTGCACGCGATCGCGACCTTCGACGGTCATGAGCACTGCGCGATAATAATACGGCGCGGCATTGCCGGGCGTCCGTTCTTCGTGCCGCGGCCACAGCGAATGTTTCAGCGCCGGAACAGGCTCGGCGGCCGGCGACAACGTCAGCTTGACAATTTGCGGATTCGACCGGTCTTCGGGCTCGATGATCTCGACGCGAGTTTGAGCCAGCGCGGACGATGCCGCAAGTACAAACACAAAAGCGTTCCGAAATCTCAGGTTGTCGTTCATGTGTTGTCTCCTTCGCGCGGCTCGACTCGATGGTCGCCGTTGTCCGCGTCCATCAGGCGTCCGATCAGTTTCTCTTGAAGTTCCCGGTAACTGGCCGGCCCGATTCGTTGCCCGCCGCCATCGAGTTTTGGTAATTCGTCCACGCCGTGTTGTAAAGCGATCTGTCGCGTCTGCAAATAACGCGGCCTCGCCGGCCGCTGGTGTGTTTCGCGAATGCTCCACGAATCGATTTGAATTTCCTCTTCCGCCGGCCGTTGCGGCGCGTCACTCGATTGAACGTCGTCGCCGGCTTCTGGTTGTGAGGGGCGTTGGACATAAACGATTTTCTCGACAACGACCGGTTCCCGGGGCATCGACCACAAGACGGCGAATGCGACCGCAGCCAGACTCGTTGCCATCGTTGCCAGCGGCCAGAACCAACGTGCTTGGGATTTTTCCCGCGAACGTTCCGCTGCCGCAGACGCGCGACCGGCCAGGTACAACACGCGGGCATGATTCAACCGGCCCGCTTTGGGAACGAGCCGCGACAAGTCTTGTTCCAGGTGCGTCAGTTCGTCGTCGAATTGTTTTTCGCGATCCATGATTCGCCCAGCCTTTCTCGTAAATGGGAAAGTCCCCGTTCGTAACGCCGATGTGCCGCCGATTTCGAAATGTCGAGAACTTCGGCCACCTCTTCAAATGTCAACCGACCCCAAATCCGCGCGACAATAATTTCCCGTTCTTCGTCTGTCACCGCTTCCAGTGCCTCGGTCACGGCCAGTGTCTGACCGGGATCGCCGTTAGCGACGAACCACGATTCGTTCATCGCCGCCGCGATGGTCTCGTGCCGCCGTCGCCGATGGGCGGACCGGGCTTCGCTGATCGCCTGGTTTCTCACTACACGATACAACCACGGCACGATCCGATCCGGCAGTGTCTGCTGACGAACCAGCGCCAGAAACGCTTCCTGCACGCAATCGTCCGGCCTCCGCGACCATTGGCCAGCAAACAACTCCAGCGCGGCCCCGTGCTCCGAAAGCAATCGCTCGAGCATTTGCGGACCCACGGGACTCGTCATGCGGTGATTTCCTGAGTAGCTTGACTTTCCGAGTTGAGCGTCGGAGGCCATGTTTCTAAACCATTGTCGCCAGCCGCCTTCAAATTTCCCACCGCGAGATTCGGAAATCCAAACTTTTTTGCCCCACGACTCACTTGACGCGCCCTCGCGGCTGGAACATAAGAAACTGTTTCCACTGCCTCACGAATCGGAACAGACCATGACGCGACTCGCACCAGTTATCCTGGCAATCGCAGCCACCGTATGCCCGCCAACCAACGCCACGGCAAAACCGAATTTTCTCATCATTTTGGCCGATGACATGGGCTACGGCGACATCAGTCCCTATGGCGGCTGGATCAAGACGCCGCACCTCGACGAGTTGGCTGCCGGCGGATTGAAGTTGACGGACTTTCATTCCAACGGCGCGGTGTGCAGCCCCACGCGGGCGGCGTTGATGACCGGACGTTACCAACAGCGAGCAGGCATTCCCATGGTCGTCTCGGTGAAGTTGCGTCACCTGGGCCTGCTGCCTCAGGAATCGACATTTGCCGAACGCCTGAAAGACGCGGGTTACGCGACCGGCATCTTTGGCAAATGGCACCTTGGTTACAAACCGACTTACAATCCTATCCAACACGGCTTCGATCTCTTTCGCGGCTACGTCAGCGGCAATGTCGATTTCATTTCTCACATTGATCAATCCGGCGTCTACGATTGGTGGCATCAAGACAAACTGGCCGAAGAGCCCGGCTACACGACGCACTTGATCACCAGGCACGCGTTGAAGTTTATCGATGATCACAAAGACCAGCCGTTCTGTCTGTATCTGCCGCACGAAGCGCCGCACTACCCGTATCAAGGTCCTAGCGACAAAGCCGATCGTACGGTGGGCGGCCAGTTCAACACGCACGGTTCGAGGGTCGACAAAAAGGAGGCCTATCGAGAAATGGTCACCGAGTTGGACAAGGGCGTCGGCCAGGTCGTCGCGAAACTCAAAGAGCATGGGCTGGAAAAGAACACGCTCGTATTCTTCTTCTCCGACAACGGGGCGACGAGTCTGGGATCGAACGGCAAACTACGGGGCACCAAAGGAACCGTTTGGGAAGGCGGCCACCGAGTACCCGCCATCGCGAGTTGGCCTGGAAAGATCAAACCCGGCGCGACCGACCAAATGGCGATCGGCATGGATCTCATGCCCACGTTGCTCAATCTCGCTGGTGTGCCGCTGCCGAAGAAACGCCCGCTGGACGGCGCTGATCTTTCCAATGTTCTTTTGAAACATGAATCGATCGGCGAACGAAAGTTGTTTTGGCAGCACGCGAATCAAATCGCAATGCGAGACGGATCTTGGAAACTTGTTCAAAATGCGAAAGGACAGAAGGGATACGGTCTCTACAATCTGGCCGAAGATCTCGGCGAGACGCGCAACGTGTTCGAAGACAACAAAAAGCAAGCCACGAAGATGATGGTCTATCTTCGTCAGTGGCAACAGGACGTCGCCGAGGGGGCAACGGTCCAGCCGTCGCAATAGAAGATTTCCAACGGTAGGAAACCCTGTTCAAGAAAGCAAATCTCGAAGCGGCTGGCCATTTGGTTGAACGGCATAGCCCGGATCATTCACTAACCCGACGCGCAAGCGAGGGGCGACGTCCAAAAACCCCTCGCTTGCGCTTCGGGTTAGTGTGGATTCGAATTTGCGCGGTGTTTTAGGCAAGATAGCCGCAACTCCTTTTCACAGAGAACATTACGTCGTTTGGACCACGGTTCATGAATAATCCGGCATAGATGGGCCATTGGCGATCGTCGGTGTAGGCCGTGTCGAGCGGGATGCCGAAGTGGTGATAGATTGTGGCGGCGAGATCGACTGGTTCACGCGGCGGCTTCAATTTCAACCACGAATTACTCTTCATGGCCACAATCGTGCATTGAACGGCAACTCCGCTGAACAGACGACGTCGCAGAAAGACCATATTAAAACCAGCATCAGGATATCAAGTTGCCACAGCAAAATAGGCTTGTCGCGGTAGTGACGAGAACAGTTATGCATCGAGTCATAAGAATCACTCGGCGGCCATCGACCTCGTACACTGACTCGCGGCGATCACGTATTCCTCGACGATGATGCCGCCGATCAGATGTTCCTCGATGATGCGGTCGATCACGTCGGACGTACAACCGCCATACCAGACTCCATCGGGATAGACGACCAGGATGGGGCCGCCTTTGCAGATGTCGAAACAGGCACACTTCGATCGAAACACGCCGCCGCGCCGGTCAAGTTTCAACTCCTTGAGCCGTTGGCGGAGATGTTTCCACGACGCGGACATTTGTTTCTTGGTGGTACACTTGGCGGTCTTGGTATCGTGGCACATCAAGATGTGCCGCTCGACGTCGGGGATGCCGAGCTTGCGTGCTTCGCGCTGTGCGGATTCTAGTCGTTTATTGCTCATTCGTTCACGTGTGGTTTACAATCACGGTCTGATTTCTATCATGACGACGACTTGCGACGGCTGCAATCAACGAAAGTGAGAAAGCATGGATTGGACGGTTTATCTGGCGGGTGAAATCCATTCTGACTGGCGAAGCGAACTTGCGAAAGCGGTGGCCGATGCCGAATTGCCGATCGAACTGGTCGGGCCTGTGACCGATCATGCGGCTAGTGACAGTTGTGGGGCCAAAATCTTGGGCAAAGAATCGAATCCGTTCTGGCACGACCACAAAGGCGCGGGAGTCAACGCAATTCGTACGCAAACGAATCTGCGGCGGGCGGATATTGTCGTTGTCAAATTCGGCGAAAAATATCGGCAGTGGAACGCGGCATTTGACGCGGGATTCGTGGCGGCGCTTGGCAAGCCACTGATTGTTGTTCAGCCGCCAGAGATTCAACACGCCCTGAAAGAAGTCGACGCAGCCGCCTGTGCAGTTACCGAATCAATTGACCAAGTTGTTGAAGTCTTACGCTACGCGATGCAGAAAGAAAGTTGGCAGGGAGAGTGACCATTTTGAACAGAAGCAAACGAAAGAAACTTCGTCACCTTCGTTTGCTTCTGTTCAAGAATGAGCGAGCGACTTGGTGTTAGACGAGCGGCAGATGAGTTCTTACCTGCCGTAGTGGAACTTGCCAAGAGTTTCGGCATTCGCTTGAGTTTGGTGTTCTTTCGCATTCAGAATTCAAATCCAAAACTCCAAACACCTGACGCGGAGCGTTTCGATCATTTGAATTTGGAGTTTTGAATTTGTTTGAGATTTGGTGCTTGTAATTTGGGATGCGGCTCCGCCGCCCTACGTGATTGGAGATGAAGATGCGGGTATTCGTCCTACCGCTGCTGTTGCTGTTTTGTTGCGTCGCCCATGCCGAGGAGAAGTTTGAGAAGCCGCTCGTGCGGGTTGTCGATCTGAATATCGGCGAGATGCAAGAAGCGACTCTTAATAATGGTGAAACTTGCAAGATCGAACTGTTGGAAGTTCGCGAAGAGCGGGATCGGGTGATGCATGCCATCCGGCAGGTCGAGGTTGATGTGAAAGTCAACGGAGAGAAGGCAACGTTGGTTAGCGGTCTTTATCGTCTGCCTCGTTTGGTTGGCGGGGTGCAGATCGATTGTCCGGTCACAGTCAACTACAACAAAGACAGCCACATCAACCATTGGGGTGTCGTCAAGCACGCACGATTTCGGCTGTGGCCCAAGGACTCGGCGTGGATTCGCCCGAACAGTTTTGTCTATCCAGTAGGACAACGGTGGTTTGCATCTCAAACCTGGTTCTCGAACGAAGCCGTCAGTTCGCGGAGCGGTGGCAAGTTTTACTATCACGCGGGACTGGACCTGGGGGCCAGCGAGCATTTGACTCCCGTACTGGCCGCAACCGACGGGCGCGTCGTTTCCGTCGCGGGTCATTCCGAAGACAACTTACCGAAGACGGCGGTAAGCCCGCGATACGATGTCGTCTATCTTCAAGACAACCGCGGCTGGTATTACCGCTACAGCCATCTGAGCGCAATTAGCACGCCCGTGCGACTTGGAGCGATCGTCAAAGCGGGCCAGCCGATCGGCGTGGTCGGCAAGGAAGGTGGCAGCGGTGGCTGGACTCACTTGCATTTTGAGATCAAGAGTCTTCAGTCGTCTGGCCAATGGGGTACGCAAGACGGTTACGCGTTTTTGTGGCAAGCCAATCGACAACAGCATTCACCAGAAGTTGTCGCCGTGGCTCGTCCACGACATCTAGCGCTGGTAGGCGAAAAAGTCACGTTAGATGCGTCACATTCATGGAGCAGCACATCGATACGTAGTTATCACTGGAAGTTCAGCGATGGCACGACGGCTTCAGGAGAATCCGTCCAACGAGTCTACCGTCGCCCTGGATTTTACAACGAAATCTTGACGGTGACCGACGTCAAGGGAAACTCGGATGTCGACTTTGCAATTGTCAAAGTCATTCCGGAAGGTGGAACGTGGAACAGTGTGCCAACCATCCATGCAACCTATCATCCGAGTATCGGCGTGCGCACCGGCGACCCAATCGTGTTCAAAGTTCGAGCCCGCTATACCGTCGAGGGGCTCGACGTCTGGGACTACGGCGACGGCAGTCCCAAGGAAACGGTACGATCGAATACCGATACCTCGACGCATGCATGGGACGGCGTAGGCTACGCAAGCACGAAACATCGTTTTCAGAAGCCCGGTCGCTACATTGTCACGGTTTCACGGAAGACACCGCTCGGCACGATAACGGATCGCTTGGTCGTCCGAGTCGAATGACTCAAAACCACCAATCGAATTGAATTTCACGCAGCTGTGTGTCCCAGAGGCCAATTGAATATTGGTTCATGATCGTAGATCAGCCGCCGCTCCCAGGTCGTGATTCCAGTGCCCGCAACACTTCTTCCGGATGCAAACTGTATCGTTATTACATTTTTGTCAGGATGCCAAAAACCACTGCTGACGATTTGAAAAGCCTTGCCGATTAAGAATTCACCGACGGCCAAGTTAAGGTCTTCGTTCCTGGAAATGTAGAGAAATCGATCTCGCTCTCGAACCTCTAGAATCCCTGGTCCCGAAGGTACGACTGAAACATCAAAGGATTCCAGGGCATGCGGTTTTGAGCATTCACTGTCGAAGAGATTGAGGTCCAATGCTTCGATTTCAGCCTTGTTCTTCTTTGGGAGAAAACGAGACTTGCGAATGTACAGCGCAGCCAATCGCACATCAGTGGAGGAAAGTTGTGGTGCAATCTCCATGCACATTTCTTCGTACGCGTCGGCCAATTCAGGGTCCAGAAGAATGTCATCAATCGAGCAACCATGTCGGTATCGAAGGCGAACAAGCGCAAACTCAATTACATGAGCAAATTGAGGAACGATACTCGGGTGTGGTTCGTTTTTGGTCGTTGGCGAAAGAACAATTCCATGCTGTTTATACCTTGGACTGTTCTTGCGTACATTGAGCACTCTTCGCTTCAGTATTTTCTCTGGGGCGTCGATTCCCTTTTGTCGGCATTCTTTGGCAAACTTTCGCGATAGTTTTCGATCCCAAAGAAGCGCGTCTGGCGACGCCCCATCTCGCACAGATTCAAACGCTTCGACAACAACAGCGTCACGCTGGTAATTGAAACCGTGCGACCGATCGGCTTGTTGCTCATCTGCTGCACTTGCCTTTAACGCCTCGGCTGTCGTTTCCAGTAATCCAAAGTGGCCGAATTGCGGTCGATCCTTCACCGGCGTCATCTTGCTAGCAAGCGTCTTGCTCAACGAGTATTGATTAAGCTGCTCGTCCATTGACGATCTCCCGGTCCTAGTAATCGGTGATTTCGTGAAACACGCTGTTGACGATCAAGCCAACCGCCGCCTGATTTGTTTCTCGGCCCATCCGCTTACAGAACTCCAACAATTGCTTGAGGGTGGCTTTGTCTTCGAGCGTTTCCCTCTCCACATACGATTCTATCAGAATTGGTCGGTCATGGAGAACTTTACCGTTGTCGGCCTTGTAAATTCCAGCAAACGTCTGGAACGCCGTCGCGCCACCGTAAAGGTCTGCGAACAGTTCCATCGCAGAATTAGCCCACATTTCTTGGTCTTTGAGTTCGACATCACGCTTGTCGGCGCTTGGAATGATGAGAATCAAAATGTCCTGCCGTCGATTTGATTGTAGGACACTTACAATTTCTTCAAGTTCAGGAAAAAGCCCTTTTTGCTTTTGCGTCTTCTTTTTCTTCTTCGCCATCGATACCCCTTTCGTACGTCATCGACATGATGCACTATTGGACGGCGATTTGCCACTCCAAGGGGCAGAATGCGTTCGCATATCTGTCAAAAGTTCATCCAAACTCGCTCTGTCATGATTCGCTTTCGCTTTGCCGAACTTGCTTTGTTGTCAATTTGAAATTCGTTGTGATTCCAATCTCGCAATTCTCGATCGTAAAGCTCATTCGGATAACCAGACAAAAGCACTTTACCTCGACACTGACGAATTGTCTCGACCATCGCGGCGTGTTGGTCTAGCGACATCTCGAACTCATAGTCGCCATCGGTCGAACGCGTGTCGTGAACGTACGGCGGGTCGAGATAGAATAGTGTGTGTTCACCGTCTTGTTGACGGATGACGTCAACGGCATCATTGTTCAAAATGACAACTCGTCTTAACCGCGCTGCAACTGCTGGCAACCCTTCAACGGCGGTCATCCACGCCGATGCCTGCTCGTTCATTCTCCTTCGCAAACGATTGCGACTAAGAGTTGCGAAACAGTCGAACTTACCAGCACGCGACTGGCGACATCTGATGAAGAAACGGACAGCACGTTGAATCTTATCGTTAGTAGGTTTTGTCGACTCGTCCCACTCTACCTGAGAAAATGGCACTGCGTCGATGATCCGTTGGAAACGCGCAAAATCATCTGGCTGCTGAAGCACACGCCAAAAACTGATTAGTTCTTCGTGAATATCATTCACTACTTCTGACACATTATCTGGATCTTTGTTGAGAAGGACTGCACCACCGCCGAAGAATGGTTCGACGTAGTGAGTGTGCAGTGGCATTAGCGGAATTAGTCGCTTAGCAAGATAGTACTTACCGCCGTGCCATTTTAGGGGTTGAGTTAACGGATGTTGTGTGATCATTCTTCCCTCACCGTGATGATCGCCAAACGTCGTGACACGTTTGGTCACCCATCAAACAAAAACTTATCAGGTTTACGCAGTATCGAGAAGAGTAACCGCTCGCCCGGACGTTCGGTGAAGCAACTGCGTCCTTGACCTATTCAACGTCATTTTATTCGTTTACGCTTGCGAATGACTAAAATTCTTCCCATGAAGTCGCATCGCATGATTGATCAACTCATTAAAAAGTTGTGCCGTTATTGCAGTCGCGGATGGGATGTCTCGGCGGCGTTTTACTGTGACGATCTTGGATTCACGAAGGAGTGGATCTATCAACCGGCCTCTGGATCGCCACGGTGCATCTGCGTCACGCTTGGCACGGCAAAACTCTATCTGAGCGAATTTGACGAAACCGCCAAAGGGATTAAGTTTGTGATCTGGGTCGATGACATCAAACCGCTTTTGCAGGGGTGCAGAGATCGAAATCTCGATCTTGAATTCGGCGAGCAAGGACATTTTTTGCACGCGTGAAGTTCGCATCAAGGATCCGGACGACAACGAGATTCTCCTTAGTGAGCGCCCTGAACACGGGCCCTAGTTGTGATCAACCGCCATGCTCATCAAAAGGCAAATTCTGGACGGCATCGTTGAGGGACGCATTTCAATCGCATGCTGCTGTTCGCACACAGCGTGGCGTCCTCGACTGGGGGACTATTGTTTCCAAATTGCTCCTTCGATCAGAGTTGGATAAAATCAATCCCTGATAGCCCGCCGACTGAGTCCATGGAACCGGACAGAACAGCACACCAGGTGGAATTATCCTCATGCGATCGATCGTCTTGCCCGTAATCATTGTCGTGATCGCCGCATCATCGGCGTGGGCTCAGGTGGATGCCGAGCGGCAGTTGGTTGCGTATCGCGACAAGGTGGCGCCGCTGCTCAAACAGTTCTGCGTTGACTGTCACGGCGAGAAGAAACCGAAAGCCGACTTGTCACTCCATAAGCTGCCTGGCGATCCGCGCACGCCGGCCGACCTGGCGACCTGGAAGAAGGTGTACGAGCAACTCGAGAGCAGCGCGATGCCGCCCGAAGACGCCGAGCAACCGCCGTTGGAGTCGCGGATCCAAGCGATGGACTGGATCCGGCGGACGCCGAAGGTGGCGAGGACGCCCGTTGACGAATCGAAGGCCCGTGCGTCGGGACGGGGGAACTGGGTCGATCACAAGGCGCTCTTCTCGGGCAAAACCTTTGGAGACACTGCCACGCCCGGCCGTGTTTGGCGGATCACCGATGATGCGTACAACGCGTATTTCGAACGTCTGGCTAAGGGTAGCCAACTCAGGGACATCACGCCCCCATGGAGACTGCCGACGCAGTGGTCGTTCCCCGATTACTCGGCGGCGCACCGTGTGGGCGAGCCGGAAATCGAAGTACACATGCGGTCGAGCATGCGGATTGCCAAGCACTTGACCAGGTTGTTTCCCAAGAAGAGAGAATTCGCCCCGCTAGCCGCGCTCGTGAAAAACGGCGATGCCGCCACTGCCGAGCAGGTAACGGAAGCGGTCTCGTTCGCGTTCGAGTTCCTTCTCGCCCGCAAGCCGGACGACGCCGAGAGCCAGCGCTACGGAGAATTCCTCGTCAAGAGCGTGAAGACCTCTGGCGGCGAGCAGGGAATGCAGCAGTTCCTGGTCGTCGTGCTCTCTCATCCGTCGGTGCTCTACCGGATCGAGAAGCCCCGCGGCGGCGCGACGCGAGGAATGCCGCCACCGCAGGACCTGGCAAGGTCGATTTCGTTCGCGCTTACCGATCGCGAACCCGGCGCACTGCTCTCCGCGGCGGCCACGACCGGCAAACTCCGTTCGCGTGAAGAAGTGCGAGAGCACGTGGTTCGCATCCTCGGCGACGACGCCATCTCCAAGCCGCGGATCGTGCGGTTCTTCCGCGAGTACTTTGGCTACGACCCGGCGCCGGAAGTTTTCAAGGACGAGGCCACACAAAAGGCCCACGGAATTGCCGACTGGACGCCCACGTACTTCGTCACCGACGCCGACCGACTGATCGAGTGGGTTCTCGCACGCGACAAGGACGTGCTACGTGAATTGCTGACCACGAACAAGACGTTCTTACTTACCTATAGTCCGCGTAAGCATTCCAAAGCGGCCTACTATTTCAACAGACGATTCGCTCGCAATCCACCCGCAACTTCCCTCAGCGAACATCGGGCGCGCCACACGCTTGCCATCTACGAGGTGCCGCTGAAGACGCGCGGCGATTGGTCGCCGGATCGACCTTACGACATGCCTGCGGAGCACCGGATGGGAATGCTCACGCATCCGGTGTGGCTCGTCGCACAGTCGGGCAATTTCGACAACCACGCCATCCACCGCGGCCGTTGGATCCACGAACGGTTGCTCGGCGGTCGAATTCCCGACGTGCCGATCACCGTCAACGCCATGCTGCCGAACGAACCGCACCACACGCTACGAGAGCGGATGCGGGTGGTCCGTGAGGAATACTGCTGGACCTGCCACCGTCACATGGACCCGCTCGGACTGCCGTTCGAGCAGTTCGATCACTTTGGCCGATTCCGCGCCGCGGAACTGGTGCTCGACCAAGATGCGACCGCCGCCAAGGCCAACCTGGACAAGGACGGCCGGCCGAGACGACAAATCTACAAGCAGGTCCCCTTCGACACGTCCGGAAACGTGGAAGGAAGTCTTGATCCACGGCTCAACGGGCCGGTCAAGGATCCCTTCGAACTCATCCGAAAGCTCGCCAACTCGGAGCTGGTCGAGCAGGTCTTCGTGCGACACGCGTTTCGGTTCTTCCTGGGGCGCAACGAAACGCTCGCCGACAGCCCCGTACTCGTCGCCGCCCACCGGGCCTACAAGGAAAACGGTGGCAGCATGTGGGCGCTGCTCACGTCGCTACTGACATCGGATGCGTTTTTGTACCGCGTTGCGGTAAAATGACAAATTACAAAAGACAAATTACAAACAAATTCCAAATTCTAATGTTCAATGTCCGAAACGGGAGACGGTCGAAAATATGACCTTGAGGAACGCACGTATGAGTTCGCGCGCGATGTGCGCGCTTTTGTGAAGCGACTGCCGAGGACGATCTGCAATCTTGAAGATGTGAAACAAGTCGTAAGATCGTCGGGATCAATCGGTGCGAACTACATCGAGGCGAACGAAGCGTTAAGCAAGAAGGATTTCAAAATGCGACTGAAGATCGCGCGAAAAGAAGCAAAGGAAACACGCTATTGGCTCCGCCTGCTTGATACGGGTGAAGAATCGGACTTGCCGGTGGAACGCGACAAGTTAATTCAAGAGAGTGCCGAGCTGTTAAAGATCCTCAGCGCCATCATCAATAAGTCGTGAGTGAAGTGTTTGAGTTTTTGATTTTGTAATTTGTAATTTGTTTGTAATTTGTCTTTTGATTTTTGGAATTTCTCAATCATGAATCGACGAACATTACTTCAACGTCTTTCCGTAGGCACATCGGGCCTTGTGCTCGCTCCGCTGCTTCAAAAACTCGAAGCGCAGGCCGCAGGCACATACACGCCGCCGAAGCGGGTGATCTTCCTGCTGTTCGACAATGGATTCTACGAGCAAGGCGCTCAGCCGGTCGACTTGCCGCTGGAGACGGTCACCAAGGTGAAGCAAACACCGCTTGCGGGGCTGAAGCTCCCATTCGACATCGAACCCTTCGCGCCGTTCCAGGACCGGATGACGATTATCCAAGGACTCCGTGGCCACCACCTGAACGCTGATCATGGCGGCGGTTTCCGATCACTTTCCGGACTGCCCAGCGCCGACAAGCGGCGATCCGTCGTCGGTGAATCCATCGACGCGGCGATCGCGCGGACCATGCCCAGTGTGTTCCCGTTGCTTGCGCTGGGAGTGGCGGCCAACAGTAAGAGTGAGGTTGGCTCGCCTACCGCACTCGCGTCGTCGGCCTGGGGAGCGTCTCGGCCGATCGCTTCGCTGCTGCGCCCGGAACTGGTCTACGAGTCGCTCTTTGGCAGCGTCGGTGCCAAGGCGAACGACTTCGCCGCCCGCCGCAACATGATCGACTTCATCGCTGGCGACGTGAAGCGATTGCGGTCGCAGATTGCCGGTCCAGAGAAAGAGGCGCTCGACTATCACGTCGAAGCGCTTGATTCGCTCTTTGATCGCGAACAGAAGCTGGCCGAAATGTACGACAAGGGAACGCTCGGAAAACACGCTCCGAACCTGCCGAAAGAACCAGCTTTCAAGATGACGGAGATCTCGGCCCTGCAATGCGAAATGGCGGGCGCGGCCTTGGTGGCGGGTCTGACCAACGTGGTCACCCTCTCGTCGGGACTCTGTTCGCTCGGCACTTCGTACAGCGGCATCTCGAACCACGGCACGCACGCACTCGGCCATAACGAGATCGATCCTAATCTGAAAAAATCGGGCCGAGAAGTGCTGGGCATGTACCGCCGCCACCTGGCGGGTGAAGCGGCAAAGCTCCTCGCCAAACTCCAGGCGACGCCCGAGGGCAAGGGCACGATGCTCGACAACACCGTGTTGGTCTTCATGAGCGACAGCGCCAACCGCCAGCACACGCATGGCGAGAACTGGCCAGTGGTGATGATCGGCAACCTCGGCGGCCGTCTCCAAGCCGGACAGGCGATCTCCTATCCACTCCAGGCGCCCAAACCTGATGACGGCGGCGCGGCCTACGGTCGTCCGGCGAAAGGCGATCCCACCAATCCGCTGGTCAACGCCCTCTACTGCACGCTGCTATACGCCGTCGGCGCCCCGCGTGACACCTTCAACCGCGCCCCTGGCCTCAAAGAGAAACCGGAGCAGTTCGGCCCGTTGAAGGAATTGCTGACATAACAAACCGCGCGCACAACTTGCTCGTAGCACAGGCTGCCAGCCTGTTGTCCGTTGTTTTAACAGCCAGGCTGGCTGTGCTACGAGGTACTTCTAATCACTCAAGGCTCCGCGCGGCGTGTCGATGAACTTGCCGTTGGTATCGAGGCGGCCGAAGCGATCATCGCGCTTCACATACTCACGGCCACCGCGCACTTGTTTGACGGGCCAACCTTCGTCGAACCACCAGTGATCGATTTCGCGTCCGTCTCCTGCGCTGTAGCGGATCGTTTCGATGATGTCACCATGCGGCACAAACACTTCGCGGCTGACGCGCGTGCCTTCGCTGGTGTAATGCTCGCGCACGGCCATTGTGCCATCCTGGTACTCGTTACGGCGGATTGCTTTGCCGTCGGCATTCAAGTCGTGTCGGCGGACAATCGCGCCGTCGCGAAACCACTCGCGGCGGTTAGCCCCGTCATGTAAGTGCACGGTTTCTCGAATCGACTTGGCTTTGTCGGTCCAACGTTCGGTCGTCCAACGGAAGTCATCGGGGGTTTGGGTAAGCGCACGACCGTGGATTTGGTCGCGAACTGCGTCAAACGGGACGGCAAGCGACGGCTCGCTTGTCAGGCCCGACCATTCGACGGCGGCGACCGTGTATCGACCGACCTTACCGACGAAGAACTCTTCGCCGGTAGGGATGAGCTCTTCACGCGCCGGCTTGTCGTTGCGAAAGAGACGATAGCCGCGCGTTTCCTCGTGATGCTCGCCAGGGATGATCTCCAGGATTCCGCGATTGAGGCGCAGATGCGGACGATCCGGTTTGCGGACCAATGTTACGTACACATCCGTCTGCCGCTGGCGCATGAGTGGTGATTGCATGTCTTCAATAGACCGAACCATCGACGTGCTGGGCTTGGTTTTGCTCCATTGTTCGTCGGTCAGGCAGCGGGCCTCGAAGCTTGTTACAGCACGGCCGGTTCGCAGGCTGAAGGCCGCGGTGTCCAGCGCCTGCCGCGTGATTCCCTCAAAACTTGTTGGCGTTTTCCGCTGGTAGGCGATTACTTCCCGATGCACGTTGATGTGGCCGGAGTCGGGAAAACCAGCCGTCGATTCGACGACGATACCCTGGTCGCGCCGGCCAACGTTCTCTGTGATATGAGTCACGGGCGACGTCTTCAAATCGTAGTTCGAGACGAAGCAGATCTTCGTGCCGTCTGAGCTTCCTTTGGGATCGGCGTCGTAGATCCCCGAATTGTCGCCGATCCGCTGGGGATAGCAGATCACCGACAGCGGCTCGATGTACTGAAAGCCGTCGCCGGATCGCAAGTCGGCAAGGGTCGAGTCGCCGCAGACGTAGCGTCCACTGGTTCCACACGGGCTCACGTCTCCCACTCCGACCGCGGCGAGAATGTGGACGTCCGACGGAAACGGCTCGTTCCAGCGCCGCCCGCGGATCAAACCGTTGCCCAACAGCATGTACTCACCGTTGCCCAGCCAACACATGTGGCACTGCTGGATGGTGGGGACGCCGATTCGTTGGTTCAAGCCGTCCAGGTCGTACCAGAAGCGAGTGGCCGCGAATGGCTCGGTTCGATGATCGCGTCGCGTGAAGAACACCGGATGACGCGGATTGGGAAGTCGCTGTGCGCCGGCAACGCCAGGCATCTTTTCCAGTTTCGCACCTGGCTCGATCGGGATGCGCACTTCTGTGAATTGCGGCTGGCGACTTCGGTCGCGCAAAGCGCCGTAGATCCATCGATCGGCAAAGTCGGTTTCGCCCAATGCTTCCGGGCCGTCAACCAGCATCGACAGTTTGTCCTTGTCCACATCCAGCCACATGACACACGAACCGTTTCGCGCCACCGATCCCTGCCGCGGTTTGTATGAAATGTAAAACAACCAGTTGTGTTCTTTCGCCCAGCGCGGGAAGACTCCTTGGTCGATTTGCCTGTCCTCGCCCGTCAGCAGATCAAAGAGGTGGATGCTCGCACTGCCTTTCCCACCGCCGCCATCCCAATGCGTATAACAGACGTACCGACCGTCGGGCGAAAAGCACTGAGTGTTGTGATAGTTTGCGTGATCGCGCACGGTAGGGTCATTGGTCAGCCGCCACACGCCCAGATTCCGGCCGAGCTTCGGGGTTTGGAAAACGTCTTTCTCTTTCTCGGCGTGGGCTGAAGTCACAAGGCTGGCAAAAGTCATCACGAGAAACGCACAGCAACTTTTCGAGCGATTTCTTATCGACAGCACGAGTGCGACGAACAATGTGGCGATCCAAGAGATCGCATGTCGCTTTATCATGGTCTTCTCCTAGGCGGCTATTGGAGGCGGGTGTTGTAGCTCGATTCTCTGAGTCGCGTACTCTCGTGGGACGGATTGGCAACCCGTCCTACATGCTCGACTCGGAGAATCAAGCTACGGATTCATTTCGCAACGTAATGATGGGGATCTTCGATGTCAACTTTTTAATGCGGGTCCGAAGGCGTGCCGTGGAAAGTCGACGTACAATAGCAGCACAACTAAAATCCCCCGCATGAGATCCGCCCAATGAACATCACTCCGTTCAGAGCCATCAATTTGCTTTTCACGTCGCTGCTCTTTGTCAGCTCCTCACAAATAACTGCCGCGGATGAAGGCTACACATGGAAGGTCGGACTGGCATCCGCAAAAATCACTCCCAACGAGCCGGTGCGGATGGCGGGTTATGGTAGCAAACAGCGTGAACAGCTTTCGCAGGGCGTCGCATCTGATCTTTACGCCAAAGCAATGGCCATCGAAGATCAAGACGGCAACAAGGCGCTGCTGATCACGACGGACGTAATTGGTCTAACTGCGCATGTTTCCCAACCGCTTTATCCGCGAATCAGCGAGAAGACGGGGCTCAAACGAAAACAGATTCTCATCAATTCGTCGCACACACATACAGGTCCGGTGATTGGTATCGATGCGGACAAGCTCGACTATTTGAAAGATGCCGAACACATCAAAGGAACGATCCGCTATACGCGTTGGCTGTCGGACCAACTTGTCGCATTGTCCGTCGAAGCGACGAAGAATCTTGAACCAGCAAAACTGTCATGGGGCGTTGGCGTGGCAACATTCGTGATGAATCGGCGCGAGTTTACCGAGCGCGGTGTGCGACTTGGTGTGAATCCACGCGGACTAGCCGATCGCAGCGTTCCCATATTGAGGATCGATTCGGACGATGGAGAGTTGCGCGGTGTACTCATTGGAACTGCTTGCCACAACACGACGCTGACTGGTCGTGACATGAAGATCAGCGGCGACTACGCCGGCTACGCTCAACAACACATCGAACGAAACGTCGACGGCGTGCAAGCGATGTTCATGCAGGGATGTGGCGGCGACGCCAATCCATACCCTCGCGAGTCGGAGGAGATTGCCCGTATTCACGGCATGACACTCGGCAAAGAAGTGCTGCGCGTGCTAGAAACGAAGCTCGCGCCAGTGCACGGACGATTGACCACCTTGCTTTCGTCGGTTGATCTCCCGCTTCAACAAAAGTTCTCGAAAGAGGATTTTGAAAAACTTGAACGTGCCAGCGGAGCAACGCGCGAAGTTGCGCGCAAGCTGCGCGAGAAATTGCAGTTGAACGGAGAAATGCCGCCGAGTTTTGAATCTAGACTTGCTGTTTGGCAGTTCGGCGAGGACTTGACATTGGTCGCGCTGCCGGGCGAAGTCGTTGTCGATTACGTACGGCTGATCGAAGACGCAATCGGCCCACGAAAACTTTGGGTGAGCGCATACAACCATGACGTCTTCGGCTATTTGCCCTCGGCACGTGTACTGCGAGAAGGTGGATATGAAATCCGCGGCATCTATGCCGGCGGCATCGGCATCTTTTCTCCAAAGGCGGAAAGTGTCGTTGTCGATGAAATCCGATCGCTTGTAGAAAGAGCGCGCCAGCCATAGTCAATATCACTTTAGAAATCGCGGAACAAACCATGAATAACAATCAGACTCAAACATTGTTTCAAACGATGGATCGACGGCAAGCACTGAAGACCGCCGCCGTCACGGCGGCAGCTCTTGGCTGTGCTGATGACGTACTCGCTGACGAGAATGGTCAACCCTTGCGGATCGGCATCATGGGAATGAAAGGTGGCCACCATCGTCACATTCTTGAAGGTGCTCGCGAATTGGGAAACGCAAAGATCGTCGGTATCAGTGATGAAAATGAAAAGTCGGTTGCCGCGCTGGCCCGTCGCGAGCCACTCGCTTCGGATGCCAAGTTATTCGGTGATTGGCGTAAGCTTGTCGAAGACGTTTCGATGGATGTTTGCTTTGTGTCGGATGAAAATGGAATGCGGGCCGAGCAATTGCTTGCGCTGCTGGAGCGAGGTATCGACATCGTCGCTGAGAAGCCATTGACGACGACACTGAAAGATCTGGCACGAGTCCGCGAGGCGATTGCCCAGAGCAAGAGTCATCTGACCATGATGCTCACTCAACGGCATGAAGGAAAGTATGTGACGATGCGCAAGTTGATCGCCGCAGGCCGCATCGGGAAGGTACGTCTGGCGACCTCGCAAAAATCCTACCGTTTGGGCGAGCGCGCCGAGTGGCAAAAGCACCGTGACCGGCTCGGCGGCGTCATTCCGTTCATCGGCATCCACGCGATGGATTTGATGCGGTGGATAACTGGACTGGACTATACTCGCGTTGCCGCATTCCACTCATCCGGCGCGGTTGCGAAAATGAAAGAAACCGAAGATTCAGCGACAGTGCTGCTGCAGTTCAAGGGCGGCGGAACTGCATCTTCGCGGCTCGACTACTTGCGGCCGATGACCGCTCCAACACACGGTGATGATCGTTTGAGAATCGCAGGGACTGAAGGCGTGATTGAAGCCTTGGGGCACGAGCCACACATTCGATTGCTATCTGCGAAAGGACGGCCGGAACAAATTGAACCGGAACCCTCTGACAACTTGTTTGCCAGTTTCATCCGCGCGATTCGCGAAAAGAAGAAGCCGCGCATCCCGGTCGACGATTGCTTATACATCACAGACGTGGTGCTCCAAGCACGTCGAGCGGCTGACGAACAGAAGATGATTGAACTCAAAGGATAGTCTTAATTGGACAGCGCATATTTTGCCAGCAAACCCTAGTTGCTGAATATTTTCGCCGCCGATGGGTCTGTGTCATCAACCGTCAACATTCTTGGGCCGAGCCGGGATATTCGACTGTTCGAGCCGGCGTTGGAAGTCGGCTTTGGATTCACCGGGGCTTGGCCATACTTCGCTGGGAGAATGTGATTGTGTCATCCAACGCAAGACCTTTCTTCCAAGTTCTGGATTCTGGTCAACGACATCTTGCTTTTGTTGCGGGTCTTTGGATAGATCGTATAGCTCGATCGGACCGCCGCTCTTTCGATGAGCAAACCAATGACCGCTTCGAATGGCCTGCTTCTGGTTGAATTCCCAGTAAAGATATTCGTGCTGCTTCTGTTCGCTACGACTGCCTAGCAAGGTCGGCGCAATGGAAATCCCGTCGATCTTCTTGTGCGGTTCCGCGCCGGCCAGTTCCGCGGCAGTTGGTAGGAAGTCCCAGAATGCCCAAACCTGATCGCTGACCTGATCGCCTTTGATCTTTCCCGGCCAACGCGCCATCGCCGGAACTCGAAAAGCGCCGTCGTAGCTGTCGCCTTTCCGCCCGCGCGTCGGTCCATAGCTTTGGAATTGTTCGCCGATCGACACGACGGATTTGTCGCGGTTGTATCCGTGGCTGCTGTGTCCGTTGTCGGACGCAAAGAAAACGATCGTCTGCCGGTCAATGTCGAGTTCTTTGAGCAATCCCAGCAACTCACCGACGGCCGAGTCCAAGCGCGTGACCATGCCAGCCCACTCCTTGTGACCGATCGGCCAGTCTTCGTCTCTGTATGGACCAAGTTCGGGGACGATCACCGGTCCGTGCGGAATGGTGTGCGCGAGGTACAGGAAGAACGGCTGCCGATGATGCCGCCTGACAAAGTTGAGCGACTTACGATGGATGACGTCGAAAGAGTATTGTGCTTGCGACGGATCTTGGATGCCAAACGGCTTGACGCGCCCTGCCTCGTCGTACTCGCTTTGCCGGCGGTGGTCGTGGCCGGCGTGCTGCGGAAAGAGAACTCTCTTGGTGTTGTCCCAAAGGAATTCCGGGTAGTAGCTGTGCGCTTTGCGCTGATTCAAGTAACCGTAGAACTCGTCGAACCCCATCTTGTTGGGTGTTCCCGGCTGACTGCTCAATCCCAAACCCCATTTGCCGAACAGACCTGTCTTGTAACCTGCTCTGTGAAGCACCGTCGCCACAGTCTCGTCGACAGGTTGTAATGAATGACGGTAACCTTGGAAGGAATTCCCACGAACGCGCGCATGTCCCGGATGCAAACCTTGCATCAAACACGACCGCGACGGCGCGCATACGGAATTGCCGGCATAAGCGTTGGTAAAACGGATTCCTTCGTCAGCCAAACGGTCCAGATTCGGCGTGAGGATTTTCTTCTGGCCGTAACATCCCAGATCACCCCAGCCCAAATCGTCGGCGAGAATGAAGATGATGTTGGGCTTCTCGGCGGCCGAGCTGCTGGCCACGAGTAACAATGTCAAAATGCAGGCGAGTGTTCGATTCATGATGCTTCCAGTTGATCGTTTTGTTTGACGAATTGGTACATGCGAGCTTCCAGCGACGCGAAGTGATCGATGTCGATTGCCGTGATCATTCCGGGTTGATGTTCGACTGGCCGCAATTGACTCACGATGGGTCCATTATCGTGAACGATGCGAAACTTTGTCTGAGGCGAAACGGGCGACGGAAGCGCGAGCCGAGCGCTGACGACATCGCTTCGTCGCCGGATTCCTGCCGTTTCTCGCGCCTCGAAGCGAAGAGTTTGCGAGGTCGTTTCGCCGATCTTTCGCCCAACCACTTGGTCTTCCGCAAACAGCGGACAGCAGCAAAAAACCGTAAGAAGGGCACCTGTGACCAAAGTTTGCTGATTAGTTCTTTCAATGACCATTCGCACATCATACTATCGTCGTCGTAGCGCGGCGAGCAGATCAACGCGCTGTACTGTACATTGCTCCACGCTGCCGGCACCCGCGCGACACATTTAGCGTGGCCGACGCAAACAGAGACGCCCTGCCCAATATGTCCGCTTCGCGAACAGAGTTGTTCCGCGAGTATAAGCAATTTAACATGGTCGAAGTCCGCAAGGCCCGTGCGGGCGTTTTGCTGTCGGCCTCGTGCGGCGACGCTAGCGGTTAAACAGCGCGGCTCTTGGCCGCAACCAAATTGGTTTTGGATTGATGGAACAATCGCCTTCTATCTGGTTGGGAATTGTCTTTGCGAGTGGTATAAGAATAACACAATTCAACTTGGATCTTTTGTGTGAGTGCGATGTCTCGACTGATTGCTTTGCTTTGTCTGCTGTTGGTTACGAGTTTCGCGACTGGCGAGCAGCCCAAATCGAAAGGAATTCCCGTGAAGGACACGTATCACGGCGTGACGGTCGTTGATGAGTATCGCTGGTTGGAAGATTGGAATGACGAGGCGGTGCGCGAGTGGAGCGAGAAACAAAACGTCCATGCTCGATCGCTACTTGACGGCCTGTCGAATGGGGATGCCGTGCGAAAACGAGTCACCGAGATCATGTCGGCCGAGACCGAGGAATTTGGGGGATTGCAATTTCGCGGTGGGCGGTTGTTTGCCGTCAAGCGGCAGCCGCCAAAACAACAACCGTTTTTGGTTGTGATGGACTCGGCGGACGATCCAGGGTCGGCGCGCGTCGTGGTCGATCCGAACGAAATCGACTCGGAGGGTTCGACGTCGTTCGACTGGTATGTTGCGTCGCACGACGGGAAGCTGGTCGCGGTTTCGCTGTCGAAAGACGGCACGGAGTCGGGCGACGTGCACGTGTTCGACACGGCGACCGGTGAGGAAGTTTTCGAAGTCGTACCGCGCGTCAATGGCGGAACGGCGGGCGGAGGGCTCGCTTGGCTGCCCGACAATTCGGGCTTCTTTTACACCCGCTATCCGCGCGAAGGCGAACGGCCGGTGGAAGACCTCGACTTTTTCGTCCAAGTTTATTTCCACAAACTCGGCACGCCGACCAGCGACGATCGTTACGAAATCGGCAAAGACTTTCCGCGCATCGCCGAGATTCGATTCGAAATGAACCCGTCGACGGGCGTTCTGCTGACGACCGTCCAAGACGGCGACGGCGGCGAGTTTGAACTTTACCTGCGCACGACCGACGGCACTTGGCGGCAGTTCAGCGAGTTTGACGACCAGATCGTTCAAGCGACATTCGGGCCGCGCGACGACCTTTACATCATTTCACACGAAGACGCTCCGCGCGGCAAAATCTTGCGCACCTCGGTCGATGAACTGAACGTCGACAAAGCAACGGTCGTCGTCCCGCAAAGTGACGATACGATCGTTGCCAGTTTTTGGAGCAAACCGACGGTCATTGCCACCAGTTCGAAACTCTACGTGACTTATCAACTCGGCGGGCCCGCAGCCATTCGCATGTTCGACCTCGACGGCAAACCGCTCGCCAGTCCCGAGCAACCGCCTGTTTCGAACGCCGGACAATTGACCAAGCTAAACGGCGACGATGTACTGTTCGAAATCGAAACGTACGTCGAGCCACGTGCCTATCACGTTTATGATGCCGAGTCGCAGGCGACCAAGAAGACGCGGCTCGTCTGCGAATCTCCGGTGAACTTTGACGACGTGATCGTGGTTCGAGAATTCGCCGAATCGAAGGACGGCACAAAAGTGCCGATCAACGTCTTGCTGCCCAAAGGCGCACAGCGCGGCAGTGCAAATCCGTGCCTCGTCACCGGTTACGGCGGCTACGGCGCGAGCAACGTACCGCGTTATCAAGCGATTCGGCGAATGCTGCTCGACCAAGGGATGATCCTCGCCATTGCCAACCTGCGCGGCGGCGGCGAGTATGGCGACCAGTGGCATCGACAGGGTAACTTGACCAACAAGCAGAACGTGTTCGACGATTTTGCGGCCGTTCTGCGACACATGATTGACCGCAAATACACATCCGCCGAGCATCAAGCGATCATCGGCGGCAGCAACGGCGGACTGTTGATGGGTGCGACGTTAACACAGAATCCACGGCTGATGAAGTGTGTCGTCTCGCACGTGGGAATCTACGACATGTTGCGCGTCGAATTAACACCCAACGGTGCGTACAACATCCCCGAGTTTGGCACCGTGAAGAATCCGGATCACTTTCGCGCGTTGCATGCTTACTCGCCGTTTCACAACGTGAAAGATGGCGAGCAATATCCAGCGACGCTGTTTTTGACGGGTGCCAACGATCCGCGCGTCGATCCGATGCACTCGCGCAAAATGACCGCTCGCATGCAAGCCGCCAGTCCCAAGTCGACGGTCCTGCTGCGAACAAGTTCCAATTCCGGACACGGACTCGATACTGCGTTGTCGGAACGCATTGAGCAATCGGTTGACGTTTATTCCTTCTTGTTCGATCAACTTGGGCTCAGCCCAGTGAATTAGGACGTTGCCATGACCGCGGGCGTACGGAAACGCAAGCACAAGTTGAAGTCCAATGCCATTGCCGGCGGCATCTCGCAACTCTGCCGCTCGTTCGAACCTGCGATCATCCGTTCGGCCCTTGTTCGAGAGTGGATCGCAGCAAACGATGTCTCGAAGCAGAGACTCCGTCGCTGTTCAGCAGTGATGGAGATTGTCGAGCGAGAGTCGGCGGACGTTCCGTTGCCGGACGCGCTGCGAAATCCAAACTTGAAGGAGTTGGAATTCAGTTTTGAATCGCTAATGGACACAGAACATCGCCGCAGTCACGGTGTGGTGTATACGCCCGAATGGGTCATCGACTATCTCGTCAGTGATGCCTTGCAGAACCTTGGCATGAATCTTTCATCACCCGTGATTTGTGACCCGGCCTGTGGCTCTGGTGGATTCTTGTTGTGTGCGGCGGAGATTCTGCATCATCAACTTGGCATATCATTCGAACATGCGTTTGCGGATTGTTTGATCGGATTTGATCGCGATGCGCTGGCCATTGATCACGCCCGGTGTTTAGCGGAACTTTTTTTGCTTTCGAAGGGAGTGAGTCCACCGCGCGACGGGTTTCGGTTTCAGGTGAAAGATTCCTTGCTCGACGACGCGGATCCGGCCGGCTACGACGTTGTGACGACCAATCCGCCCTATGTCAAATTGCAAAACTTGCCGGTTGACTACCGCAAGCGGCTTGAAGAAAAGTACGGCGACTTGATCAAAGGTAGTTACAGCCTGGCGTTGCTGTTTCTCGTCGCCGGTTATCGAATGTTGTCATCCAACGGCCAGCTTGCATACATCACTCAAAACAACTTCTTTACGTCGTTGGCCGGCGAACCACTTCGTCGATATCTTCATGAACATCGTTGCGTGCGGCGGATTATCGACTTTGGTCACGAACATTTGTTTGCCAACGCGAGTGCATACACATGCCTCTTGTTCCTGAGCAGCGCGAGCCACGACCAAATTGAATTCGCGCGACTGAGTGGCACGAGCCCTGCCAAGGCAAACGTCCTGTCAATGCAAGGTGATTCGATTGCACGCATTCCACTTGATCAACTTGATCCCAAGAAGTGGCGGTTGGCGAGCGGTTCGCATTTTGGGAATCTGCAGCGGATCGAAACGGCGGGCGTGCCGCTTGGTGAGGTGGCTGAAATTCGTGTGGGATTTGCAACGTTGCGCGATGCAGTGTACCTGGTCGAGGACACCGGCGATACGTGCGTCGCCAAAGGTCCAGACGGTCATAAATCGATCATCGAACGCGAAGCGACAAGGCCCGCTGTAAAAGTTGCGGATTTGGGCGATGAAAGAGATCTCCAGAGAAACCGCACGCGCATTCTGTTTCCTTATGAGAAAGTTAACGGGAAGTTCTATTTGATTCCGGTCGATCGATTTCGCGAGCGCTTTCCGAGCGCTTTCTCGCATCTATCGCGACATCGCGACGTCCTCGGTACACGCGATAAGGGTAAGCCGAATGCAGAAGGCTGGTATGCGTGGGGAAGATCTCAAGGGCGGGAATCGCCGGGCCCGAAATTGCTTACTAAAACGTTTGATCGACGACCGAACTTTATGCTCGATTCCTCGGACCAGTTGTTCTGCAACGGCTATAGTATTTCGCTGCCCCAGCAAGGAACACTTGGTTTTGACATGCCGCTTGAACTGCTCCAATTCATCCTCAATTCCGATGTCATGCACTATTACGCCACGTTAACCAGCTTTCAAATCGAAGGCGGCTATCAGTGTTACCAGAAGAATTTTATCGAGAAGTTTGGCATCCCACGGCTCAGCGACAAACAGAGAGAGTGTTTGATGGCGATGGATCGAGTTGGGGCAAATGGTCTTTTAGCAGAAGTCTATGGGATTGCCCGACAAGACCTGCTCGATGTGCTTGGATCAACCGAACAACGCATATCGGCGAAGCACTAGATTCTCGGAAAACCGCCATCATGTTGTTCCGCGTCCATTTGAACAACATACTTGCGGACAAACTCGACAGCGATCCAGAGGGCGAGGGGATATAGTGTCAGGATCAAAACCATTCGCGCGATCGGATTGCCGCTGATCGCCTGAGGGATCATCAGCAAAACGCCCAGGACCGCAATGCCGATCATCAACTTAGAAAGAGTGAATTGCCACGATGGGAGCCTTGCGTCTTTTTGATCGGACATGGCGATTACACTGAATGGTTTGAGTGTGAATTGGGCAGAAGAGACGTTCACATTCGGTGGGTATGTTCAAAGAAACGCGGAGAGCCGTCAATGCCAATTCCAAACGGGTGAATTCGCCCCAGCGAATCGCTACGGCTTACCTCATTGGCAAATTCGGAATTGCCAGCATGTTTGGTCGGAATAGAGGCGAAATCGTTGCGTTGGTCCTGTTTTGCACCAATAATAGAAATGGGCAGTGGAATGAATCACTTATCACATCTACCTGTTCGTCAATCAACAACTTTCAATCAATACACCCTCTTTGTGAGAGACAAAATGAGTTACATTGCCGCACGTATTGCCAAGTATTACTCCGAAGAAAATCCAATCCATTGTGTCGTTTGTGAGAAAGACAACCTCGTGGGTGTGTCGGTCACGTTTGACAGTGGTTTCATGTCAGATGTGGACATGTGCATGGACTGCCTGAAAGAGGTGTTGGCATTTAAGGACCGCGTGACTGATCCCGCGGTCAAAGCCGCGACGCTGAGCGAGACACCTTCGAGCGCTCCTGCCGTGGAAGAAACGCCGGAGGACGAACCGGCTCCGGAAGTTGCAGAAACGGAATCGGTGGAACAGTCCGGAGAGTCGGAATCCAGTGCGGATGTGCCGTACGCGGAATCGGAAAACACCGGCAACGAATTCTGGACGGGCTAGTGCAGTTCGTTCAGATCCGCGTCGACCATGATTTCCACAAGTTCGTGGAATCCCACCTTGGGCTCCCATCCGAGGTCACGCTTCGCCTTGCTCGCATCGCCGATTAAGCGATCGACTTCGCTGGGCCGAAAGTATTGTGCGTCGATTTCGATCAGCACGTTTCCGTCCGGCCCCATTCCCTTTTCGTGGATTCCTTCGCCTTCCCATGTGATCGGCAATTCGACTCGTTCGAACGCCAACTCGCACCACTGGCGCACCGAATGGCTTTTGCCCGTGGCAATCACGAAATCGTCGGGCTGGTCCGCTTGCATCATTAGCCAGATCGCTTCGACGTAGTCGCCTGCAAATCCCCAGTCTCGCCGCGCTTCCAGGTTGCCCAACCGCAAAGGGTCTGTTCGTCCCCGTTTGATTTGAGCAACGGCTTGCGTGATTTTTCGAGTCACAAACGTATTGCCGCGTCGAGGCGACTCGTGATTGAAAAGGATTCCGTTTGTGGCAAACGTACCGAACGATTCACGATAGTTCCTGGTCAAATAGAACGCGTACGCTTTCGCGGTACCATAAGGACTGCGCGGATAGAACGGCGTCGATTCGGTTTGCGGCGATTCGACCACCTTGCCAAACATTTCGGAGGACGAAGCCTGATAGAATCGAGCGTCAGGTGCGACCTTGCGCATTCCTTCCAGCAGCCGAGCCACGCCGATCGCGGTGACGTCGCCTGTGTAAACCGGCATTTCAAACGAAACCTGGACATGCGATTGCGCGGCAAGGTTATAGATTTCGTCAGGCCGTACACTTTGCATCATCTGGTTGATTGACGACGCGTCGCAAAGGTCGGCGTACACCAGGTGAATTCTGCCGGCCGAATTGCCGTGCTCGGCGAGCAGGTGTTCAATGCGGCTGGTATTGGTCGACGAACTGCGGCGAACCATCCCAAAAACTTCATAGCCTTCCTTCAACAGCAACTCTGCAAGATACGAACCATCCTGGCCGGTGATCCCGGTGATCAAAGCTCGTTTGCTCAAGTTGGCACTACTGGGCATTACGAAGCCGCGGAGGTGATGTCGACGTTTTGCTGGAACCACTCGTAGGTCGCACGTACGCCGTCGCGAAGTTCAATTTGATGCCGCCAGCCCATCGCGTGCAGGCGGCTGACATCCAATTGTTTCCTCGGAGTGCCGTCCGGTCGAGAGGTGTCAAACTCGATTTTTGCTTGGGGATAGACAATTTCACGCACCAATTCGGCGAGTTCCCGAATCGTCAAGTCTTCGCCGGTGCCAATGTTGATGTGCCCGTCCTCTTCGTAGTGCTTCATGAGAAACACGCAGGCATCGGCCAAATCGTCGACGTTCAGCAATTCGCGACGCGGCGTCCCCGTGCCCCAGATGGGGACGCTCGGCACACGGTTGACTTTGGCTTCATGGAATTTGCGCATCAAGGCCGGCAAGACATGCGAGCTTTCGAGGTCGAAATTGTCGTTCGTGCCGTACAAATTCGTCGGCATGGCGGAATGAAAGTCGCAACCGTACTGCCGGCGGTAGGACTGGCACATCTTGATGCCCGAGATCTTTGCGATTGAGTACGGCTCGTTCGTCCACTCCAGCGCACCGCTCAGCAGGTATTCTTCCTTCATCGGCTGCGGGCAATCGCGGGGATAGATACACGAACTGCCCAAGTACAGCAGACGCTCGACGCCGAATCGATAACTGGCATGAATCACGTTGGCGTGGATCATCAGATTGTCATACAAGAATTCGGCAGGACGTGTTGAGTTCGCCAGAATTCCGCCAACCGTGCCGGCGGCAAGAAAAACGAGCTGAGGACGATTGCGAACAAACCACGCGTCGACGGCGCTCGCGTCTCGCAAATCCACTTCGTGACGACTGGTGGTCAAAATGTTGGAACAACCGTCAGCGGCGAGCCGTCGAACCAGCGCCGAGCCGACAAGTCCTCGATGGCCTGCGACGAAGATGGGAACGTCGCGAGAAATCTCTTGAACAGACATAGGGCATCCTTACCCAAAGAAAAAGTTCATACGAAGGCGTGGCGTCATGCCAGCACGAGGGCGTAGTTCTAAACGAGATCACGAATTCGATCCATATCAGTCCAAGCATGCATTGCTGGCATGACGAATGACGAAACACCCGGCGAAGAAATGACGAAATACTCAATGATGAAGGAATGGCGAAGAACGAAATCCAAAAACGCACTCCTGTCGCGCCTGGGACTATCAATTTCGGTCATTCGGATTTCGGTTTTCTTTCGTCATTGGGTATTTCGTCATTCGGATTTTCTTCAACCGGCGTCCCGTAAACCGCTACCCAATACGTTTGGCCATCTTTGCTGATCGCGTAACCAAACCCAGCATCCGTCGTCTTGCTAATGATCGATCGCCAGTGACCGTTGCTGTTCCGCCAATCTTGAAACGCCTCTTTGACGCTTGTCTGACCAAGAGCAATATTCTCACGGAGGCTGCCTTGGTAGCCGAACTTTGTTGCTCGCTTCTTGGGGTCGCCGTTGGAGAAGTGGCTGAACTGGCCGGTTCGCGCCATGAACCAAGCATGGTCTTGCGCCGCCTTGGTCAGCAGCGGATTAATGCGGTGCGACCGCAGTTCTTGCGACCGGCGTAGTTCGTTGTTTCGCTTCAGCATATCGAGCAACGTGGGATGCTGATGAAGAGGCGGCTTTTTCTGTTCGGTGTTGGCGGGTTTGTCCAGCAAAAAGGTGTTGGCGCACAGCAGGCCCACAGCGATCGTGAGTGATTGCACTTTCTGTTCCTCTGAAAATAAGATGGGAGGTTTAGGTGGGATTTAACGGGCAGGACTGAGATATTTTGGCAAATGCATCCGCCCTGTCAACGGGCTTCAACAGACGGAAGTGTCCTAATAGTGTGTGTCCGCATGGTCTTAGCAGCCCGGCTACTCGCAGTAGCCGGGCTGCGATTCTTCAAGCCACACAAAGTTAGAACACTACCCAACAGACAATACTCTTGTTATCCAAAACAACTGGCAGTGGGACATCCGGAGTACCTCTTCCATCCTGGTAGGACCGCCTGATGTCTAGAACCGGTTGCTATCACTCCTCACGGCTTGACCGCTGGAAACATCCCGCTGTTCAGCTTGACGTTGGAAACCTTGCGTGTCCCTTTTCCGGCCCCGACGCGTAGCGCCTCATTGGCCGACACGTCGACGGATTTGTTCAGCCGAACTTTGCCCTCAAAGACATGGACTTCGACCTCGTCTATCGTGTTGACCCAAACTCCAAAGTCGGTGCCTAGATCGAGAATCTCCACATTCGCCGCGTCGACAATGAATCCACGGGCATTTGTTGGAACATAGACACGAATGCTTCCGTGATCCAATTTGGCATGGCCCACGTCGGGCAACGCAATTCGAACCGGACCTTGCATGGCGATAACAACACCAGACGTTAAACGAATTCGCCGCATGCCCGATTCCAAATGATACTCCCCCGGCCGCATCGTTTCACCGATTCGCAGAGGTTCCTGTGGCCCGTCCACTTCGTCCGACTCGGTCACCGTCGCCAACGGCTCGACATGCGTGACTTCCTGCCAGACGAACCAGCCCACGCCGATCACCAGCGACGCAGCCACCGTCAGACTCACCAGCCAGGAGAGAATGTTTCGCGGACGCGGAATCGGTTCGTCGGCCAGCGCCATCGGAACATCCAGAGCCGACGCCTGGCCATGCCGCCAATTGAGCATCGCGTGAGTGGTCATGTACTGAACGTAATACTCCCGAACGTCCGCGTCGCCGGCAGCCAATTGGTTCAAACGGGCGCGGCCGTCGCCGTCCTGCTCGCCATCGACGGCAGCCACCAGCAAATCCACAAGTTCGTCGGGTGGTTTGAAATCGGGATTCATGCCAGCTCACTCGCCTGCTGCCGACGCTGGATACACTGCATCAGTGTCTGACGCAGCCGATGGAGTTGCACGGCGACCTGGTTCGCTTTGCGACCGAGCTTTTCCGAGATGACCTTGACGGACATGCCGTCCTTGTACCGCTGGTCAATGAGATCCCGTGATTTGTCCGGCAAGTCCTTCAAGCAATGCGACAACGCCGACATGCGTCCGTCCAAATCGTCGGCTTGCGTTTCGAATAAGTCCGCCACCTTGGCCAGCGTCTCGTCGTCAAACACGTGCCGGTCGCGGGCCAGCCGCTGGCGAAGAGCCATCACCTGATATCGGGCGATTTTGAAGGCCCAGGCGATGAAGTTGGTGCCCACTTCAAATTGATCGGCCTTTTGCCACAACACGATGTTGGACTCCTGAAGCACTTCGTTGGCGTGTTCCGGGTCATGGACCAGCGTCAGGACAAAGGCATACAGACGGCTCTGGCAATTGATCATCAATTGCACAAAGTCGCCGGTGGATTGTGGCAAATCTTGCATTTTCGATCGATCGGACGTCCAGTGCCGCCGGCTCGCCTATAGGAAGATAACGCGACCGCCGAAAGTGTTACATCCGGCGAAACAATTGACCTAAGACGTGACAGCACTTGATTCAGAATCCATACTTGAAAATGTTGGCGATTCTGAGGAAATATATTGTTTTCGCCACACGACGTCCATTCAAATTGAATCTCGACATCAAAACTTCAAATGACCGAAGCGCAGCAAGATCAAACATCCACCTCGATGGCGACCAACCTTCCCGCCCGCGATCCAAAATTCACTGGTCGCGAGGAAGCGTTGCGAGATCTGCACGCGCGTTTGGCTCAACATCGCGCCGTTGCGGTGACCCAGAGTGCCGCGCCGCATTTGCAAGGCGGTGTCGGCAAGTCGGCGCTGGCAGTGGCGTTCGCTCACCAGTTCGCCAACGAGTATCCCGGCGGCATTTTGTACCTCAACGCCGCAGCCGCGATCCTGACGTCGGAAGTTGCCAAACTGGCCGAGCCGCTGCGGATCGCGCCGGCAGCGAACGATTTGATGACCGCCAAGACGGTTGTTCAGACCTTGGAATCGCGAGATCTGACGTTGCTGGTCGTCGATGGTCTGGAGTCGAACGCCGACTGGCACGAGATTCGACAACTGGGTCGATTGCTCGATGGAAATGTCCACGTGCTGATCACGACACGGCAATCGTCGTTGGACAACGTCGACATGCTGACCCTTGCCGGTTTGACGATTGAACAAAGCTTCAAAATGCTGGCCGCTTTTCGGGGCGATGCCGTCCAACCCGACAATCAACCGATCGTCGGCGACATCGCCAACTGGCTGGGTGGCTACCCGTTGGGGTTAACGTTGGTCGGCAGCTATATGGCGATCAATCCTAGTGTCACTTGGACCGGCTTTCGAGACCGGCTGACAACCATCGGATTCGGCCGGCCGAATCCTGACTACGTTGGTTTCTGCCACAACTTGTTCGACGAGTTGTTTGCGTCGCTCGGTGTTCAATTTCGAATCGCGTTGGAATTTGGGTCGCTGATACCGGGCGATCGCATGATGACAAATTGGTTGCGCAAATTGATTCAATCCGACGGGGTGAAGCAATTAACCTTGAGCGCCGGCGACCAAGTCCTCGGTGGGCAGCAAGTCATCACCACTCTGTTGTCGATGCAAATCTTGCGTGCTCAGGCCCGCGGCTACAAAATCGTATCTTTGCCTCGCATATTTCGTGCACGTTTGCAGCAGCGATATGAGCAGAACCAGTTTCAATTGCCGAATTCGTTGGATCGGATCCTGGACTACATCGAGTTGCGCACGGCCGGCGCCGAGCTGGCTTTGGAAAACGCACAGTTTCGTGGCGAATTGACTTCATTGGCCGAGTTTTGCAAGTCGCTCGTCAATCAAGGCCGAACCGCAATCGGGGCGAAACATGCGATGCGGCTGGCATCCGTGCTTCATCGTCTGGGCCGCTTTCATGATGTTCACCCGTTGTTGGATACATTCCTGGCCAACGGGGTCGTGGAACAACTTGATTCCAAGGTTGTCGGTGTTTTGATGTCCAACAAAGCGGTGACGCTGGTTGCTCAAGGCAAACCGGCGGACGCCCGGCGTGTGCTTCAACAAACCATTGAGATCGATCAACAACGTCTACCCGCCGATCATCCTACGCTGGCCACCCACTATTCCAACTTGGCCGGCATTCTGAAAACGCTCGGCGAGTTGGACGAATCGCGGCGATACATCCAACAGGCAATTGCGATCGAAGAAAAGCACTTTGGCAAAGACCACCACACGTTGGGTCTGCGGCACTGGTGGCTGGGCGACATCGAACTTGCGGCCAGTTGTGAAGCGGAGGCCGAGGCCGAATTCCGTCGAGCCCACGAAATCTTGTCACAACACTGCCCGGCCGATCATCCGCATCTGGCGAAGTTGAATCAAGCCATCGAGCAACTTAACGACGATACCGAGTTTACCGTGCACATCTCGGCACCTTCGGCAACGGACGAACTGCTGCCGCTTCCGGACGATGTTTCAGAACCGGAAACTGACAGCGAATCACTCGAAGACGAATTCCAAAGCGATGAATCGCACGAGATGGACAACGTTCCCATCGTGCTCCGGACGCAACCGCGCATCGAATTCTTCCGGCCAACAATCGAGTCACCTTTGCACGTTCACCTGGCGGTGAAGAACGGTCAAATCTCCGACGCCGCGCGACACGAGATCTACGACCTGTTGCACGAACTCAACCGCTCGATTCGTTGGTTAAAGGTGTATCACATCCAGATCGATTGCCAGGACGCGGAGGCGATCCACGTCACGATCAAATCTTGGGGCACGGGAGTCATTGACCGCGACGATGCTCACTTGACGTTGCCCGAAGCCGAAAGCGAAGCCGCGAACGAAAGTGTGATCCTCGCTATCGAAGCCGCGCTGGCCCGCATTTCAAGCGAGTTAAAGCCGAAAAACGAACAACTAAAACGAGCGCGTTTCACTCGAAGAAAGGCGATCGCGCTGGTTGGTTTTTTGGCGACTTGCTTGCTTGTGACAGCCGTCGTTTTGATTATTCGATCGATGCCACAGACGGAGTTAAGCGACGATTCGGAAATTGAAATGTACTTTCGCAAGCGCCTGGCTGATCACGGATTCGATCCCGATCAAGATTCGGTGCACATCCCGCTGGATTTGGCGAAGGAATGGTACTCGGAAGCGATCGGTGGTTTTGCAACAAATTCCGCGATGCTTCGTCGTGTTAAAAAGATGGCGACTGATGGCGAGTTTCAAAAACTGAAAGTCAACCCATCGCGCGAACGCGGCCATGGCCTACTCTGGGAACACATTGGCGACAGCGAAGTCGACTATTCGTTGCTTGATGAAGATAGTGAACCAATTGAACAATGAGTTGTTCGCTCGTGTTCATTCACTTTTTCGTGCTTTTCACATAGACAATCCTGAATCCCTCTTTGCACGTGAACCGACATCCCAATTGGAGTGGCAATCACGCAACAAAACAAGCTGCGTTTATATGACTGCTAGTTTCACTCCCCACCTTTTGGTAGACGGAAAAATCCAAAAGTATTCTTTTGCAATTTTCTCTTAAAATCGACAATAAGAATGATTGCACAACAGCAAGCTCCGCATATACTGCGTCCTCATTCAAACATCTCATCCGTTTATTGAATCAAGACTTTTCCATTCGCTAACTGTTGTTGCGTCGCTTTTTGACGAGTGCCGTCTTTATTTGCCGTCACCAAATCAAAAGAGGTCAAGCACATGTTGAAATCAAGGCACGGATTTACACTTGTCGAGTTGTTGGTGGCGATTGCGATCATTGGCATTCTGGCCGCTCTGATGCTCGGTGGCGTACAGTATTCACGCAATTCTGCGCGTCAAATTGAATGCCAAAACAATTTACGACAAATCGGAATCGCGAATCACGGATTTCACGACAACAAGAAGCGTTTTCCGCCCGGTTGGTCTGCGCCCCAAGGTTGGGGGTGGGGAGCGCACATTTTGCCTTTTATGGACCATAACGGACTCGCCGGGAGCATGGACGTCAAATACGATCCTCACACGTTCGTCTCGACGACGCCACCCGATGCGGGAGAGCCGGGCGATGTTTCGCTGTCCTTCTATCTGTGTCCCGCGGACGGCAGCATAAAAGAAAACCCAAACTACACATCCGGTGGTTCACGTGGTTACAAGAAGTCGAATTATGTCGCTTCGCACGGCGACACCAAATTCATCGAGCAGATGCCCAGGGGAATGGAGGGCAATGAAGGGCATCGATGGTTCTCAAGCAACTTCGGCCACACGGGTATCTTTGGTTTGAGCAGTTCAACCACCATGCCAGAAATCTCTGATGGGTTGTCGAACACATTTCTGGTTGGCGAACGTCAAATGTCACAACGCCGCAAATCCGGAAGAGCGAAGTTGCCTGGCGCCATTTGGATTCGATGCACGAATGTAGCTGGCACGTTTATGCTGGGCTCCTCGGTCGTAGGTACCTGTGGTGGCGCAAAATCCGACCACGGTAGAGAAGTTCCCAGATTGAATTCAGACCAAGCGAATTTTTGGGGATTCAGCAGCATGCACCGTGGTGGTGCAAACTTCGTTATGGCTGATGCAAGCGTTCACTTTTTCTACGACGAGATTGAATATCAAGTGTATCGCCACCTTGGCAACATGCTCGACGGTCAAAATGTCGAAGATGTCGTCGCGCGAGGTTATTGACGATTACCACTTCAAGTTTCGTCCATTACATGTTTTCCCCTCGTTGATTGGAAACACGACCGAATCATGTTTGCTGCAAGTGGCAACATCATGACACTTCATCCTAGAAGCTTCCGTTCTTTTATATTCTCGTCCTTATTTCTTGTTGAGAATTCTGTACTGAATTCTTGTGACTGTTTAAGTTCCTCTAGTTTGGAAGGATTGTTCGATGCGAAGATTGCTAGGTTTATCTCTGTTGGTGTGCGCCGTAATTTCGGTGTACATGACATCTCAAACGGAAGCTGGTCCGCCCATCAAAGTACAGTTGTGTCACGTTTGGTCAAATCGTGAACTTGCAAACGGAATTGTCCAGGTTCGAGCGGACGTGCATTCATTCCCCCTCGCGGCAGTTCCCGCGCACTTGGCACATGGTGACATTTCCGTTGAATTAGCCACGGGTTCGACTACCCCAATAGCGGATGGCACTTGCTGTAGGTTCAGCATTATGCCCAATGGGGATATCGTGCCGGGAATTGCTGATTAGGTTTCGATGAATCGAAGCCACTTCATTGAGAACAGATGGCCGGGACTGCGCCACCTTCTGCCACGGTAGCGCGCCGGCTGGTCTGTTCTCATCTCTTCTACACAATCAACCGCAGGTTGGCATCTATGAGTTGTTTTGAACCTTCAAGGCGCACAATGCGCTCTACTTTTGGATTGATTACTGTCGTTTTATCAACAGTAATTATCGGTTGTGACACGCCGATGGAAGAACCAGAGCCAATCATTGAGCGCGAAGCTGATGAAGGTAGCATGGAAATCATGCTCAACGGTAAGACTTTCTCGGTCGGTGGAGCCCCATATAGAGTACTGGCCGACGACATTCAAAACCTCGTGGTCGTCGAAACCACCGAGAACGATGACGACTCCTTCACATCCGATGTTTCTTTTGAATTTGAACAGGACAAAGGTACTCGATTCGCAATTGAAGCAACCGTCCATTACACGAGACGAGAGATGAAGGTCCGTGGAGGGGCAATCGCACTTTATCCAGATGTTACGGTCGAAACGAAGTCCGGCAAAAGAATCAACATCAAATGACTGCAATCGAATTCGGTGGTGAACGTGTTTGTCAGCGAGATTCGCGTTGAGGTTGATGGATGAATCGTCTCAGGGTGGTTGTCGTGACCTTGCTCGCGTTGGGAATGGCAGTCTCGACATATCTTCTATGGCGCCATATGGTCCTCATTGGCGGAACGAGTTATGGCACGATTGATGTGTGTCAAACGGCGTTTGGTGGCGGTTGCGATGCGACTTTGTCCAGCTCATTGTCGATTCAGCTCGGCATCCCGCTTGCTGGATGGGGAGTTGTTTATTATGTGTCGCTCGTAATATTACTTGGTTTGGGTTGGACGCAAGGTGAAACGTTTGAGACAGAAGCGACAGTTGGGGCGACATTTGTCGCGATGATCGGAGCAGTAGCAAGTGTCGTCCTCACCGCGACAATGCTGTCAGGATCGGTGCCACTTTGCATTGCGTGTATGGCGGTCCACATCATCAATTTCGCGCTTGTGCTTGCTCTCAAGGCACAGAGTCAAAAGACTCTTTTCGGATTACTTGGCTCCATCAAAGCCGGCACGGTTTATCTTTTCGGTGGAAAGACGGCAGACCCAATCGCATCGGGTTGGAAGTTATGTGGATTTATTACAGCAGCACTGGTTGGCGTCGTTGTCTATCAATTCATTCTGATTCAGACCAGTCATCATGCCTTTGAGGCGAAGAGACTGGTCGCCGAATTTCAAGCAACAGACATCGATGACATCCCTATTACTGACGTCGATCCCATTCGAGGCCCGGCGAATGCAAAAGTCACAATGATCGTTTTTAGTAGTTTTCAATGCCCGGGTTGCCAAGTTTTCACGGAGTATACGAACGAACTGATTGCGAATTTCAACAAAGACGTTCGAGTTGTGTTCAAGCATTTTCCAATCAGTACATCGTGCAATCCAGACGCAATAATCGACGCTCATCCTGAGGGATGTCAAATTGCATATGCCGCAGTTGCCGCAAGTCGGCAGGGGGAATTCTGGCATTTTCACGATGAGCTGTTTGCACATGGCAAGGTTGAAAGCAAGAAAATGATTACACACATCGCCGAACACTGCGACATAGATATCGATCAATTCAATCGTGATATTGACGAGGCAAACACCATTGCACGTGTTAAACGCGACATCGAATTGGGCATTCGACTCGGTGTAAAGGCAACACCGACAGTTTTCCTAAATGGTCGGCGCGTGCGGGAACTGAGTCCCGAGATTCTCGATACGCTTATTCGGCATGAGTTGGATTCGACAAACTGATGACGCACGCAGATACGTTTACTCTTGATGAAACGTAGGGTTCGAGATGACGGCGATCCGCGCGTCAGAACGAGGCGTCTGTTCAAGCGACTTGATCAAAACCAACGCAAATGCGTTCAGTATCGGTACGAAGTCTTCTGTTTTATCTCGGTAGGTGTTGCCATCAAGTCGGATGCGAATCACATCTGAGTTTTTGATGGGCATGACAGTCAGTCGAGACCGCAGCCAGCTATCGGGATCGGATCGGTGCCGGACAGTTGAAAGATGAGCAACTCCCGGCTGCTCCAACACTTCACGGATGAATTCTGAAGATTCCCAGAGCCGGTTGTCCAAAGGATGGTTCGTACACAGCAGTTCGAATTGGGCACAGCAATTATTGCGATTAACCAGGATGCCAAAGAGCACTGCACAAACGGAAAGTAAAACAAACAGCATCGCCAGGCTGAACCGGGGGCGGCGAAGGTACCTGCGGTCATCGGCTGATTCGCGATTCATGGTCGATCCAAGTTAGGATGCGATATCTATAGTTCGCACTTGATCCCCATTCACGAGACGATCTAGTGCGATTCCCATTGCCAAATATACAAAGATGCTGGCGTGAAAAATCAATCGCCATTCGGGGCCGGTCGTTGGTGTAAACAGCCACGCGATGGGACCGATTAATATGACGAGCCACAGCAGTAGTGAACGCTGTTCTGTAAACAACAGCACAAAGTAACTGGCGACCGCCCACCATACCAGAATTCGACTTTTGTCACATACCCGATTGTATAGATGATTGCCGAGGAAGATGGCATACAGTTGGGTCACCGTGCGCCTGGGCAGCTCCCACCGCATGTCCCTGTTGAAAAAGAACTGTAGCGGTGTCACGTCGTCGCCGGCATAGGCGTCTTGTTTGAGTTCGCCGGATGTCGGGAATCCTGGTTGGTCTTTGAATTCCAAGTTGCGATAAAACTTGATGTGATGGTTCACGGCGTACATTGGATCGCCGAATGTGTATCCGCAGTAAACCCAATACGGCACAAGCGGGATGATCACAATCCCCATCGACAGAACAAATGATTTTGTATTCCAACCACGCCGCAACATTCCGTACACCACGGCCAGCAAACAGAACCACAACGAAGTAATGCGCAACAAACAAACTAACACCGCGCTGAGGCCCATCGCGACGGCATGACGAGTTGCCGAGAGTTTGCGGCGAGTCAACACGCTGGCCGTCAACAACAGCAGTGCAACCGAGAACGCTTCCAGTCGCAAACCACGCGCCGACTGCCAGATCCAACCGGAATTCGTCGCAATCAACAAGGCCAGCACCAGGCCGGCGAGCGGACTGCGGATTTCTTTGCCGGCAAAGAATGCGAGAGGAACAAGTGCCACCGAGAAGAAGAGCGAAAACAGACGGACCTGGAACTCGTCATTGCCAAACATCGTCAGAATCAGTTTGATGAGAAAAATCACGCCAGGCTCGCGATGATTGCTGTCGTAAAACCATGTCATCTCGTTGGCGATGACACGAAAGTTCTGGGCATCCGCTGCCAGCGGTTGAAATCGCATCTCGTTGAGCGAATCCAGGCGATGGGATGCGGCGAGCAGTGTGATGACGGCTAACGCGACGCCCACAGGCCATCGCGCGTCCAAGTCGGTGAAAACCGGAACGCAACAAACGACCAGTGCCGCCACGGCAATCAAGCCGCTCAGCGCGATCAATTCGATGGGGAACAAGATCGAAGCCAAGCCAAGCAAGACCGCCAGCAGGATCGCCGCGCGATGCACGGCCGCTTCCTCAAAAACACGTCGCAACTGCATCGTCGAAACGAACAACACGAGATAGAACAACGGCAACATCATGGCCCACCACGGCCAAACGCGGCGATGCACGTGCAAGGAGCGAATCAGGGGGCCGCTTGCTCCGTCAGTTGGTCGCACGTAGATCAAACACCCGCCGCCCGAGGCCCAAACCGCGGACAAGTCAACGGGGCCTTTCGCAGGAACCAGCGTGGTGGCATCAAGATCTTCGAAGGGGCGGCCGAATTCCAACTGCCACGGCGGGTCCTCTTCACCAACGTCAGGGATGGAATCGGAATTGGTCGTCGTACTCGCCATGACCGAGGCGCGTACCAAGATTTTGCCATGACCCTGACGCGTTGGAATCACGTTTAAAAGCAATTCTTCGTAGCGCGTCTTGGACAGCCCGATTTGCAATACGTTGGTTTGACCAGCCTGAGCGACCAGACCTCCGCGATCGATCGTCCATCCTGCGATCTTAACATACGGCGATTCATCCCGTAGATAAGCAAAATCCAAATCGATCTTCAGGCCCGGATCGGAAAGAAATGCAACGATGTGAACCAGCGTTACGACCGCAAAAGCAACGGCGACGTTCGTCAAGCCGTTCATCCTCTTGTCGCTGCCGTTCATGAAGTCCGCTTTTTACAAGACGCTTGGATTGGCCTCAGAATCCAAGTTAATCAATCACAACAGCCCACGCCACGGATACAAGCGACTTGCGATTCCGTTCGTCATCGCCGCTGGCCAGAAGACCCCGCCGCCGCGCCTGCGGCCACGTCGATCGGCCGGACACGCGTTTGTCGAACAACACCAACGCTCGCACTGCGTGGCCCTTGGGCCCGACTTCCCATTTTTCGTCGTGGTTGCGCAACATGAGTTGGGAGAGGTATTTAACGGCCGCCA
>CAYFJO010000004.1:78242-79778 GCA_964343305.1 uncultured Pirellulaceae bacterium | reverse complement strand
TCGGCGTGTCGCGTGGTCGGCGTTTCCTTGGGGTCGAAGGCGACGTAAGGAATCGTCTTCAAGTGATCGCGGGCCGGTTGACTGAAATTGGCCATCGGATCGCTGGCGATGATCATGGCCGCGTCGGCTTCTTTGCGGGCCAGCACGTCGGAGGCCGTGTATTCGCCGGGATTGAAGCGAGGATACCCGCGGCCCAGGTTCACACCGAACGGATAACCCGTTCGCCAGGAAACTACGTTGTCGGCTCCCGACACATTGCCGTGGCCGCGATTTGCCTTGCAGGTAAAACGGGTGTGCTTGTTCATGTCGCGGGCCAACGCCAGAAGGGCTTCGCTATTGGCATGTTTGCCGCGAGTCATGGTCACACCCATGCCAAAGAAAATAACGCCAAATTTGGCAGCTTTCATCTTGTCCATCAAGTCTTGCCAGAACTCGAGCGATTGGCCAGTTTCGCGTTCGACTTCTTCGGCATCAAGTTCCACGTCGTTGGCCAGTGCGCGAAGCGTCCACAATGCTTCGAAGTCTTTACGCGGCTTGATCTGGACAAAGATGTCCGCGGCTTTGGCCGATTTCGTTTTGCGAACATCCACCACGACGCACGTTCTGTCTTTGCGGCCGTTCGGCAGAAACATGCCTTTGGGCATCAAGCTGTACCTTGTGAAATGCCGCGGATGGCTTTCGGCGGGGTTGCTTCCCCAGAACATGATCATGTCGGCACGGTTTTTCACTTCGCCCAGCGAACAGGTCACTTCGCCCACCCCTTGAAATGCCATGCCCGACGGTCCGTGGCAGACGCTGGTCGTCGTGTCGACATTGCCGCCGATCCAATCAGCGATCGCGACGGCGACGCGCTGCGACTCGTTGGTTGTGTCGCTTAACCCGTAGACGAGCGGATACTTCGCGTCGGCGAGGATCTGGGCCGCTCGTGCGATTCCCTCGTCGACCGTGGCCGGCTGGCCTTTGATCAGACATGACGGTTGCTCCTCGATCTCATGATTCAAGAACCACGACGTGCCCAGCACACAGGCTCGTTTGGCATCGACGATCGTGTGCCCGTCGACTTTCAAATCGATGTCGTCGCAAACACAGCCGCAGAACGTGCAGGTTGCGTCTTTGATTATTTTCAAACCGTTTTCGTCATCTGTCATTGGTCATTCGTCATTGGTTAGCGGTCTTAGTTCGACATCAATTCCTTTGCTGGTGGGCATCCCTGATCCATGCGTGTCGCCGCCCATTAGTTGACTGGAAAGGTCGCCATAGGGAATGAACAGCAAGCCCCGCGGGAGTTCGTCTCCCTTCGCTTTTTTGATCACGACGTCAATTTGTCCGTGCTCACTGGTCAAACGAACTTTGCCACCTTCCGCAAGCTCCAGCCGCTCCATGTCTTCCGGAGCAACTTGCAGCGTTTGGATTTCGCTTTGATAGGTGTCGCCGAATTTTCCTTCGCTGATGCCGCAGCCTTGTTGACTCGTACGGCCTGGGATCAGGATAAACGTTTCCGACATGCGTCGCATTACCTCTCTTCGGCGAATTGGC
>CAYFJO010000004.1:68549-78142 GCA_964343305.1 uncultured Pirellulaceae bacterium | reverse complement strand
TCGTCATAACTCGTCCAGTCCTAGACCTTCTAATCGCGACGGGTCAACAAAACCATCTCTCTGCCAGCCTCGACCCAGGTTGTATTGCTGCACGGCGCGGCACAGTTGTTCCCGATCGAGCTTGGCGGCATGATCGTCCGGCAGTTCGTTTTCGAGGAAACGCTGGGGCAGCGTATCTTCGTCCGGAGTCCAGCCAGCACGAATGTTAAACAACTTTTTGGCCGTCACGATGCGGCGGCTGGTTTCACGAAGTTCGTTCGCGGTCGTGTCCCAGCCAGTGACCAAGTTCAACATCAGCGATGCTTCGTCGCAAAAGTCATCAAACACGCCACGCAGAAATCTGCACAGGATCAGTGAATCCATCAGCGCGGCTTTGTCCTCGGATTCGATCGCGAGCGCGGCGGACTGCCTCGACAGCGACCGACGATCGACCTTGTCAGAAAAATCGGCCTCGTACGCTCCGCTGCGATTGTGATCCGCACCGCGGGAACCGACGGCGAATCCGAGCGCCATCGTTTGCAACGCACGCGGTTCGTATCCAGGGATTTCCATTCCTTTCACTTGCGCCGCAAAGGCAACTGAGTCGCCGCCGATTTGTTCGGCGAGACGAAAACTACCCTCGGCCAGCGCGTCGCCGAATCCTTCGCGGCGACCAACGAGTTCGATCGCGCGCAACAATGCGTTGCCGTCGCCAAACTTCAGCCAAGATTCTTCGAGTAACCCGCGTTCAACGCATTCCATCGCAAACGCAATCGTGCCACCCGCGCTGATCGTGTCCAGGCCGAGTTCATCGCATTGCTTCGATGCGGCGAGCACGGCGTCCGAGTCACTCACTGCGCAAAGCGACCCCAAGGCGAATAGATTTTCATATTCCAAGCGAACGCCGGTCGAGGCATCCGCTGTTTCGTCGGCGTTCAGTGCATAGATGTGCTCGCATCCGATGGTGCATGCGACGCAAGATTGCTGAACTTTGGACCGCTCGGCCAAGAGTGTTTCGGGAGCGATTTGTTCGGCCGCCGCGAAACTTCCGAATTGAAAGTTGCGAGTTGGCAGCGCGTTGAGGCGATTGAACGTCAGCAGGTTTGTGCCCGTGCCCAGTTCACGATACTTTTCCGTCGCGGGGCCAAAGGACCTTTTGGACAGTTGCTTTGCATATCGTGTAAGTTCATCGGCGTGGGCCCATTCGCACTTTTGCGTGCCGCGAACCACGATGGCTTTGATGTTCTTTGAACCGAGAACGGCGCCGCTGCCGCCGCGACCGGCGTGACGTCCGTCATGGGAAATTGTCGCATAGCGCACCTGTTGTTCACCAGCCGGACCGATCACGGCGGATTCCCATTGGCCGCCGAATTGCTCGCCGAGCCGCCGCTGAGTTTCGCTGCACGTTGCACCCCACAAATCCCCCGCGGGTTCGATGCGTGCGTCGCCGTCGTCGATGACCAGAATCGAAGGCTCGGCTGCGCATCCTGTGATCACAATCGCATCATTCCCGGTGCGTTTTCCCGCCACGGCAAAACCGCTGCTGGCCAACGAATCGTTGAATCGATTCGTGAGTGGACTCTTGCTGACCACTGCAAACTTGGCGGACATCGTCAACAGGCTGCCAACCAGCGGACTGAACACAAATGCGATTGGAGCGTCCGGCGATGTCGGATCGCACTGAGCCGCTCCCATTTTCAGCAACAGGTAAACCCCCAATCCACTGCCGCCCAGAAAGCTCCGCAGCGTTTCGCCGTCCAACAAGACGGCACGGCTTTGTCGTTCGGTCAGGTCAACATGTAGATATTGCTGGTGGTAACCAAATCGCTTCGACATGAATCAACCACCAGCGTCCGACGACATAATGAGCAAGGAGGATCCGTCGGCGATTGCCGTCTGCGGGTCACAGAGAAACCGATCCCCGTCGACGTTCGCTACGAACCCGGGGGCCAGTCGATGATCGTCGATACAGTTTCCCGCGAGTTGGGGAAACTGCTCGGTCAGTTGATCCAAGACAGATTGAAGCGAAGTGTGAGGCGCTTGTACGTCAACACTCGCCGACGCGACACCGGCGTATTTTCTCACGAGACCAAAAAACTCGACTTCGATCATCACTCTATCCTAGCAGTTCTTCACACAGTTGCGGGATCATTTTAGTACTGGCTAGAATAGAGTCTCTTTCTTATCGGTCAAAACCGGAACGAGCAATTGAGGATCGCGAGCAGTGAAGCCTGTTGATGAACCCACTTCGCGCGACGTGACCGCGATCCAAGACACAGCCCGGGTATCCACCGAGGATACCTTGCCTTCGTCCGCCGAAGAACGCGCGGCTGCGGCGAACTCCGGGCCAGACGGCACCAAGTACTTTCCCACCGCACGTGCAACGTTCGATGCGTTGTTTGATGCCGATACGGACTTGTTCAATGATCGTGATCAATTGGTCGAAGTTCCCCGCGATCAATATGACGAGTGTCTCGACTTGCTCAAAACAGCGATCACCAACGACAGGGTGCGAGGCGTTTCCGATCCCGATCAAGCCACGGCGATCATCAAGCAAGGCGATTTCACTTACCAGCAAGTTCGCAACCTCGCGATTGCCGGCAATATCGACGCTCTGACCTACCATGAGGCCAACCAATCGGTCACCAGCAATTTCACGTTCGCGATTTCGTTTGCGATTCAGTTTGCGCGGGGCAAGTGGAACGGTCTGTCCGACACCGAATCGATCGACAGCGCCGCCGTGATCGGCAACGAGACGTCTTTTGTCGCCGGGTTGATGGCCAGGCACCCCAGCTTGCGGCGATTGACGGCGGCCGGAGCCGTGGCAGTCCGTGTGAACATGAACCGATTGGCGTCGTCGCAGATCGGCCGCGGAATGATTCAGCGACTCACCACGGCGGCCCTCGGTCGAGCATCATCGGGCTTGGGCATGATGGGACATCTCACTAAGTTGCTGCGCGGCAACTTTATCAGTGCAATTCTGTTGGCATTGACGATGTCGATTCCGGATCTCTATCGCGCTTGGATCTCGAAACGCGTTTCTTGGCCGCAATTTGGCAAGACGTTTGCAACGAACACCGCGGGCGTTGTGTTCGGCGTGTACGGCTGGTTTTTGGGAATGGACATCGGCACGGCATTGGGCGGCGCGGTGGCAAGCGGCGTCAGTGCGATCGTGATTCAATACTTCGTCGCATTCATCGGTGGCCTGGTCGGCTGCGTCATCGCCGCGGTGACAAGCCGTTGGGCGCTGGACCGCCTGGTGGATGATGACGCCGTGCGTCTGATTGATCTGGCCAACGAATCCGTGGGCGACCTGGCGTCGGACTTTTTGCTGACGGAACAAGAGTGTGAATTGTTTTCAGAAGAAGTCAAATCCAAGTTGACGGCCAAGTGGCTACGAGAAATGTATCGATCTGGTGCCTTCGAACAATCGGACGAACAGCGCAAACAATTTGCCTATGAAGAACTCCAGCCGATCTGCGCTAACCTGATTGCCGCGCGCGAACAGGTTCGTGTGCCAGATGTTTCGGCAATCGAAAATGAGTTGGAAAGAGTAACCGCCCTCGCGTGCGACGAGTGATTTGAGGGGTCTATGCCGTCGTCGATTTGGACTTCGTGCGAAAAACGACGATCAAGACCAACGCCCAGGCCAGAACGCTGATCCAGGCTCCGACATAAAAACTGGTCGGCGAATACTCGAATACAATTCGATGTTGCCCTGGCTCCAAAATGACACCGCGCATCATTCGATTTGTGCGATAGATCTTCAAGGGTTCAACAGATCCATCGGGCCGCTGATCAAACGCCCGCCAATTCGATTCGTATAGATCGCTCAGCACGACCATGCCATGCTCAACCATCGTCACGTCAATTTCAACGCGCTGCGGTGTGTATTGAACAACCTGACAGGGCTCCTCGCCGTTCAAATCGGAATGCGAGAATCCGTCCAAGTCATCCGATTCGACAACCGCCGTCTGTCGTAAGTCAATCTCGCCTGGAAACGCGATCTTCATCCTTGTTTCCACAATTCGACCGTAGTCACGTCGGTCAATACGCGGGATGACTTCGACGTCGTGAACGATCCAGGATCGCGGCAAGTGGTTGCGGTTGTACAAGCATTGGAATTCACCCAAATCCGGAATTGTCGAGCGGGCGATGGTTTGCAGTGCAGTGCTGTCCGCCCCCAATTGATTTGACAGATCGTCACGCATCGCGGTCGGGACGATCAAGTATTTTGCATTCATTGCGTCGATCGCATTTAGCGGTTGAGCGTTCATGAGTTGACCGTCAGCAGTCGGCCATTGCGCGGGTGACAAGAAGTGCATATGGTCGAAATTGCGCAGCGTTTCGGAACGGACGCTGACTAGCTGAACATCCGCGTTGTAATGGTACATCGGATAGAGCGTCTGTGACGCCCACTCGTGAAACTCAGCGAATCGATCGGCCGACGATATCTGCCGCCATTTGCCTGGCAAGAACGATTCGCGAAAGACACGAAATGGCTGGTCGACGCCGTACTTCGATTCTGATTCAGCCAAGATCGTGTGAAATACGCTTTCGTTGGTAAGTAGATTTGCAGGGGTTGCCGAGATCATCCATCGATTCGCAATTCCCACGTCAATAACAACAACGGCAAGCAGACACAATTGCCATTTTGATGCGGGCTGACGTTCGTCCCATCGAAGCAAGAGGAGCACGACCATGCAAACCGTTGCTGTCAGAATGAAGGATGTCAAGACATCACGAAACGCGCCTGCTGTGTCGAATGGCCCCAAGTATGAACTTTCTGGCAAAGATACCACTTCCCAATTCCGCAGCAACGTTATCACCACGGCGCCCACGACACTTGCCATGCAAAGAACAAGCAGTATCCGTTGAACACGTAACCGCCTGTCGTTTGCTTGCCTGTCACCAGATACCATTCGATCCCACGCCATCCCCGCCAAGACGCTCGCACATATCGCGGTGATCACCAAGATCTTGCTTGGCCAGCGGAACTGCGCGTAGCCGGGTAACAGAACAGTCATACACCAGTAAAGACCGCCGAATGCTTCGCCAACCGCCGAATTATCGCCGAGTCTTGTAACACAATGGATCCCAAATCCCAAACCATACTTGCCCAAGCTGGCAATCAGCGAAAGCGCAAGCCCCAGCGACATCCAAGCCGTGCGTGGATCGGTGTTGCGAATCTTCCAACCGGAAATTGCCAACACAAAGGGTAATACACCGAAGTAGAGCGATGGAACCCAATCACGTTCCTGGGCAATCGCGTAAATCCAGCGGCGATATTGCGATAGACTGGAACCGCTGAACCACGGCCAGACGAATTCGGCCAAGCGCCAGGGCGGTAGGCTGTACTCGTAAATGGGTTCGCTCGGTGATGGGTTGGACGCTTTGCCCACGAGTTCGTCGTACCAGTTGACGCGCGAATACTTGTCGTAACGCGCGTCGCCCGCCAAATAGCCAGGAATCTGGTAAATGTTCCTCGGCAAGACAGAGCGGCCACGGACACATTCGCGGGACCATTCGAGTGTGGGCAGCACTTGAATGGCGCCGAGTCCAATGCCGCAAACCGCGGCAATGGACAGCAAAATGAGTGAACGTTGCCAGAACGTGGCACGTGCCTGACGGTGATCACCCTTGCGCCAAATGATGACGCCATACAACAAAGCCAAGAGACCAATGTGATAGGCCATTTGCGGATCACCGCCCAATACGACCAGCGCCAGAATCACACCTAAACCACATGACCAACGGATGCTCCTTTCGCGCAACATCCGGTCCGTTACCCAAATCGCGGCCGGCAGCCAGGCCGCGCCGATAAGAAAGATCACATTGCCATACTGATAGAGAACCGTGCCGGAAAACGCGTACGAAATCGCACAGATCGCTGCTCCCGATTGGCTTGTCGCCCAGTTCCTGGACAGCTTGTACGCAAACCAGCCGGCCAGCACGACGTGCAGAATCACGTACAAGTTGTAACACCACGCATAGGGGACCGGCAAAAGGAATATCAGTTTGCCAGGATAGAACACTGAAGATGTGGCGTTGGCGAGCAACGGTGTACCGCAATTGTTATATGGGTTCCAAAGCGGAATTCTTCCCGCCGACCACTCCGTATTGACCAGTTGAAACAGGTGGGCAAAAAAGTGCGATGCATCGCGATAGGCCAAAAGGCTGGATGTCGCGAGCACACCACCGAACATCCAAAGCAACAGCAAAGAGAAGAGCACAAACGGGGAGTGACGAAAAACCGTCGAGTCATTACTCATGGTCGTTGTCAGAAGGGCTGAGGATCTGACGCACCGTTTGGATGATATCGGCGCTGTTGTCGGCCAGCGAGCAATCCGACTGTTCGCCCGATTGAAGATCCTTGACTTGGCACTTGCCATCGGCGAACTCACTCTCACCGGCGATCAACGCCACTCGAAATCCTCGTCGATCCGCGTATTTCAATTGCTGGCCCATCTTCTTTGGATCGGGATAAACTTCGACCCCGATGCCAGCCGTCCGTATATCGTTTGCCAACTTCAGGTAGTCATTCAAACGCGACTTGTCGAAGTAAACGATCAGCATTTCAGCGGGTGTGCGGACTTTTTCCACCGCATCCAATTCTTCCAGCGCGGCCAGCAACCGGTCGAGTCCCAGCGACGCTCCGATGCCCGGCAGCTCCTGCTTGGTGTACAACTCGGCGAGATTGTCGTAGCGACCGCCTGAACAAATACTACCGATTGTCGGCAGCGCATCCAAAAATGTTTCGAAAATCGTGCCGGTGTAATAATCCAATCCACGGGCGATCGATACGTCGAGTTTGAATCGCTCGGCCTGAGCGCCGGACGCGTTGACGGCTTCGAAAAGTTGTTTCAACTCAGCATGACCCTGGAGGCCCGTTTCGCTGCCGGCGACGAGCGGCTCAAGTTGCGACAGGACATCTTCATTCGAACCAGCCAGGTCCGCCATCGTGAGGATCTGTTCAGCCTGTTCAGCGGACGCGCCAGAATTGGCGACGAGTTCTGCGACGACTTTTTCGCGCCCGATCTTGGCGAGTTTATCCAGTGACCGCAGGATGGATGACGACTTGTCGCGCAGGTCCAGCTTTTCGAGCAATCCGTTGAGCACTTTGCGGTTGTTGATGTGAATCGTAAAGCCGGAGAAATCTTCCCCGATGAATTCGCGGCCGATGGCCTTCATCAGGTCGTGTATGACGAGCCCGGTTTCGATATCGGCGACGACCGACTTGGTGCCGATCGTGTCGAAATCGCACTGCATGAATTCGCGATATCGGCCGCGCTGTGCCCGCTCGCCTCGCCAGACGGTTGCGATATGGTAACGCTTGAACGGCGTACCCAAATCATTAGCATGTTGTGCCACAAAACGAGCCAGTGGAACGGTCAGATCGAAGCGCATGCCGACCGCGCGACCGCCGTGATCCGCGAAGCGATACATTTGACGAACCGTTTCGTCAGCTTCACCTTCCTCGCCACTTTTGCCCGTCAAGATTTCTTCGTATTCCAATGCCGGCGTATCGATGGGGCTGAAGCCGTACGAGCGATACACTCGCTGAGCGGTCGCAATCAGCCGTTCACGCGGGATCATTGCTTCGGGCAGATAATCGCGAAACCCGCTTAATGTTCGTGGCTGGATGAGGTCTTTGGACATTCTCTATATTCTTGCATTCTGGAACACGAAAGAGTGCATACGAGTGTTCCGTCTCTTCACGCCATAATGGGCAACAACGACGGTCGTCGGCTGCGGATACTCGTGCCACTCATCGGGCCGAGAGTCGCTTCGGCGTATTCTTCAACTTGTTCCGGCGTCTCGAAGTAGCGGTCGTAAACCCAGTCGTCTTCGTATTCACAGTTGTCGGTTGTGTAGTCGCGGCAAATCTGCGGGCGGGTCTCGTAAATGTCGCAGCGATTGTCCGGCATCAGGTGCTTGCAGTCTGTGTGTACCATCAGATACCAACTGCCATCATCGGTAAACACCGATGCCTGTCCATGCAGCAAATACCAGCGGATGAACTCAAAGTCCGCCCAAGAAGAGGGCTCTTCCATCGGCAACGCGAAATACCGGCAGCATTTGGCAATGCAGAATTCGCACAGCACCTGATCGGATTTGAGTTGATCGCGATCGGGCTTTTTTGTGACCACCGTTGCCATCTTTGTCCTTTGTTGTCACTGAGCAGTCTGTTTGGAGGGTCAAGGTATCAAACAGCGGCCTAAGTGCCTAGTTGTCCGACGTCAGCAAATTGTCTCAAATACGGGCGTAGCGTCTGCTACGTCCGTTTTGTTGGAGTGAGTTATGCAAGCCCGACGCGCAAGTGAGAGAGTGCCATGCCCCTCTGGTGAGCGACGGGCTTGTGACAGGTGAGATTAGGTCAGGAAATTGTCCAATACAGAAAAAGTCCAAATCATTGGAATCGGCGATGATGGCCTGGAAGGCTTGACCGCCAAGGCTCGTGAGTTGATTGATGGTGCCGAGTTGCTCATCGGCGGCGAAGAATCGCTCTCCAGCGTCGTCGACACGACCGCCGAGCGACTCGTTTTCCGCGGCGACTTGGACATCGTAATCCAACGCATCGACGAGAGCGCCGGCAAGCAGATCGTCATTCTCGCCGTGGGCGATCCGATGTTCTACGGCACGGCGCGGTTCCTTTGCGATCGCTTAGGCAAGGATCGCTTCGAAGTGCTGCCGCACGTCAGCAGCATGCAGTTGGCGTTTGCCCGCGTCAAGGAAAGCTGGGACGAAGCATACCTGACGAACTTGGCAAACCAGGATGTGGGCAACGTCGTCGAGAAGATTCGCATCGCTGAAAAGGTCGGCGTCTTTACCACCGAAGAAACACCGCCGCCAAAAGTTGCCGCCGAACTGCTAACGCGCGGGGTCAGTTATTTTACGGCTTACGTTTGTGAGAACCTCGGCTCTCCCGATGAACGCGTCACGCACGCGGAACTCGCCGAAGTGGCTGAGCAGGATTTTTCTCCGTTGAACGTAATGATCCTGGTGCGCAAGCCGGACGTTCCGGATCGGCCGAGCGAAATGGCGGGACGCCGACTGTTCGGCAACACGGACGATGCGTTTTTGCAGTCCAAGCCTAAGCACGGTCTGATGACGCCCGCCGAAGTGCGATGCATTGCCCTCGCTCAACTCGACCTTGGTCCGACCAGCGTCGTGTGGGATGTCGGCGCGGGCAGTGGTAGCGTCGCCATCGAAGCGGCCCAGATCGCCGCCAGCGGCCGTACTTTTGCGATCGAAATGGAAGCGGAAGATTACGAACTGATCGCGCAAAACGCCGAGCGATTTAACGTGCCAAATCTGACGCCCGTACTCGGCCAAGCTCCCGAAGCTTGGAGCGACTTGCCGGAACCTGACGCAATTTTCGTCGGCGGCAGCGGACGCAACATCAGCAGCATTGTCGAACAAGCCTTCGCCCGGCTCCGCGAGGGCGGCCGGTTGGTCGCGACCGTTGGCAGCATCGACAACGTTGTCGCCGTTCGCGAAACACTACAAAAGCTTGCTGGCGATGCGAACGTATGGATGATCAACGTCTCCCGCGGCACTGACCAAATGGACCGCGTGCGTTTTGAATCCCTGAATCCAACCTTTTTGCTCGG
>CAYFJO010000004.1:42780-68449 GCA_964343305.1 uncultured Pirellulaceae bacterium | reverse complement strand
CGAGTCGGCTGAAGTGCTGTCGTCGCGACACCCGAAACAACTTTCGTGATGTTGTGGTCAACTTTCCCACGGCTACCCCAAGTTGAACCTCTTGCGGCCGTAATGTAAATCGAAAAGGTGTGATGGCCCGTGCCTGGGCGTTCGCCAATGACGTGCAAAATCACGCGGTCGCCCGTTAAGCCGGCAAACAAAGTCTCGCCGATTCGATAGCCGGCCCGGACGCGGCCCGAAGTGACGACCAAATTCTCTTTCGCGGGGCGAAATCCATCACGTTCCAGGTCTTGGCGCAGTTGTTTGAGAAACGGATCGAGGTGGCCTTCGTCCATAATCGACAATGCGTTGAGACCGTCGGACACGATGATTTGTACGTCGAACTTGTGAGAGTGTTTTGTGCGAAGTTGCTGAAGAGATTCACGCGATGCCGCGCCAAGTTGCTCGCCCGTCTCGGGATGCAAAATGTAGTCGGTTCGATCGGCGGATCGTGTTTTGACTTTCAGCGCGTTGGGAATGCCCGCAACAAACTCCGGTTTCAACTCAGTCCAAATGCTTTTTTTCGCGTCGTCGTAGATGCGTTGGATGTCTTTCTTGAGTTTTGGTTGCAGGTTCCAGGGACGGTTCCCGTGACCTTCCGCAATGAACACGCCGCGGCCGCGGACGTGTGCGAGCTGTCGCTTTCCATCCGTGCGGATTTCGTCATCCGCTCGTGAGTCGCCCTTGGTTCGGCAGTATTTCTGGTACACCCACAGTGGATCGCCAAAGTGATCGGTTGGTTTGCCGGCACTGTCAATCACGCCCAGCTTTTGGAAAAAACTCCACATGCGATCGTTGACTTTGTAACCAAACTTGTCGCGTAACCGCACGTGGTCCTGGTAGCCTGTCGTGAGATATCCCAACATCGGGTCGATCTTTGTGGGCAGCGCCATCAAATAGGCCGGGTTGGCCGGCATGATCTGGTCGAGACACCAATCCAAGTCATCCAACGAGATGTCCATGTGCAACGTCGAACAAACGTCGAGGCCAAGGCACAATCCGTGCAGTTTTCCCATCACGATGTCTTCGAGGCAGCAGCGCACCAATTGCAAGCGAGTGCGAAAGACCTCGGGGCCGATGAAGCCGGCAACGTCGTTGAGATGGACCCAGGGCTGGGCGCTGTGCCCCGCGCGGATTTGGGCCGCGGCGACTCGCTGAGTTAGCGCGCGTGCGAAACCGTATTTGCGCGACTCGTGGATGACCATGTCGAATCCATGCCCGTGGCCGTTGGTAAAATCGGCACCTTGTCCTGTTTCGAAATACAAACCGTACTTGCCGATTCGCTGATCGGCGTGTTGCAGCATTTTTTTGATGCTGACATCAAACGTCTCGTTGGCCGCGTCGCAGCCCGCGATGCTTTGAAACCACAACGCCGTGCTGTTTGGTTCTTTTGTCTCGACCTCGGCCTGGACGTCGATGTGCGACAGCACGCAATGCGGCATCGCGTCGTCGATTTCGAACGTGACGAGCAAATCCTGTAACGTTCGCTCGACCGCGGCGACCGATCCCGGATCGCTGGACACCGGGTTAGTACCAAGCAACACATCGCCGACGGCGTACGACCAGCCGTCGAAAACTTGCCAGCGAATATCGTCCACATTGTCGGTCGGCGAGTTGGGCTGGATGCGTGCGCCGAGGTAGCCTTTCGCGCCGATGTTGCTTTCGGGCAGCGGGTTGAAGATCTTGGAGCCAACCGCGCTCAACTCGTCGTTCGTCATCAACTTCACAACGCAGCCGATGACTTCGCTCGACAGGCCGGGCATAACGGCCTTGATTTCATCTTCCGCGGCCGACAGCAAATAGTCTTTGAGTTTGCCAATCGTGTGGTTCGCCGTCTGCGTGGATACTTTTTTGTCGCGAGCTTGTTTCAGAAGTGCGAACAACTGGTCTTCGTGAACCGGATGCGTGTCGATGTCTTGCACACGAGTGTTGGCGAGTAAGCGGCGGGCATTGTTTCGCGTGGTTTCATCGCCAGCAGCGACCCCGATCATCCCGTCGCCTTCTTTAAATCGATTCGCGGCGCCAAGGATTTGTTTGTAGAGTTTGCTGTCGAAGCCGCCCTGGATGCGTTTGCAATACGTGAAAACATCTTCGCCGGCCGCCGGCGACTTGAGTTGGACGGCTGGTGTAGCAGGGGCCGCATGAATGCGCAACCCTGCCACAGCCATACCACTGGCAAGGGTCCCAAGAAAGGTCCGTCTACGAATCATCGTCCGTCCCTCTTTTACAAATGCTATCTTTACATCTCAAAACGTAAAGTTAACAACCTGCCTGCGGCGATGCAAACTCTGTGAATATGCCGTGGCCAGTTGAAACTGTCCGTAGCGAACCGCCGGCGGTATTCTGTCCTTCCGCCGAGCCTCAGAGCGGGCTGTACACCAGATTCTTGGGGCAGGTAGAGAATCCGTACGCAAATAAGCGCATCAATCAACACGTCTGATGCTTTGCGACAATCGCTCGAAAGAGTCCAGCAAAGACAACCCGATGATCGCAATCCGTCGCGCGAGAACTCGGCGAGCGTAAATCGATCCCGGATCTGGATTGCGTCGATTGCGATTTGCACGTCGATTGCTCTTCTTTATTTGGCATTCGGACGATAACGCTCAACCGAATCAATGCGGGCGACATCTATGCCAGCGACCGGCAGACACGTCAATTCTGCCATTTTTTGATTTTTATTGTCACCACCGATGTCGATTTGGGAATGCCCCTACTGAGTAAACACTCAGCGATCCCTTTCAAACGAAATCTAAGGTGAGAAAAAACATGGAATCCCATAAGTCAAAGAGTTTTCGCCCCCGAACGGAAATGCTCGAAGGTCGCCAAATGTTGGCGGCAAATAACGTGTTGGTCTTGGACTTTACGCCGGATGCCGTGCCAGATGGCGTACGGCCCAGTTCTTTTGTTTCCACCTTCAACAATCTGCGTTACTCAAACGGCACAGCTCCCAGCTTTTTGGACTTTAACGGCAACCGTTACATCGACAACAACGATGTCGCGCTGGCCGCTCAACAAATTGCGAACCAAACGGCAGCGATTTTTGCCAAGTCCTTGCCGTCCGGCTATAACGTGGGCGTCAATGTCCGGTATAGCGATACATTCGGTGATAGCAATTGGGGCCAGCGGTATCTGGAATGGGGCCGACGCGCCGGTCAAAATAATTATGTTTCCGTGATGTATGTCGGTGGTTACTCGTTCGATCGTCGGGCAAACATAATTGGCGTCGGATGTCAGGCTTACTCCGGCCAAAACCTCGAACACTACGCCTATGCGTTCACGTCCTCGATTGGCGACTATCTGATGCGGAACGTTCCGAACGCCACGACTGCGGATTTTGTTTACCAAGTTGCAGAGACCATCGCTCATGAAGCGGGCCATTTGATGGGATTGGGCCATCAGTACAACCATCCCCAAGGTGGCAACAGCATCATGAACTATAGCTCAAATCCTAGGACGGCGTATTTTACAAACGAATTCTATTACGCAGAAACTTACAGTCGTTATGGAACAAGTTGGCAACAGCAAAATCCATATCACGAGTTGTGGTATTCCTTGACTTCGCAACCGCACACCAGCATCGCAACGTGCCGTTATCAACGAAACATGACCCACGAAGAAATGCACGCGAATCCAAGCGACTCTCATGATGTCAGTGTTGACGAAGTCGGCATTTCTCGTGGTGGACGATTGTACTTTGATACGAACGGCAACGGGCAATGGGACGGGCTAGCCAACGGCGATCGTGCGCACTGGTTTGGTGCTCAGTTTGACACGCCCGTGGTCGGCGACTTCAACGGCGATGGCTGGGACGAGATCGGCATCTTTCGCAACGGGCGATTCTTTTTGGATCAAAACGGCAACGGAAGGTGGGACGGGCAAGGTGGTGGCGACCGACTGGTTCGGTTCGGCGGCGCTGGAGACAAGCCGGTTGTTGGAGATTGGAACGGCGACGGAGTTGACGACGTCGGCGTCTATCGCCGTGGATATTTCATTCTTGATCAAGACGGCAACGGCCACTGGGACGGAATTGGCACCGATGGAGTCTATCTATTCGGTTCGGCCAGCGACGCGCCAATTGCCGGCGATTGGAACGGTGATGGAACAGACGAATTCGGCATCTTCCGGGACGGCACCTTTTATCGTGATATGAACGGCAATGGTTCATGGGACGGCTTCGCAACGGACGCAGCGCAGTATTTCGGCGGACGGGGCGACACGCCGGCTATTGGGGATTGGAATGGTGACGGACGAGACGATCTTGGGATTTATCGTCGTGGAGTGTTTTACCAAGACAGCAATGGAAATGGCCGCTGGAACTCCGGCGACAACTACTTCCGATTTGGTGCTGCGACGGACGTTCCGCTGGTTGGAAATTGGAGACTTACCCAGCCATCGGCAACCGCCGCCGCCGTCGAAATAGCTAACACTCCGACAAACCAAGCACGGGCGAGCATGATTCTATCCGCTCGTCACAGCGCATCACCAAACCAACAAACATCGGAGCAGAGAAATACGGAACATTCATCAAAGTTCGTTGACCACGATCCGCCGGCATATGACGCAGTAACGACGTCGAGCAACGAAGGCAATGATTCAACGACCGGATCTGCGACATCGTCCAGTGCGATAGAATCAAGCGAACGATTCGTCACAAAGGAAGGACTTGACGAATTGGAAATCGAGTTGTTACTCGCTGAGATCCTCTGAAATCCGAACCAGGTGTGAATCGGTGAGTTGAGCCTTTCGCAATCCGGACTCTTTTACTAAAACTCTAGAGTCCGGATTTTTTCGCTGCCGAGGTGTCTCTTGTTCACGCTGTTTGCCCAAGATCCGACTGACTATCCGGGAATCGACGGATTTCTCGGAACACGCGGCTCGTTGATGTTGGACGTCGTTTTCCTGGCAATGTTTGCCGTAGTTCCATTGATGTGTGCGAGCATCTATCTGGTCAAATATCGCCGCAAGTACGATTTACACAAACTACTGCAAGTCGTGCTGGGAAGTGTGTTGCTGATCGCCGTCATCGCCTTCGAGGTCGACATGCAGTTTTTGACGGAGTGGGAAAAACGTGCGGAGCCTTCGCCTTGTTTTGAGACGGCGAACAAATGGAGTTGCTCGGCCGGAATCAGTTTGATCATCCACTTAACGTTTGCCGTACCTACGACGCTGCTTTGGGTTTTCGTAATCGTCCAAGGATTGCGACACTTTCCCAGTCCCATCAACCCAAACATCTACAGCTTGAAACACGTCTTTTGGGCGCGACTTGCGGCGATTGGAATGTTGCTGACCGCAGTTTCAGGTTGGACGTTCTATGCGCTAGCGTTCGTCTTGTAATCGTCTTCGGTTGGCGCAAGCCATTCAATACGAAGACTCCATCTTCTTAAGTTCAAAATGAATGCGAAATGCGTTTCCGCAACCACCGACGATGAAGAGGACGGCGAGACCAAACAGGCCGCGGGATCCGAACAGATCGTAAATGAACCAGAGAATCACTGGCATATTGGCGACGCCACCAGTAGTTTCCCAAGACACGATCATTCCCCAGATCACCGCGATGATGAGGGCACCAACAAAACCTGACACGATCGACCACAGTTGTTCGTCCTTGAGTTTATGCCGGACAACCACTGGATCGGGAGTGCCAGCGTTGACATTGCAATCCTTGCAAAGACGGGCGATCCCGGTGGTTGCAGCCACACGACCGCATTGGTTGCAAGTTGAATTATTGTCCACAACGAGTTCCTCACTTTGATCGATCTTGCCCTCTCTATACAGATAGGTCACGGTTTTCAATCGTGTCGGCAAGAGACCGAACATGCGCGCGAAATCTGACGACCGATCTGCGGAAAAAATGAAAGTGCGGAATGTGATGGCGGTGAGCCGCACGCGCTGGCGTCAGCTCGATTGTGCCGAACCGGTGGCTTGCACCATCGGCTCGGCATCGCGGCTCAAACAGACCATGCAAATGTCGTCGCTTTGCGAAGTGCCGCTGGTGAACTGATTCAGATGGTCCAAAACTCTTTGGACCGTTCTTTCTGCTCCGCCGGCTTCGCCAACAAGTTGTTCGATGCGCGGAATGCTGAACATATCTCGGTGCTTATTCGTCGCTTCACTGACTCCATCGGTGTAGAGAAACACGGTGTCACCCGGTTCTAGCTTCGATTTTGCCGCTTCGAATTTGCGTTCCGAACGGACCCCCAAAGGCGGACTGGAAACATCTTGCCCGATCGATTCCACTTCGCCCGACGACGCTCGCCGGCACAGCGGCGGCATGTGTCCGGCGTTTACCACCGTTAATTCGTTCGTCGCCGGATCGAGAATCGTGATGGCAAACGTGATAAAACCGCCTTGGAACACGGCATTGGAAATCTGCCTGTTCAATTGTTCGGTCGCTTCCGCGGGATCGGAACTCGTCACCAGACAGTATCGCACGTCGCTGCACAAGCGAGCCATCAACAGTGCCGCCGAAACGCCTTTGCCCGCCACGTCGCCGATCGCGATTGCGTATCGGTCGCCAGGCAGATCGATATAGCCGAAATAATCGCCGCCGACACCTTCGGCCGCCAGATAATAGTCGAACACCTGATAGCCGGGAATCCGCGGGCGTTGTTCCGGCAAGAAGTGCAACTGAACTTGCCGAGCAACTTCCAGGTCGCGGGCTCGGCGATCGTACTGGAGTTGTGTTTCGTGAAGACGCGAATGATCGATGATTTGTCCCACCAGATTCGATACGTTGACCAACACCTCGAGGTCTTCTTCCGTGAAACTTGGCTTGGTGCCGTCGGTCTCGATCTGAATCATGCCCAAAGGACTTTTCGAAGTGCCAACCAGCGGAGCGCACATGATCGAGCGAATTCGAAAGTTGACGATGGAGTCGCTTTTGTCGAAGCGGCTGTCTTCGCTCGTGTCGCTGCTGAGAATCGCTTCGCCGTGACGAATGACGCGGTCGGCAATCGTACGGCTGATCGGCGGAGCTTCGCTGGGGTCGTCATCTTTGTCCTTCACGGCATGAGGCACGATGCGATCGTCCAACGTTTCGGCCAATACGACCGAACCGCGAGTTGCTTGCGGAAAAATCAAAAAGACGCGATCGAGGATTTGCGGAAAAATCTGCTGCAGATCGAGCGACGTGCCAAGCGTTCTGGTGATCTCGAGCAGCGCACGGAGTTTTTCCTGCGCATTTTCGCTCATACCACGCTGCAGGACTGACGACGCGTCCTTCTTCGACAAAATCGTCGAAGGCCGATCGTTGCTGCTCTCGAGGTCGAACGTTTGACTGCTCTTTTCATGGAATTTGAGCAGTGCGCTGCGAATGCGGATTTGATCGAGGTTGCACAGCTTCTCGCGCGAGATGACCGCCTGGTCATTCAGACGTGTGCCATGTTGGCTGTCGAGATCCTCGATGTAGTAGCCGTCTTTTTCGCAGAAGATTTTGGCGTGCTGGCGCGAAACGGTTGTGTCGGGCAACACGATGTCGCACTGGGGATGCCGGCCGACGACCGTTTCGCGACGCACGATTTCGTACGCGTTGGGCGGGGAGTCACCGACAAGAACTTCGAGCATTGCCATAGCAGTGTGTCAAATTCCAAATCACAAGTACCAAATCCCAAACAATTCTCAAGGCTCAGATTTCAAATCAAGAAACGAGGTCGCACAGTATGAGGATGAGAATTTGAGATTTGGGATTTGTTTGCTATTTGTGATTTGAGGTTTTCCTACGTACTCATCGCGATTCGATTCACAGCGTCAAGAATCGCCTTGATCGTCGCTTCGACGGTGTCTGTTGACGTGCCTCGGCCGCGATAGGTCTGGCCATTGTGTTCGACTTCCAACGTCGACTCACCCTGGGCATCGCGGCCCAGCGTGGCGCTGCGCACCTGAAAGTCTTTGCAGACTAGTTTAACACCGGTAATCTTCTCTGTCGCCCAGAAGGCACAATCGATCGGTCCGTCGCCTTCGGACAGTTCTTCCGTGAATTCTTGCTCGCCGTGCCGCAGCGTCAACTTGACGCTTGGTAACGCGCTGGTGCTAGACGTCGCTTCGAACGAGACAAGCGACCACTCTTCGTTGGGCACGCTGCGAATCTGCTGGTCAATCAGCGCGATAATGTCGCCGTCGTAGATTTCTTTTTTTTTGTCGGCCAGCACTTTGAACTCTTGAAACACGGTTTGCAGTTGTTCGGCCGTGAGGTGATAGCCAAGGTGCTTGGCACGATCAGCCAGCGCCGCACGGCCGCTGTGTTTTCCCAGCACAAGATCCGTCTTCGTAAAACCGACGTCTTCGGGCCGCATGATTTCATAGGTTAAAGGTTCCTTGAGCATGCCGTCTTGATGGATGCCGGCCTCGTGAGCAAACGCGTTGCGGCCGACGATCGCTTTGTTGCGCTGCACTTGAATGCCCGTGATGGACGACACCAGCCGGCTGGTCGGAACCAGTCGCTGGGTGTTGACGCGCGTTTCGCAGTTGAAGTAGTCCGCGCGAGTGCGAATCGCCATCACGGCCTCTTCCAGCGAACAGTTGCCCGCACGCTCGCCGATGCCATTGACCGTGCATTCGATTTGGCCCGCGCCGCTTTCCACCGCGGATAAACTGTTAGCCACGGCCAGTCCCAGGTCGTTGTGACAGTGGACGCTGATCGTCGCCTTGTCGATGTTGGGCACGCGATTGACCAGTGAAGCGATCACGTTGCCCATGTGTGTTGGCGTGGCATAGCCAACCGTGTCGGGGATGTTCACCGTCGTCGCACCGGCTGCGATGGCCGCTTCGACAACTTTGCAAAGAAAATCGACCTCGGTCCGCGCCGCGTCTTCCGGCGAAAACTCGATGTCGTCGCAGTAACCTATCGCCCGTTCGACGCCCGCAACGGCTCGAGCCGCGATTTCGTCCGGCGACATTTTCAATTTGAACTCGCGATGTATGGCACTGGTCGCGAGAAAAACATGAATGCGCGGCGACTCGCTTTGTTTGAGTGCTTCCCACGCGCGATCGATGTCGGCGTCGTTGCAGCGGGCCAGGCCACAGATGGTGGAGCCACGAAAGTTGCCCGCGATTTCGCGGACCGCTTCAAAGTCGCCGGGGGATGCGATCGGGAAGCCGGCTTCGATGATGTCGACGTTCAGGTCGATCAACGCCTGGGCCACTTCCATTTTTTCGGCAAGATTCATGCTCGCGCCTGGCGATTGTTCGCCGTCGCGCAGTGTTGTGTCAAAGATTTTGACGGTTCGCTTTTCAGTCATTGTTTTGTCCTTGAGTGTAGTCAGGTTTCTCCGAAACCGGACCGGGTGAATTCGATTCGATTCATTCACGCATTTATGCCGGCCCGTGGCCGGCGGGACAATAACAACCGTGCTCTTCCGTATGTCTTCATCTCTTGTAGTTCGTCTGCAATAAAAAACCCCGAAGCGTGGGCCTCGGGGATGAAGTTCTGTCTGAGTGTTGAGATCAACAAGTCACCCGCGTGCCCAACCGTTGGCTGGCAATAGCAATAGCAGTGATAGCGGGGTGAGTTGATGCATGTTCTAGCTTTCAATGCTAAGACTGTAATGGACTCGTGGGGTTCGGTCAAGTTCGAGCTAATTCTCGTCGCTCGCATAATCCACACTTCGCGGGAATTCTCAAATCTCTTATCTTTCTGCGGCCGATGAATTGAATATTGGCCGGATGGCCCATTCCGTGCGGACGGATTGGCAATCCGTCCTACAGAGGAGCTGACAATGCTTGGCAGTCAATTCGATTTGAGCAATGATCCTGAGGAGTCCGCGGAATCGCAGGAAGCGACTCAGAAGCGGTTTCTGGGGATTCAGTTCGCCTGTTGCGGTGTGTACGCCAGGATTTATCTGAACAAGGACGCCCAGCAATACGTTGGGTGTTGTCCTAAGTGCAGTCGTCGCATCAGTTTCCGCGTTGGGCCCGGTGGCACCGATCACCGCTTTTTTACTGTGCCTTGAGTCGGTCCGCCGTTTCGCGTAATATTCCGCGGCTTGTTTTTTGAACCGCGGATCTTCTTCCATGCTGGATTTTGAAGTCAAAAACTGTACGCGACGGTGTGCAAAGACGGGTGAAGAGCTAAAGCCAGGCGAAAGTTTCTACTCGATGCTGTTGCCGTCTGGCCGCGATGTTGTGCGCCAAGATTTCAGTGAGCAGGGGTGGGACGGTCCGACCGACGAATCGCTCGGCTGGTGGAAGTCGCAGATGCCGTCGCCAGCCTCCAACAAGATGCATTGGGCTCCAAACGATGTCATGCTGCATTACTTCCAGGAATTGGAAGGCCAACCGGAGAAGTCGGACGTTCGATTCGTGCTGGCGTTGTTAATGATCCGCCGCCGGATTGTGCGGTTGGAGGAATCAGAAACGGACGGGCAAGGCCGCGAAGTGATGGTGTTGTTTTGCCCGCGCAAAGAACAAGAGTATAAGGTCGTCGTGGCAAATCCTGAGCAACAACGAATTGCGGCGATTCAAGACGAACTTGGCCAATTGTTGTTTGGGGATGAAACATAGTTGCCTTTCACTCTGCGAAAGAGCGCGTACATAGCAGCGAAAGACGACACTGCAAGGATGCAGATTTGATTCGACGTTACAACATCTTGGTGCTTTTCGCGTTGACTTTCCTGTCGACCGGTTGCCAATGGTCGTGGATGCACCGACAGCAGACACCGTCGTTTCCAGTCGCCTTTCCCGTGCCACCCACCAAAGAACAAGTCATTGGGCATATCAACTCGCGGACACAGCAAATCCGTCAACTGGAATCGAACATCGCCGTTCGCTTTCAAGGCATCCCGGCGAAAGGCGATCTGGCTCTCGAACGCCCACGGAATTTTCGGATGCGGGCCAGTGTGATGGGATTGCCCGGCACGGGGATTGACCTGGGAAGCAACCACGAACTCTTCTGGATGTTTGCCGAACAAATGAAACCACCGGGCGTTCACTTCGTGCGGCACGACCAGTTCGACCACAGTGCCGCTCGCCAGTTGATGCCTGTCAAGGCAGAGTGGCTGATCGAATCGTTTGGTTTGACCGAGTTTGCTCCGGACATTGAGCATGCGGGTCCCTATCAGCGCGTGCCTGGCCAACTTGAAATCCACTCGCAACTATCGCCGGAGATGACGAAGATCACCGTGGTCGACCAGCGGTACGGGTTCGTGCTCGAACAGCAAATTATGGATCGTGGCGTTCTGGTCGCATCGTCACGGGCGTCGGATCACCAGTTCTATTCTTTGCAGGGAGTGGTGCTGCCACAACACATCGAAATCCAGCTTGCCCCGAGACAGTTTTCGAAACTCACGTTCTCGATCGACGTGAGCGGCTATCGTATCAACCAAATGGCGGGCAATCCAGAACAACTATGGAGCATGCCTCAGCCAGATGGTTTGCCACTCATCGACTTGGCCAATCCACAACAGATGTCGTCGAGTTTCTCCAAGCCGATGATTTCTTCGTCGCCACAGTATGAGGCCTATCGAGATTCGCGTGAGAGCTATCGGCCGGTGTATCGAACGGTGCGGCAATAGGTCGATGGTGGCCAACTATTCAACGCCGGCTTGTCGCATTTTCGCGCGTGCGCGGGTTAGCGTCGGACCAACGCTGTTTTCGGGGACACCGCATTCAGAACTAATCTCTTGGTAGGACTTGCCTTCCAGGTGATACTTGCGAACGACGTCTGCTTCTTTGCCCTGGAGGCCGCTAAGGAGATGAGCGACTTGTTCGTGATTGCTGATTCGGTCTTCGTGCTGCGATTGGCCGTTGCCCTTGGCGGGGAGGTGAGCCGCTTCGCTAAGACTTGAGGTCGTTTTTCGTTTCAACAACTCTCGCACAACTACGCGACGAGCCACAACGGTCAAGTACGTTGCCAAACTGCTGTCGCCACGAAAACGCCGCAAGACCGCAAAGTCGTTGCTGACCAACGCCAGAAATACCTCGGAGGCCAGATCTTCGCGATCCTGTGGTGACAGCCGGATCGACCGGCACTGTGCCGTGTGATTGATCACGTGGACGACCAAGCCCAAAAAACGATCAACAAAATCTTCCCAAGATCGCGGTTCTTGCGTTAGACATCGCTCCAGCAGGTTTCGGTCGATTTCAGAAAGTGCCACTTCTGAGTGCCTATTAAATAGGTAATTGATGGAATATCGTCCATGCCTACGGAATCGCTGGATTGATTGGTGGTGTAATGACGTCGGGAAGCAACACCAATTCACGAAACTCCATATTAGGGTTAATTTTAAGTAGCCGCGAACAGCGAGGCAAGTCTGATGTTTGTGGCGTCAAATCGCCGTTGTAGGGCTATCTTGACATATTTTCGGCGTGTTACTACATTCGCCACATGCCTGCGAGGCTCGAATGCCTTGCCAAATAACAACTTGAATCCGCCGACGGAGATGATTTCTCATGACACACGTCGTCTGCCAAGCGTGCTTTGGCTGCAAATACACCGATTGCGTGGTGGTCTGCCCAGTCGAATGTTTTTATGAAGGTGAGCAGATTTTGTACATCCACCCGGACGAATGCATCGATTGCGAAGCATGTGTACCAGAATGTCCGGTGGAAGCAATTTTCCACGAAGACAACGTTCCCGAAGGCCAGGAAGCGTTCATCGAATTGAACGCCGAAATGGCACTGCAGTGTGAAGTCATTACCGAAAAGAAAGAACCATTGGCCGATTCTTAATTGATATCGCCATAAGAAAATCTGTCGTTTCAAAGATGCGCCCCTGGCAATTGCCGAGGGGCGTTGTTTATTGGTAGGTCGTCGCGTCTCCTTCTTCCTCTTTTTTGGCATCGTCCGACGGTATACTCGACGTCAAATCGAGCCAACGCTGGCGATGGTTCTGCCGGCGAGTTTTCCGCGACCTGCGGTGATAATACCAGAGGTAGATCACCACCAGGCTCGCTAAGCCAAAGAAGGCTCTTAGCAAAAGTTCGTGCATCGGATCAGGTAATGTTCACCACGGAAGTTGCTCCGCCGACAAACGAGCGCCAACTTTCGAACTTCGGATTGTTCAACTTGCTGACGAGCACCGGACTGAATTTGGGTTTCTTGGGATTGCTGATCAGTTTCATCCGTGCTTCCTGAGGAGTGCGGCCGCCCTTCTTTGTGTTGCAATCAAGACACGCGGTCACCACGTTTTCCCAATTGGTCGGTCCGCCACGGCTGCGGGGCATGACGTGGTCGAAACTGAGTTGGCTCGTCGGTTTCGAGCGGCCGCAATACTGGCACCGATGATCGTCTCGCGCGAAGAGATTTCGTCGGTTAAACCGCAACGTTTGGCGCGGCACGCGATCGTAGCGATTCAATCGAATGATGCGCGGCACTTGTAACTCGAACGTGACCGTGCGAATCCAATCTTCGTCTCCGTCGCGCAATTCGCTACGCAGTTCGCTCATTTCACACCACGACATAAAGTCGTAGTTGGCATACTGGCCTTCTTCAAGATTGACGACCTCCGCCATGTCGCGGTACAGCAAGACGAACGCTCGCCGTGCGGAAACAACATGAACCGCCATATAGAAACGGTTCAGCACAAGGACACTTGTGTTTAAAACTGTTATTGCACCGTCTTCTTGCATTGGTTTCTCCACTGCAAGTTCACCCGGGAAACAAATTCAGGTAAGGAACGGGGTATCCATCCCGTCCACCAAGATAGAACGGCAATGCCGCACTAATGTGGTGTCTGCCGGCGGTTGGAAGGGCACCGCTGACGCCACTACACAATCCTGGCAGGGTTTAATGACATATTGTAATCCGCTAATGTTCGTGCGGCCAGCCTTTCTTGTTGATGAAATTTCTTGTTCTTCAATCAGATGTACGATGGCCAATCTGTCCGTGGCATTCGGTTCAAAGCAAGGGACGGATTGGCAATCCGCCCTACACAACAACGGCGATTGATATCATCTGGATGCATTCAAAAAAATAATCAGAATCGTCTTGCTCGTCGCTGCGCCGCCGCATTAGTATACAAAGAGAGACCCGCGAGCGAGCAATGACGGAATATTGCTTGCACCACCGCCAGCTAAGGATGAGGGATTAGAAGATGATTCATCACTCGTGTGACCGATGCAAACGAGTCCTCGACCCGGAAGAAGATCTACGCTACGTCGTGAGAATGGAAATCTATGCGGCCATGGAACCGTTGGACGTTGACGAGTTGGAAGACGACCGTGACCATCTTTTGGAAATCCATGAAATGCTGGAACGGCTCGACGAGTCAGACAGCGACCTGATTGGCGATGACGTTTATCAAAAGAAACGTTTTGATTTGTGCAGCGATTGTTACAAACAGTTTGTGAAACATCCCGTTGGCCACGAACCCGCCGTTCATTTGGGTTTCAGCCAGAATTAATTCGAGCGGTCAGCAGTCAGCGATCAGCCTTAAGCATTGTTTGGCTGACTGCTGAGGGCTGGCCGCTGACCGCTTCTCATGCCGCGTCGATTTCGCAAAGGGTTGAACGTTCGCGAGATCACGGGGCTTGTCTTCGTCACAATCATTGGATTGCGGTTGCTCGTTGGCTACGCGACGCATGATCCGTACAAGGACCGTGTTGAGAAATTCTACGAGGGGTCCGTCGAAATCAAGCGGGTCGTTGACGGAGACACAATCATCATTCGCCAAAGGGATCGCAACGACAATCAGCTTCCCAACCCGCCAACCTACGAGGCACGACTGCGATTGATCGGAATCGACACGCCGGAGACGGTGAAACCCGACCATCCGATTGAACCATTTGGCCCCGAAGCGTCGCAGTTCACCAAGGAGTTCCTGTCGCGCGGTGCGGCAAGGCTGCGTTTAGACCGACGCCGCAAAGATTATTACAATCGCTTGCTCGGATACATCTACGTCGGCGACGAAATGCTGAACATTGAAATCGTTCGAGCTGGTCTGGCACGTGTGTCGAGCTATCCGGGCGACAATCAAAGCATCGAGAGAAAACTACGCAAAGCAGAAGACGAAGCACGTCAGGCGAAAATGGGAATCTGGTCCGGTTCCGGCCAACTTGTGACCGAATCTGTCGACTGATAGAATCGCCTGCTTTGACAAAATCTCCATTCTTTCAGTTGAGTTCATCATGAAAATCGCGGTCATCGGCGGCGACGGAACAGGCCCGGAAGTAACAGCCGAGGCACTCAAGGTATTGGATGCCGTTTCGAAGGTCGAGAATTTCCAATACACAACGACGCACTTCGATTTCGGCGGCGATCGGTACTTGAAGACCGGCGACATTTTGCCCGCTGGTGCCACGGATGAACTCAAGACGTACGATGCGATCTATCTGGGCGCCGTCGGTCATCCCGATGTCGCTCCGGGAATCCTTGAAAAAGGCCTGTTGCTCGAACTCCGTTTTCAACTCGACCAATACATCAACCTGCGTCCGGTGCAACTCTATCCGGGCGTCGAAACTCCGCTGGCTGGCAAGGGCCCCGAAGACATCAACTTTGTTGTGGTCCGCGAAAACACCGAAGATCTTTACTGCGGCGTCGGCGGTTTTTTGAAAAAGCACACGGCCGACGAAGTTGCCACGCAGTCGGCCGTTTACACACGCAAGGGGTGTGAACGCTGCATCCGTTGGGCGTTTGAATACACGCGCAAACGAAACAATCCAAAAGGCAAACGTCTGACGCTGGTCGCCAAGACCAACGTTCTGACTTACGGCCACGACCTGTGGTGGCGAACCTTCCAAGATGTCGCCAAGGAATACACAGACGTCGAAGCCGACTACAACCACGTCGACGCGTGCTGCATGTGGATGGTCAAGAATCCGGAGTACTATGATGTGATCGTGACGACCAACATGTTTGGTGACATCATCACGGATCTTGGTGCGATGGTTCAGGGCGGCATGGGTGTGGCGGCTGGCGGCAATCTGAACCCCGACGCCGGCGGCACGAGCATGTATGAGCCGATGGGCGGAAGCGCTCCGAAGTACACCGGCCAGAACGTCATCAATCCCATCGCTGCGATTGCGGCCATGTCGATGCTGCTGGAGCACTCTGGCCAAGAAGCCGCCGGGGCACGAGTGCTCAAGGCGATCCAGACCGTGACCGGCACAAAAATGGAAAGCCAAGCCGCCGGAAGAATGGGCTACGGCACATCCGAAGTCGGCGATCTCGTTGTTGCATCGCTGTAAGACGGATTTTCAATCCATCCACGCCGGGCCATCGGTCGGATTAGAAATCCGTCCTACGAAAGACGATCATTCCGCGCCAGTTCGTGGCTTGGATTCCATAACATGACAGGTTATGGTTCAGGCAACCCCAAACGGTACGGTCGGAATTAGTTGGGGCCGAAGGACGGTTTCATGGCGCTCGCCGACAGCCGGTTGCAACGAACTTTGACACTGTGCGCGCTCTACGTCGCCCAAGGTGTGCCGTGGGGCTTTATGCTAATCACGTTGCCAGCTTATCTTGCCTACCAATTCAACGTCGGCGATGACGAGATCGGCCAGTTGACGGCCATCATCCTTGTGCCCTGGTCGTTCAAACTCATTTGGGCGCCAATCATGGACACCTTCACAATCCGCAGCATGGGCCGGCGGCGGCCCTGGATTATCGGCGCCGAATTGATGATGGCCGTCACGTTGCTCGGCTTTTGGGGCCTCGGCGATCTGTCTGAAAAGATGCAGTTGCTGTTGTTCATGTATTTTTTGCACAACTGTTTTGCGTCGCTTCAGGATGTTTGCACCGATGCGCTGGCCGTCGACATTTTGCCGCCCGGCGAGCAAGGACAAATGAACGGCTTGATGTGGGGATCGAAACTGGTGGGCAAAGGCGTCGGTGCGTGGGGACTGTCGCACGTGTTGAACTGGGGCGGACTCGAAGCTTGTGTCGTTGTGCAAATCGCGATTTTGCTGGCGATCATGTTGATTCCAATGTTCATTCTAGAACGGAAAGGGGAAAAGCGCTTTCCCTGGAGCGAAGGAAGTGCGACGAAGGTGGTGGCTGCAAATGTGCGAAATCCCGGCGAAGTCTTCGGAGCATATCTTCGCGGCTTTTCACTGACCACGACCATCGTCTACGTCATGTTTACGCTTGTTAAGCTGATCGGCGTGGGAATCAACGAGGTCGTGACCAAGACGTTGTACACGCAACAGTTGGACCCCAAGTGGACGGACGTGGATTATTCAACCGCTGCCGGTCTGTACGCGATCGGGCCGATCATTGTGGCGGCCGTTCTTGGTGGATTTTTGGGCGACCGATTTGGACGTCGCAAGGTCTTGGTGTTTGGCTTTGCCGGCTACGGATTGGCTGCATTCATTTTCGCGGCCAATCCTGAGATGTGGAACGAGCGTTGGTTTGCCATGGCGTACTTGCTGTCCTTCGAGACGCTCAATGCCGTGGCGTCCGTCGGCTTTTTGTCGCTGGCGATGCGGATTTCATGGACCAGTTCAGCAGCAATCGTCTTCACAACCTACATGACGTTGTCCAACGTTTCACACGTCGCGGGGAATTGGCTGGCTGGCCCAGTTCGGCGGATGTTCCTCAATCCAGAATACGGCGAGTCGACAATCATGGTGTCCTACGAACTGACGTTTTGGTTCGTCGGCGCACTATCGATTGCACCACTTTTGTTGCTGTTTTTCGTCCGGCCCGATGAAGTCGACCGCGCCCGGGATGCCGAAGCACGGGTCCACCGACCATTCTAGATTTGCATGCGATTGATGTTGGGGCCGTGATCAAAAACTGCGCGGCGAGAATTAAACCGTGCGAAGTTGGCGGCCGGGACTCAAATCGAGAATCGCACCGACGACCATGATCGACGTCGTGATGCCAAAAGAGATCCAGTAGCCGCTGCCCAGAGCCACGGTTGCCAGCATCGCGGCACCAACCGTCGCGAACCCGAAGAAGAAAAACGCTTGAAACCAGGTTTGTGCCGCCGATCGTCCGGTCAGCCGCGCCAAAATCAAAGCCAACAATCCGACCGAGTTGATCGCCGCCGCAAGCCAAAAAGCCAAAGATTCGTGTAATTCAAACATGCTCGCAATCTCCCTGTTCTGTTCCTCAAACCAAACAGAGCGATGCAATCCCTAACACTTGTCGATCATCTTTGATCCGCTTGGTTCAACAATAGCAGCGCGCCAGAGTTTGACAATTCGCAATCGCATCGTTGTGCTGCAAAGTTGAAGCGTGAGTTAGGTTAGCTTCGCTATGAATTATTTCGCGGCATGATGGACACGTTCGGTCTTGGGCTTTTGTGCCACGGTACAGGTGATAAGATTTGCGGATTGCGCGAACTGTAGCAGCCCGTGCTTCGATCTCTTTTCAGCAATCTCACTCATGCTCAATCTGACGAACCTAACGCGAACTTTCCCTGGTGTTCGGGCACTGGACGATGTCAGCTTTGATTTACGTGCTGGCGAAGTCCACGTGTTGGTCGGCGAAAACGGCGCGGGCAAGAGCACGTTGATCAACATCGTTTCCGGCGTGCTTCAACCGGAGAGCGGACAAATACAACTCGATGACGAAGAAGTGTCATTTGCCAATCCAGTCGCCGCACGCGGGTACGGCATTGCCACCGTTCATCAAGAGGCCGAGTTTTTTCCGCCACTGTCCGTTGCCGAAAACATGGCAATGCAACAAGGGCTGCCAGTCAATGCGATGGGGCTGGTTGATTGGAAGGCGGTTGACCAATCGGCGCGAGAGGCGATTGAGGCCGTTGGCGAGGCGATCGATACGAGGATACCTGCGTCGGTGCTGAGCGTCGCTCATCGGCACATGACACAGATCGCCGCAACCGTTTTGCAACAGGCGAAGGTGGTGATACTTGATGAGCCAACCAGTGCGCTGACAGCCGTGGAGGCGGATTGGTTGTTTGAACAAATCAGGCGGTTGAAACAAAACGGCGCGGGCGTGATCTACATTTCTCATCGGCAGGAAGAGATCTTTCGGCTGGCGGATCGAATCACTGTTCTGCGCGACGGGCGAAGGGTCTGGACCAAACGGTGCGACGATGTAACGCCGGACTCGTTGATCGAGGCGATGGTCGGGCGGACGATTGACGCATCGAGCAGCCCGGCGGTTTCGAACAGCCGGGCTGCTGAAGAACCTCGAATCTCGGTGCGAAATCTATCCGACGTGTCGGGCACGATTCGCGACGTCAACTTCGACGCGTGGGCCGGCGAAGTCGTTGGCATCTATGGTTTGATCGGGGCGGGTCGCAGTGAGTTTGCCCAAACCCTGTTCGGACTTCGACAACGTCAGGCGGGAACGATTTGCCTCAATGGACAAACTGTTTCATTCCGCCATCCACAAACCGCGGTTGCAAACGGAATCGCCTATTTGCCCGAAGACCGGCTGCGGCAAGGATTGTTTCCGGGATTGAGCGTCAAAGCGAATGTCGTGCTGTCGGCGCTCAACCAGATTTCGAAAGCCGCCGTCATCGATCGCAGCGCCGAATTGGCAAACGTTCGCGACACGAGCGAGCAACTCGCCATTCGACTGCGCTCCGTCGATCAACCGATCAATCAACTCTCTGGCGGAAACCAGCAGAAGGCCGTGCTTGGACGGTGGCTTTTGACCGAGCCGAAGGTTTTGATTTTGGACGAACCCACGCGTGGCGTTGACATTGGCGCGAAAGCCGAGATTCATCGATTGTTGCGGCAGATCGCCGGGCAAGACTGTGCGGTGGTGATGATCAGCAGCGAGTTGCCCGAAGTCATGCAACACTCGGATCGAATCGTCGTCATGCGGGCTGGCGAGATTGCCGGCGAATTCGATGCCAGCTCGGCATCAGCAACGGAAATTGCCAGTGTTGCGCTGCCGGTTGAATCGAGCAACGAAGCCGACGACGAATCTCGGCGATGGCGAAGTCGACAACTTCCACGCGGCGAATTCGGATTGCTGGCCGTGGTAATACTGCTGGCAATTTCGCTTCTCGCATCTGGCTGGGGATTGGGCCAAAACGAAACGGCTACCGGCGCGACAAGTGTTTTTTCGGACTGGCTGGCCGAAACGGCACTGTGGGTCATGATCGGCATGGCGGCGGCGATTGTCATCATCGCTGGCGGAATCGACATTTCCATCGGATCGTTGCTGGCGTTGGCGGCGGTCTGCGCTGGAATGGTTTTGCAGCTTCCGATCGCGCCCGCTTTGTCAATTCCTTTGGCGGTCTTCGTTGCCGCCGGAGTCGGTGTCGCTGGTGGTTTGATCAACGGTGCGGTGTCACTCGTGGGCCGAGTGCATCCGATTGTCGTCACGCTGGGCATGATGAGCGTCTATCGCGGACTCGTCATTGAACTTCGACTCGCGAACGATCTCGCAAGTTTGCCTTCGTCATTCACGTCGTTGATCAAAAGCTCATCGAGTGCGATTCACGGTGCCATTCTCATTGTCGCTCTCGTCATCGTGGCCATGTATTTGTTGTTTTCGCACACGCGGTTGGGCCGGCATTTCTATGCAATCGGATCCAGTCTTTCGGCATCGCGGTTGGTGGGTATCTCGCATGGGCGCGTCTGGTTGTTGGCGTTTGGGCTGAGCGGCCTGCTCGTTGGAATCGCCGCGGTGCTGGAACTCGGATTGCGAGGCAACATGAATGCTCAGCTAGGAGTTGGCTGGGAATTAAACGCCATTGCCATCGCGGTAGTCGGCGGTGTCAGTATTTCGGGCGGACGTGGCACAGTTGCTGGCATCGTACTCGGTGCGATTCTGTTTCGACTGGTTGAAACGGCGCTCGTCCATTGGCACGTGTCTGGGCGATATGTCGAGTTGGTTGCGGGCGGACTGATTCTGGCCGCCGTGTTGTGTGACCTCGCGCTGCGGAGACGTGATTCGTGAGACAATCGACCCGACGACAAAGGATCGCTTCGCTGTTGCCGTGGCTGTTGCTGGTCGTCGCACTCGGATTGATGTTTTCACAGATTGATCCACGACGCATTGGGACGTTGGGATTGGTGTGGATTCCGTGGGCTCGTGTCGGAACGCTGGCGATCGTCATGACGGCGATCATTTTGACCGGCGGAATCGACCTGTCGGTCGGATCGATGATCAGTTTGTGCAGCGTCGTGATGGGTTTGCTTTGGCACGCTGGAGTTCCGGCCAATATTGCCGCGCTCGCGGCCATCGCAACCGGACTGTGTGCGGGTGCGTTCAACGGTGGACTCGTGGCAATTGGATTATCGCCACTGGTTGCGACGTTGGCGACGATGGCCGCCTACGCGGGACTGTCGATGGCGTTGGCCAGTGCTCAGAACATCACCGATTTTGCGGAGGCGTCTTTGGGCTGGAGTGAAATCGGCGGTGTCGCCAGCGAGTACTGGTTGCTGGCCGAGGTGTTTCTGGTGGCGTGCCTCGTGGTTCATTACACGACGTTTGGCCGCTGGTGTTACGCGATCGGCGACAATCCCGTGGCCGCCCGATTCGCCGCCGTGCCTGTCCGTCGCACGCAGTGGTGGTTGTATACGGCGAGCGGTTTGGTTTCGGCGCTGTTGGCGGTCATCTATACTATGACCGACGGAGCCGTGATCGATGCCCATCGTGGAATCGAATTGAAGGCGATTGCCTGCGTTGTGGTCGGCGGCACGCTGATCACCGGCGGTCGAGGGAGCATTCCCAAGACGCTGCTCGGACTCGCAGTGTTGGCAAACATGGACATTGGACTGCAAAACCTCGGCGGCTTCGTCACCGGCAAAGTGCGATTGATCGTCATCGGATTGCTGCTGATTGTCGTGGCCGTTTCGAACCAGCGATTGGCGATCGTAGACGAACATTTGGAGCGTGGCGACGATGAAAAATAGTTGGCTTGGAATCTTAATCTGTTCATTTTTCATTGCCGGATGCGGCCAGTCAGCGGATAACGGCAAACTGCGAATTGGCATGATGCCCAAGTTGGTCGGCATCAGCTATTTCGATGCCACGCAACAAGGCGCCGAAGAGCTAGACGTCACGCTCGTTTACGATGGCCCGACGCAAGCCAGTTCGACGGAACAAAGTCAAATGATCAACGGCTGGGTCTCGCAGGGTTTCGACGTGATCGCCGTCGCACCGAACGACCCGGACGGGATCTCAAAAACGTTGGCCAATGCCAAATCGTCTGGCGTAACCGTATTAACGTGGGACACGGACGCAAATGCCGAAAAGTCGAATCGGACGGTTTTCGTCAATCAAGCGCCGAATGAAGCGCTCGCTAAATCGCTGGTCGATGCGATGGCACGCGGCGCGGGCGAAGATGGCAAGTTGAAGGGCAAATACTTAATTGTCAGTGGCACACCAACGGCGTCGAACCAAAACACTTGGATCGAGTTGATGAAGACGCATTTGGAAGCCGACCATCCCGATTGCGAACTCGTGCCGATTCTCTATCCCGGCGAAGATCAACGCAAAGCTCAAGTGCAAACGGCCGAAGCGTTGTCCGCGCACGACGACCTGCGCGGCATCTGGGGGCTGACGTCCGTGGCTTTGCCCGCCGCGGCACGGGCCGTTCGTGACATCGAAAGAGCAAACGAGATTTACGTCACCGGTCTAAGCCTGCCAAGCTTGATGCGTGAATACGTCAAGGACGACACGGTGAAAGAGTTCGTGTTGTGGGATGCGGTTGCACTCGGCTACTTGTCGGTTCATGTCGCAAAACGCCTGCACGAAGATGGCCTGAAACCAGGCAGGTACGACATGGGCAGACTCAAAAACATCGAAGTGACCAAGGACGAAGTCATCCTCGGCCCGCCGCTGATCTTTAACAACGACAACATCGACGAATTCAAGTTTTGAAATAGTCGCCTAACTTTGCGAGGAACCCATGGATCAAATACGAGTAGGGATCGTCGGACTTGGAGCGAACACCCGACTGAGACATGTTCCTGGATTGCGAGCTTGCCCAAGAGTCGAGATCGCGGGCGTATGCAATCGCCGCCCCGAATCGACCAAAGCCGCGGCCGATGAATTCGGCATCGCCAAAACGTTCGAAAAATGGGACGACCTTGTCGCCGATCCGGACATCGACGCCGTTGTCATTGGCACGTGGCCATATTTGCACTGCCCCATCACACTCGCGGCTCTCGATGCGGGCAAGCACGTCCTGACCGAAGCTCGCATGGCGCGAAACGCAACGGAAGCGAACGAGATGCTCGCGGCCAGCGAGAAGCACCCAAACCTCACCACGCAAATCGTACCCAGTCCGTTCGGTTTTCGTGCGGGGACAGTTCTCAAGGAAATGCTCAACGACGGTTTCATCGGCGAGCTGCGCGAGGTCGTCGTGTTGGGCACGAACAACTCAGTTGCCGATGCGAGTGCACCCATTCACTGGCGACAAGACGCGGAACTGAGCGGCATGAACATGCTGGCGATGGGAATTCTGCACGAAGCACTGATTCGTTGGGTGCCGGACCCGGTTCGGGTCCTGGCACAAACGCATTCTTTTACACCGATCCGCCCGGATGTCGAATCAAGCAAGCCGCGTGAAGTCGGCACGCCAGATATCGTTCGCATCCTGACCGAATTGCCCAACGGCGCTCGCGGCCTTTACCACTTGAGTGGAGTCATGCATCACGGTCCCGGCAATCAGATCCACCTGTACGGCAGTGAAGGAACGTTGAAATACGTTTTGACTCCGGACGACAAGCTGTTCGCCGCGAAGAAGAACGATCGTGAATTCGTGGAAGTGTCGATTCCGGATGAAAAAGCCGGCGGCTGGCGCGTCGAAGAGGAATTCATCAACGCGATACGCGGCATTGAAGAAGTTCGGCTGACGGACTTTGCAACTGGAGTGCGATATATGGAATTCACCGAAGCCGTGGCACGCAGCGCGGAAATTCAGAGCCCAGTTGAGATTTGAATCGTGTCATCGATCGCGCCAGAATCCAGGGATAAACAACACCAGAATCGCAAAAATTTCCAGCCGGCCGATCATCATGAGCCACACGAAGAGGATTTTGTTGAGCGGACTGAAGAAAGCGTAATTCTTCGACGCGCCAACGATGCCGAGACCGGGGCCGATGTTGTTCAATGACGCGGCCACGGCACTCGCACTGTCCAGCAACTTGTGCGATTGATGCTCTTCGCTTGGACCCCAAGTTGTATCCGGTTCGGTCGTCACCACAAACAACCAGCTTAAAACGAAAATGATCAGAATCAGCGCGAAGTAGACGAGTATGTTCTTGCGCAGTTCGGGATCCACAACCGGTTCGCCACCAACCCGCAACGGGCGCACGACTCGCGGATGGAAGGACTGTTCCATTTCCAGCCGCAGGATTTTGACGAACATCAAATGGCGAATCACTTTCATGCCGCCGCCTGTGCTGCCGGCACAGCCGCCGACGAACATCAGGATTAACAACGACGCTCGTCCAAAATCGTCCCAACGATCGAAATCGTTTGTGCCATAGCCTGTGGTCGTGATGATCGCCACTACCTGAAAAATGCCGTATCGAATGGCATCGGTGATGTTGGAAAAACCGGGTTTGCCCATCGTGCCCAGCACGACGACGAACACTGTCACCGACAAGATCAATCCCATGTACGTCCGCCACTCGGTGTCCTGCAACAGTTTCCACGGCTGACGCAGCACCAGCACCAAATACAGCAGTGTGAAATTTGTACCCGCCAGGATCATGAAAGCGGTGATCACGTAGTCGATGTACGCACTGTCGAATCCACCGACGCTGGAGTTGCGAGTGCTGAAGCCGCCAGTGGCCATGGTTCCAAATGCGTGGCACAACGCGTCGAACAGTGTCATGTCGGGATGCACCCAGAGGATGATTGCCAAAACGGCATTCAGGGCGCAGTACATCGCCGCGAACAACCACGCCGTGTGCTGCATACGGGCCGTCGTTCCTTCTTTGGTGGGTCCCGGCATTTCGGCACGCATCAACGCTTTTCCTGCCGAGCCTTGGCCAAGGATCACGACAAACAGAACGATAATGCCCAACCCGCCGAGAAAATGCGTTACGCTGCGCCAAAACAAAATGCAATGCGGCACCAGTTTCGGATCTTCTAAGTCTGCGATGACCGTGGCACCGGTCGTGCTAAACCCCGATTGAGATTCGAACAGACAATCGGTGATTCCCATCGGCACTTGACGAAAGCGAAAATTTCCTGTTCGATCCGCAGGGGCTCTTTTGTCGGAATTTGGAAACACGATCACGGCCTGCCAATCGGGATCGCTCGCGGCAAGTTTGTCGAGAACGCCGATTGGCTCGACGCCACGTTTCTCGAATTGTGTTGCCAGTTGGGTAGGCGACAAACCCAGTGCACCGACGTCGTCATCGGCGAGTGCCATTAAGACCTGCCGTTGATCGTCTGTCAGTTCCTTCGTCTTCCAATGCTGGTTCCAAGCTTGGAAGTCAAACACCTCGGCCGTCTTACTCGTCTCACCAAACAGCCGCACAGTCGTTGTGTATTTCACCTGGCAAAAATAGAACGGCAGCGCCCCCAACACGGTCGCCATCACCCAGCTCAACCCGACAATGGCCATCGCTTCTTTGCGAAACAACTTTCCTTCGCTGCCTTTGCCAACCCACATCAGCAGTCCGCCGACGGCAAAGCAGATCAGCACGCTGACCAGCAGCGCCGAGAATCCCGCGGATTCAAAGCCATAGACGGGAATAGAATCTTTCGCCCGGTAGCCTAAAGCCGGAAACGCCCAAGGCAGACAAGCCACCATCGAACCGCCAATGAGCATGGCTACCGTGCCGAGCAGTTTGCTGAGAAGTCGTAAGTTCAT